>CAZQPF010000070.1:0-17031 GCA_964595165.1 uncultured Desulfohalobiaceae bacterium
GCCGCAGCTCAATGGCCCCGTAAGGACAGGCCTCGTCGCAGATCAGGCAGGAGCGGTCGAACTCCCAGGCCAGGCATTTGCGGGGAGTGAGCACTGCGGTTCCCATTTTGGCCCACGTCTTTTCTGCCAGGGGCAAGGAGCGAATGGCCTCTGATGGGCAGACTCGGCCGCAAACGTTGCACTCGGCCTCGCAGGGGCCCCGGCGGGCAACCGCCACCGGGGAGAACAGGCCGGAAAATCCGGCACTGATCAGTGCCGGCTGGAGCATGTTCGAGGGGCAGGCCTCCATGCACAGGCCGCAGCGCAGGCAGCGATTCAGAAACTCGTTCTCCGGCCTCGCTCCCGGGGGCCGAATAAGCCCTTGCCGCATCAGGTTCCCTTTTGTTTCCTCCCCCCAGAACTCACCTAAGCTGCGACGGCCCATAAAGGCGAGGCCGATTCCCCCGCCTGCAGCCAGCAACAGGGAGCGCCGCCCGGGAAATGCTTCCTTGGCCGGCGAAGCCGCCTCAGGCAGGCTGAAGGATATGGCCTCTTCCGGGCAGACTCGGACGCACTGCTGGCAGACAATGCAGGAAGAGTGGTCAGTGCGGTTTGGTTCGGAGGAGATGGCCCCCATGGGGCATCTACGCAGGCAAAGGCCGCATTCGGTGCAGGCCGAGCTCACCTTGCGCCGCAGCAAGGGGCGGCGTCCGATCAGGGCCAAGACGGCTCCACTGGGGCAGATCACGCGGCACCAGAAGCGCGGGTAGAAGTGATCCAGCAAAAAGAGGATAATGAACAGGATCAGGAGCAGTCCAAGCCCGCTGAAGCGGCTCGTTTGCGAACTCCAGCCTGGCCACTCACCGGGTGCGCCAAGCCCTATAAAGCCGGCCAGGGAGCCGATTGGAGACAGGATGAACTCCAGACCGGGCTTGAGCACGAGAAGATAGAGCCTTCCGGCCAGAGACAGCGGGGCTCCCCAGTGGGTGAGGTTCAGACCGTACAGGGCGGCCAGAAGGAACCCGGCCAGAACGAGGTACTTGAAGCGGGGCGATCGATTGCCCGGGCTCAGCTCCCGGCTTCTGGCCAGGGATCGCACCAGGTCGAAGGAGGTACCCAGGGGGCAGACGTAGCCGCAGAAGAAGCGGCCCAGCAGGAGCGTCGCTGCCAGGAGGAAGCAGAGGACCAGAATGCCTTCGAAAACGACTCCCAAAGACAGCAGGGTTCCGATCTGGAGCAGGGGATCCAGCTGAAAGAACCCGCCCACCGGGGCCCAGCCGGGGAGAGGAAATCCGGCCTGCAAGGCGAGCCCCACAAAAAGGGCCAGACAGCATAGCTGAACCCCGCGGCGGAAGGTGATCATACCTGGGCGCTTTTCTGGCGCAGGCTTCCAAGATCCATACGGCCCAGACCCCGTTCATGGGCCAGGCGAATGTGCTTTACTTTGGCGGCGGGAATGGATCGCCCATACCACTGCACCAGCTCCACCACCTTGGCATCTGCGGCCACCATGTCCCGGGAGGCGACGATGGTGTTCAGGTTGACCACCTTGCCCGGGCCGGAGGGGCCGTTTTCCGTCAGGGCCCGGCTGGCGTCGATGACGGTAAGATCGGCCTGGAGCAGGGTGCAGAGGTCGACGATGGAGGCGTGCAAGTCGTACTTCCAGTGCATCTCCGAGCGGTTGTAGATGAGCCCCATCATCCCCTTCAGGGAGAGGCTTACTCCGGTGCTGGAGTGATGCTTGGCCACGGGAGCTGCGATGAGCACGTCCGCGGCCAGCACCTCCTGCATGACCTCTGTGGAACGGAGCTGCTTCCCCTCCGGGATATCGACCTTCTTGAACTGGGCCGGTGCGCTCCGGGTGTCGATCTGGCAGCCTTCAATTCCCCGGGAAGCTTCCCGGATGCCGCTTTTCTCGAGACACATTTCCGCGCCGCGAAGGGTGTGGTCCAGGACAGAGATCCTGGAGGCTCCGGCCTGGCTGCACAGGCCGGCCAAAGCCTGAACCACCGCCGGATGGGTGTTCGTCCCGGCCTCTGGAGGCTGATCAAAGCTCATGTTCGGCTTGATCACCACCTTGTCGCCGGGACGGACGAAAGAAGACATGCCGCCGAGCATGTCCACCGCTTTTCTGGTGGCTGCATCCGGAGCGCCTTTGACCAGGGCCAGGTCCGGGGGGTCAGCTGCCAAAGCCCGGACAGGCCGGCCGATCATGCTGCCGCTGAGGGTCAAGGCGGCGGCTCCGATTTGCCAGTAAAGGAATTCGCGTCTGTTCATAACTGGATATCCTGTCGGTAAAAGGGTAATGTCTTTTCGGTGCGGCAATCTGGCCCGTATCGCCAGCCGCAGGCCTAAGGGAGCTTTGCCCCTAATCCTCGCTTCTCGGCTCGTGCCGCCGGAGGTCGAAGAGCCCGTGTACCGGGAAGCTGAGCGGATAATTGGGAATTTTTTCCAGCTCCAGGGTGCCGATGGTTTCCCCGGGCTCCATTTCACTAAGAGGGATCAGTCCGAGGGGGATGGGAAATTGGAGCACGGTTACGGTGATCGAGGAGAGCTTTGATTCATATCGCTGCCGCAAGTAGTTGAGCAGCTGTTCCGACTCTTCTGCGGTAAAGGTTTCCAAGAGCACCTTGCGGCTTCCCAGGGGATCGATCTCCTGCCCCTTCTTAATGGGGTCGCCAAGGAGGTTGAGCCAGTCGTATTTTTGCATCTCCTCCTCGGGCCAATGGGGCCGGAAGAGATGTACTTCCACATTTCGGTGTCCCCGAAAGGTGTCGATGACCATGGACATGGCATAGCCCCGGTCCACCGGAGGCGTGGTTTCCGGAAGGGTAATCACAGGTTGCATGGGCTTTCCTTATGGTTTAGTTTATAGGTTTATGCCATGGACAGTAACGAGCCATGGCTGTGCTGGTTGCTGCGCCTTATTGCGAATGATTTTCAAGTTTTCAGATGAAAAGATAAAAGTCAATATTTCGCTGTGGCCTTAGGGCAAGGAGGCGGCCTGTGAGCTCGGAATTCTTTGTGGATTTGCAGGAGGCAAAAGATGAGGCGCGAGTCCGCCTCGGAGTTCGCCAGGAGGGCAACACCTGCTTCATCACCCCTTTTTGCTCCACCGAGGAGGAGCTTGCAGCGGCGGTGCAAAAGCTGCAAGCAGAGCTTGGCCGTTTGCAGGATGAGGGTCAAGAGGAGCTTCGGGCCAGACAAAAGATCCAGGCGGATGCGGATTCCTCTCAGGATCCGGCCAGCATCTGGTCCACGATGAAGAGCATGGAGACCCGCGAGGATATGTTTCATTACTTCAACAGCCTGGAAGAGCCGGTACGCCGCGAGGCTGCAGAGTACATCCTGACTCAGGTGAGCATGTTCAAGGGCCTGGGTCCTGTTTTCGCCAGCCACTATAACGTCCAAACCGCATATCTCGAGTAGTTCCCGTCAAAACGCGGGGTCGCATTTTCAAGCCCAACTTGTTGGATCCATTTTTTCGCCCAGGAGCGGCACTATGAACGAGAGCGGCAGCGCGCTTGAGCTTCCCGAACCCCAGCTTAGCTCCAATGCCAGGGTCGTCCTGGAACGGCGCTATTTGCGAAAAGATCCGGAGGGCAACCCCATAGAAGATCCCAAGCAGATGTTCTGGAGGATTGCCGAGAGCATAGCCAAGGAGGAGGGCAAGTACGAGCGTTCTCCCTTCAGCCGGGACAGCCTGGCCAGGGAGTTTTATGCCTTGATGGCCGAGTTCGACTTTCTGCCCAACTCGCCCACTTTGATGAATGCCGGCTCCGGGCTGGGCCAGCTTGCGGCCTGTTTCGTGCTGCCGGTTGGCGATTCCATGGAGGAGATCTTCGATGCGATCAAGCATGCCGCTTTGATCCATAAATCCGGTGGCGGGACCGGATTTTCCTTCTCCCGGCTGAGGCCCAAGGAAAGTCGCGTCGGCTCTACTGGCGGAGTGGCCTCGGGCCCCATATCTTTTCTCAAGATCTTCAACACGGCCACGGAGCAGGTCAAGCAGGGCGGCACACGGCGAGGCGCCAACATGGGGGTGCTCCGGGTGGATCATCCCGATATCCTGGAGTTCATCAAAGCCAAAGAGCGCGAAGGCCGGTTGAACAACTTCAATCTTTCGGTGGCTTTGACCGAGCCTTTTATGCAGGCGGTGGAAGAGGATACCGAGTATTCGCTCATTGCCCCGCACACCGGCCTGGAAGAGGCAAGGCTCAAGGCTCGCGAGGTTTTCCACCTCCTGGTCCAGAAGGCCTGGGAGCGGGGAGATCCGGGGATAATCTTCATCGATCGAATCAACCGGGACAATCCAACGCCGGAGCAGGGAGAGATCGAGAGCACCAATCCGTGCATTCCAGCAGATACCTGGGTGCACACAAGCCTTGGGCCGAGGCAGGTCAAAGACCTGATCGGAGAGCCGGTTTCTCTTCTGGTGAACGGACGGGAGAAGGAGACCACGGAACACGGCTTCTTCTCCACCGGCACCAAGAGGGTCCTTCGGCTCAATACTGCGGAGGGCTATTCGCTGCGCTTGACTTCGGACCATCAGGTGCTCCGGGCGGGTTCGCTGACCCGGAGCTCGCTGCAGAGCGAATGGGTACAAGCCTCGTCCTTGACTCCGGGCGATAAGATCGTGCTGCACAACCACCGCTGCCTTATCCATTGGCCCGGAGCTCTCAGCGAGGCCGAGGGCTATCTCCTAGGGCTTTTGGTCGGCGATGGGACCCTTAAAGAGGATAAAGCGGTGCTTTCGGTCTGGCAGCCTGCAGAAGCGGCCAACGGGGAGGAGGCCGCCTCGTCTTCCGCGACCGAGCTCATGCAGGCGGCGCAGTGCTATGCAGCCTCTCTGCCGCACCGGAAGGACTTTCAGGGCTGGCAGAAGGTGGACGGCCGAGGCGAGTACCGGCTCAGCCTGGGGCATCTGAAAAAGCTGGCCAACAGACTGGGCATGGGGCCGGGCCGCAAGGAAATCACACCGGAGCTGGAAAAAACCTCTTCCGACTGCCATAAGGGATTTCTGCGCGGCCTTTTCGATGCCGACGGCTCGGTGCAGGGCTCCCAGATGAGGGGGGTCAGCATCCGTCTGGCTCAGAGCAGCTGGTCGAGACTCGAGGCGGCTCAGAGGATGCTGCTCCGTTTGGGCATCGCCTCCACGATCCACACCAAGCGGCGGGCTGCAGCCAGCCGGGATTTGCCCGACGGCCGCGGAGGCCTGAGGCCCTATGCTTGCCGGGATCAGCACGAGCTGATCATCGCCAAGGACAACATCGCACAGTTTGCCGAATGCGTAGGCTTCCATGATTCGGCCAAAACCGCCAAGCTGCAGGCCGCACTTTCGGCCTACAGACGGCATATCAATCAGGAGCGTTTCGTCTGTACCTTCCAAGGCTTGGAAGATCAGGGCCTGGAGGAGGTCTATGATGTTCAGGTTCCGGAGGGGCATGCCTTTGACGCCAATGGGCTGACAGTACACAACTGTGGTGAGCAGCCCCTTCTCCCTTATGAGGCCTGCAATCTAGGATCCGTGAACCTGGCCCGGTTCTTCGAACCGCAATCCGAGGACGGCGTGGATTGGGACAGGTTGAAGCGGGTCATTCATCTGAGCATCCGTTTTCTGGACAATGTGATCGACGCCTCGAGCTATCCCCTGGAGCAGATAACGCAGAAGGTGCACCGCAACAGGAAGGTTGGCCTGGGCATTATGGGCTGGGCCGATCTCCTGTTCCAGCTCAATGTCGCCTACGACAGCCATCCTGCCCTGGATCTGGCCTCCAAGGTCATGGATTTTTTCCAGCAGGAATCCAAAGCCGCCTCCCAGCAGCTGGCAGAGGAAAGGGGACCCTTTTCGGCTTATCCCGAGTCGGTGTTCGCGGCCAAAAGGCTGGGCCCCTATCGGAACGCGACCACCACGACCATTGCCCCCACCGGCACACTGTCCATTCTAGCCGGCTGCTCCTCCGGAATCGAGCCGCTCTATGCCCTTAGCTTCGAGCGGCGGGTTATGGACGGGGAAAGGCTGGTGGAGGTCAATCATCATTTTGAAAAAGCGCTCCTTGAGGCCGGGTTTTCCAGTCCGGATCTCAAGCAGAAGATCGCCTCCAAGGGAACGATTAAGCAGATGGAGGATTTGCCGGAAAGCCTGCGGCGGGTCTTTGTTACGGCCCTGGACATCGAGCCGGAATGGCACCTGCGTATGCAGGCCGCATTCCAGCGGCATACGGACAACGCGGTCTCCAAGACGGTCAATCTGCCCAACGAGGCCACCCAGGAGGACATCCTCAACATCTACTGGCAGGCCTACGAGCATGGATGCAAGGGGGTTACCGTATTCCGGGACGGCTGTCAGAAGGAGCAGGTTCTGAGCACCAGCCAATCCGAAAGTCCTGACCAAGAGAGACCTAAGCAGGATCGGGCTGCGGTGCGGGAGCGACCCGAGGTGGTCTACGGCTTCACCCAAAAGGTAAAGACCGGCCTGGGGACGCTTTATCTAACGGTCAACGAAGTGGACGGCAAGCCCTTCGAGGTTTTCGCCACCATCGGCCGCTCCGGGCGATCCATTACCGCCAAGGCCGAGGCCATAGGCCGGCTGGTTTCCCTGGCCCTTCGCTCCGGCATACCGGTGGAGGACGTGGTGCGTCAGCTCAAGGGGATCGGGGGCGAGCATCCGGTTTTCCAGAAAAAAGGGCTGCTCCTGTCCATCCCGGATGCAGTGGCCTGGGTGCTGCAAAACAGATATCTGCAGGGCTCCGGGCCGAATCCGGACAGCCACAGTCTCGGGAGGGCGAAGTGCCCGGAGTGCGGCCTGGATCTCGTGTTTCAGGAGGGCTGCTTCATCTGTCATTCCTGCGGCTTTACCAAGTGCGGCTAGGATTGACAGCCTGGCAGTTTTTTCCTACACCCCAATGAGCCAGCAAGCGAGTCGGAAAAAGCTCTTTGACGCGAACAGAACACTCTCTGCGGTAATCCAGGGTGCCTATCAGCTCCTGGATGCAAAGGGAAGCTGGTGCGAGTCCAGCACGGTCCCGCCGCTGTAAGTGGGGACGAGGCCCGCAAGGAGGCCACTGCCCGGCACTCACTTCTGTTTCTCCTAATCTATTGATTCTGCTTGGATTCAAGCACTGAATCAGCTAGATGCATCAGAATGGTAAGTGAGTGCCGGATGGGAAGGCGCGGGCTGAGAAAGATCCATAAGTCAGAAGACCTGCCGCAGAGAAGGATCCTTTTTGGTGGAGATGGCAAATCCCCAAATCGCACGCCGATTTGGGGATTTTTTTATGGTTTCCAGAGCGCAAAGATTTTCGTCCATGCAGCATCAATGTTTATGGCAGAGCCGAAGAGTCCGGAGGTGGCAGAAATCCCCCTATGAGCGAGGCTTAGAAAACCGAGAACCGGAAGCGTTTAAGCGCAAGATAGCTTTGTAGCCGGTTCGCAATTTTGTATGAAGTGCATTCGAGGAGAGAGCTATGTCTGAGCAGGAACGTCGGTTGGAGGAGATTGTCAAGAACGTACGGCCCATTGACGAAGCAGTTCTGGCGCAAGCCAGGGAGAGAACCTCCCGGCTCGTCATGCCGCCCCGGGCTCTGGGGCGGCTGCATGAGGTGGCAGAGAGGCTGTGCTCCATCTACGGTCATTTGGAGCCCAACATTGATCAGAAGGCCGTTCTCGTTTTCGCGGCGGATCACGGGGTGGTGGACGAGGGCGTCACCGCCTTTCCGCAGTCGGTTTCCCGGGAGATGGTCCGCTGCTTCCTGAAGGGGGGCGCGGGAATCAACGCCTTGGCCGATCAGGCCGGAGCCGGAATCTGGGTGGTGGATATCGGCCTCGCGGAGCCGATGAGCCCGCAGCTGGAGCACAACGCGGATCGTTTTGTTTCCCGCCGCATCGGGCCGGGTACGGACAACATTGCGCAGGGACCGGCCATGAGCCGGGAGCAGGCGGCCGCTTCCATACTGGCCGGGTATGAGACCGCAATGGAGCGTATTGCCCAAGGGGTCTCGCTCCTGGCTACCGGGGAGATGGGCATCGGCAATACCACGCCTTCTGCTGCAGTAGGCTGTGCTTTCACCGGCAGCCCGGTGCATACTCTCGTCGGCCGGGGGACGGGAATTGATGACGCCACTCTGGTGCGCAAACGCTTGGCAGTGCAAAAGGCCTTTGATCTGAGCCAGCCAAATTGCTCCGACGGGCTCGATGTCCTGGCCAAGGTCGGCGGCTTCGAGATAGGAGGGATTGCCGGATGCATTTTGGCCGGGGCGGAGCAGAGGGTGCCGGTGCTTATCGACGGCTTCATATCCACTGCCGGAGCGCTGGTGGCTAGAGCCTTGTGTCCCGGAAGCCGGGAGTACATGTTTGCGGGGCATGTTTCCGAAGAGCTCGGCCACCGGATCATGCTCGAGCACCTGGGGCTGGAGCCCTTGCTCGATCTGGGCCTGCGGCTGGGAGAGGGCACCGGCGCGGCCCTGGCCATGAACGTCCTCGCCGGGGCTGTGGCTGTCTTCAATCGGGTGATGACCTTTGAAGAAGCGGGTATCGGATCTTAGGAAGGCTCAAGGCAGTGTTTCCTATCCGGCTCAGAGGTGCTATCATGCCAGCGCAGCCGGAGGCAAATCTTGTATGAACCTCCATACACAACTTTCTTTCTCTTCAATAAGGTTGCCATTAAGTCAGCTTTGCCGGAGGCAAAGCTGACTTTGCAAAGAGCTCAAGGTCCAGGGAGAGAATTATGAACTCGCTTTTGGCGCTCGGAATCTCGGGCAGCCCGCGCAAGGGGGCAACGGATGCGGCGGTGCGCTATGCGCTCAGCTACCTTGAGGACAAGCATGGATTAACCACAGAGTACTTTTCGGTACGAGCCAAGAAGATCAACTTTTGCATTCACTGCGACTATTGCATTCGCAAGAAGCAGGGCTGCGTGCACAAGGACGATCTCCAGGAGATCTATCCCCTTCTGGAGCAGGCCCGGCTCTGGGTTCTGGGAAGCCCTTGCTATCACGGCCATATCAGCGCCCAGCTCAAGGCGGTCTTGGATCGAACCCGGGCCTTGTTGGCCAAGGACAAGCGCATCCTGGAAAACAAGATCGGAGTGGGCATCGGTGTCGGCGGAGACCGGAACGGCGGTCAGGAGCACGTGCTGCGCACCATCGAGGACTTCTATCTCATCAACCGGATGGTACCCGTGAGCGGAGGGGCTTTCGGAGCCAATCTCGGCGGGGCGGTTTGGTCCAAAGATCAGGGTTCTCAAGGCACCAATGAGGACCAAGAAGGGCTTAGCTCGATTCGCAAGAGCCTCAATCGAGCCGTGGACCTGGCCGGGAGGATCGCTCGGTAAAAAGGGAGCCTTTGTCCTGGAGATACTTGGCCGAGATGCAGGCTGCAGAGGCTCCGGCAGTGAAATCGATGAGCTCCGGCAGAGAGATTGTAAAGAGCAGGCCGCCGGCTGCGCTTGATTGGCGGATTACCCGCCGTGCTTGGCAACCAGAGCGTGGATCGTCTCGGCCAGCTTGTCAGCCACTTGGTGGAGCTTTTGGTACTCTTCATGCGTGGGTGCGTGGAGCTGGGCAAAGGGCTCCACAGGGAGCTCCATGCCCATCTTGCCCAACCAGCTGTGGATGATTTTTGGGCTTTCCCCGCTCCAGCCGTAGGAGCCGAATCCGAAACCGATCTTGTGTTTGGGCCGCAGTCCCTGCATGTAGGTGAGCATGTCCGCCACCAGGGGCAGTACATTGTTGTTGTGCGTGGGCGAGCCCCCCAGAACCGCAGCGCAGTTCCAGACCTGGTTCATGACGTCGGAATGGTGCCAGCTCTTGAGATGATAGAGCTTGACGCTGATGTCGTTCTTGCTGAGCCCTGAGGCCAGGGCCTCGGCCATTTTCTCCGTGGTTCGCCACATGGTGTCGTAGAAGATGACCGCCTTGGGGGTCGGCTTTTGCTCCGCGAACTCCAGGTAGGCCTGGATGGCATCGGCGACATGCTCCTTCAGGATCAGGCCGTGGTCCGGGGCGATCATGTCGATGTCCCATCCGAGCTCCTGAATCTTCTGCACCGCCTTGGGGACCTTGGCTGAGAAGGGAAGGATGATATTGGCATAGTAGTGGGCCATTTCGCTTTTCAGCTCGCTCCAGTCGATCCAGTCGTCGTAGCGCTCGCTGCTGGCGATGTTCTGTCCGAATGCGTCTTGCGAAATGAGGAGCCGTTCCTCGGGAATAAAGGAGACCATGCTGTCCGGCCAGTGCAGCATCCGAGTCTCGAGAAACTGAACCGAGCGGCGTCCCAGTCTAACGGTCTGCTCGTTGGAGACCGGCTCCACCGGCCAATCTGTGGCGTGGAATCGGCCCTGGATGAACTTCTGGCCCATCTTGGAGCAGAGGATCCTCTTCGGCTTGATCCGGTCCACGATGTAGGGAAGGCTCCCGGCATGGTCGGGCTCCACATGGTTGACCACCAGAGTGTCGATCTTTTCCGGGTCCACAATCTGCGCGATCTGGCACATGAACTCTTCCCGGTACTTCCAGTCCACGGTGTCGAAAAGAGTGATCGAATCGTCAATCATGAGATAGGCGTTGTAGGTGGTTCCCTGTTTGGTGCGGGAGTAGCCGTGAAAGTTGCGGAGGTTCCAGTCCACAACCCCCACCCAGTAGATGTCGGGCTTTATCTCGATAGGACCCATGCTGCAGCTCCTCGGTTTTACGTTCCGAATTACCAGTTTTCGCCCAATACTTCGAAATGCGCTTGGGGATGATCGCAAGAGGGGCAGTTATCCGGAGCTTCCTTTCCATCCGCTACGTAGCCGCAGTTGCGGCAGCGCCAGGTGACCGGCTCGGGCTTGGAAAACACCCGGCCTTGCTCAATGTTGCCCACCAGGTCGAGATAGCGCTTCTCGTGATACTTCTCTGCCACGGCGATGCTTTTGAAAATGTCGGCGATCTCCTCGAAGCCTTCTTCTCGGGCCTTTTGGGCAAACTCCGGGTACATTTGGGAATGCTCGTAGTTTTCTCCTTCGGCGGCTGCCTTCAGGTTTTGGCCTGTGGTCCCGATGACTCCGGCCGGAAAAGCGGCGTTGACCTCCACATCACCGCCCTGCAAAAGCTTGAATAAACGTTTGGCGTGCTCTTTTTCCTGGTTGGCGGTTTCCTCGAAGATGGCCGAGATCTGCTCGAAGCCGTCTTTTTTGGCCTGCTTGGCAAAGTAGGTGTAGCGGTTTCTGGCCTGAGATTCTCCGGCAAAGGCGGTGAGGATGTTCTTTTCCGTCTGGGAACCTTTCAATGTGCTCATCAGCTGTCTCCTTATGAATTAACTTTGGGCCTCGGTTCATTATATACGGGCTTGGGAGCGAAAAGACAAGACGGGATGTGCAGTACGGGAAGCCGGATTCTTCAGGAGTGGCATTCGGGGCAAATGCCGAGAAAAATGAGGCTGTAGTCGATAAGGGTGAAGTCGGTGTCCAGCTGGTCCAGGAGATAGGATAGATCCGGAGCCTGAAAGATGTCGGCAATGCGGCCGCAATGCACACAGTGGACGTGGAAATGCGGCTCAGTATTCCCGTCGAAGCGCATCTGGCTTTCCGCCACGTGAAGCTTTTGGATGATGCCCTGCGTGGCGAGGATGTCCAGATTCCGATACACCGTACCCAGGCTGATCTTGGGCATCCTTTTGCGTACCAGCTCGTAGAGCTCGTCCGCAGTAGGATGGGAGTCCACCTTGCGGAGCTCTTCCAAGATCACTTTGCGTTGCGGAGTAAAGCGAAAGCCTTGCTTGGATAGCACAAAAGTACCTCGAAACTTGAAATTAATAATGAATCTTAATACCTCTCTGGTGCTCGTTATGTCAAGAGGAAATTGTATTCATTATACCATCAACACGGACCTGGGTAAAGGCTGAAGCGGGATAAAGGCTGCGGCTGATACAGTAAGGATGTGCCTGCAAAAAACCCATCTTGCAGGTGACTCAGCAGGAAAGGAGGAGCACCGGGCCGGATCTATCCTGGCTCCTGGCCCTGATGGCTCTGAATCCGGGCCAGCTTCTCCTGATCGTCCTTGAACAGCTTGTAGTTCACCGAGTCAACCAGGGCCTGCCAGCTGGCTTCAATGATGTTGTAGGATACCCCGACTGTGATCCAGCGGTATTTGGGATCTCCGGATTCAATGAGCACCCGCACCCGGGAAGCGGTGCCGGCGTGGGAGTTTATGCTCGGGGAAAGCACCCGGACCTTGAAGTCGAGCAGGTTCATATCCTTGATGTCGGGATAGAACTTTTCCAGGCCCTTTCTCAGGGCGTTGTCCAGGGCATTGACCGGCCCTTTGCCGGTTGCAGCGGTATGCTCGATCTCCCCCCCTACCTGGATCATTACGGTGGCCTCGGAAAAGGGATCCTCGTTCTCCTGATTCTTGGCATCCATGACCCGGAATCCCAGCAAGGAGTAGTAACGCCGAGCCCGGCCCAAGGTTTTGTTCAGCAAAAGCTCGAAGGAGGCTTCGGCAACAGAGAACTCGTAGCCTTCGCTCTCCAGCTGTTTCACCTGGTTGAGCAGCTCGAGCACAAAGGGGTCGTCTTTGTCCAAGTATATCCCGTATTGCTTGGCCTTGAACAGGATGTTGCTCTTGCCGGACAGGTCCGAGAGGAGCACCCGTTGCCTGTTGCCCACGCTTTCCGGCGGGATGTGCTCGTAGGTCTTGGGATTGCGCAGGATAGCGCTCACATGGACCCCTCCCTTGTGGGCGAAGGCGCTTCGGCCGACATAGGGCTGTCTGGGAAACGGCCGCAGGTTGGCCACTTCGGAAACGTAATGGGAGATGGTGGTCATTTTCTGCAGCGCGCCTTCGGGAAGGCAGGTGTAGCCGAGCTTGAGCTCCAGGTTGGGCAGGATGGAGCACAGGTTGGCGTTGCCGCAGCGCTCCCCGAAGCCGTTGATGGTTCCCTGTACCTGGCTGGCTCCGGCCTCTATGGCGGCAATGGAGTTGGCCACGGCCAGCTCGGAGTCGTTGTGGGCGTGAATGCCGAGCACCGCCTCCGGGATTTCCCGCCTCACGCAGCGCACGATTTCGGCTATCTCCGAGGGAAGGCTGCCGCCGTTGGTATCGCAGAGAACGAGTGCGTCGGCTCCGGCGGTTTGGGCTTTTTTCAGACAGGCCAGGGCATAGTCCCGGTTGGCCTTGAAGCCGTCGAAGAAATGTTCGGCGTCGAAAAAGAGCTCCTGGACGTGCGAACTGAGAAAGGCCAGGGAATCGTAGATCAGCTGCAGGTTGTGCTCCATGGAGGTGCGCAGGGCCTCTTTGACATGGATTTCCCAGGTTTTGCCGAACAGGGTGATGACCTGGGTTTTGGCCTGCAGCAGCTTGGCAAAAGCCTGATCGCTTTCCGGCGAGGATTTCGGGTTGTGGGTGCTGCCGAAGGCGGCGATTTTGGAGTTGTTGAGGACGTAGTTCTTGATCTCCTGGAAGAACAGCTCGTCCGTGGGGTTGGATCCCGGCCAACCGGCTTCGATGTAGTGCAGGCCAAGGTCGTCCAGCTTGCGAGTGAGGCGCACCTTGTCTTCTGTGGACAGATGGACGTCCTCGGACTGAGCGCCATCCCGAAGTGTGGTGTCGTACACCGAGACGGTTTTGGGCTTGTCGTTCATGATTCCGCGGTTCCTTCGGTTTGAGGTTCCCGGTCCAGTCCGAAGGCCTCGTGCAGCGTACGGACGGCCAGCTCGGAGTACTTTTCCTCCACCAGGCAGGAGATTTTGATCTCCGAGGTGCTGATAATCAGTATGTTGATGTCCTCGGACTGCAGGGCCTTGAAGGCAATGGCCGCCACGCCGGAATGGTTGCGCATGCCCACTCCGATGATGGACACCTTGGCCACCTTGGGATCGTGGAACACTGCCTTGGCTCCGATGTCCTCCTTGATCTTTCCGATTATCTGCAGCGCATCGTCCAGATCGCCGCGGCTCACGGTGAAGGTGATGTCCGTCCTGCCTTCACGGCTTGGATTCTGGACGATCATGTCCACCACGATGCCCGCTGTAGCCAGGGGCTCGAATACGCTGGCCGCTATGCCTGGCTCGTCATAGACCTCGACGAGGGTGATGCGGGCTTGATCCTTGTCGTAGGCGATGCCTGAAACCAAAACGGCTTCCATCTCTTTATCCTCCTGCACCAGTAATGTTCCTGGCTCATCCTTGAAGGTGGAGCGCACATGAACCGGAACGTTGAACTTCTTGGCAAACTCCACGGAGCGGATCTGCAGAACCTTGGCTCCCATGCTGGCCATCTCCAGCATCTCGTCATAGGCGACCTTCTTTAGCTTTCTGGCCTGGGGGCAGACATTGGGATCGGTGGTGTACACTCCGTCCACATCGGTATAAATCTCGCAGACATCGGCCTCGAGTGCGGCGGAAAGAGCTACCGCGCTCGTATCCGATCCGCCGCGACCCAGCGTGGTTAGGCTGTGCTGCGTGTCGCAGCCCTGAAATCCGGCCACCACCAGGACGTCGTGTCGCTCGAGAAGAAAGCGAAGATTGTCTGCGTCCACATCCAGAATGCGGGCCCTGCCAAAGGAGCGGTCGGTGTGCATCGGTATCTGAAAGCCCAGAACCGAGCGGGCTTTGATTTTGCTGTCCAGCAGCAGCATGGTGAACAGAGCCACCGAGGTTTGCTCCCCGGTGGTAAGCAGGACGTCCATCTCGGCGCGATCGGGCTTGGTGGAGAACTCTCTGGCCATATTGATCAAACGGTCCGTCTCTCCGGACATAGCGGAAAGAACGACCACCACCTTATACCCTTGGGCCAGCTTTCTGGACACCTTGGATCGTACCTGCCGCATGCAATCCAAATTGGCCACCGAGGAGCCGCCAAACTTTTGGACCACGATGTTCATGTCAGACCTCGCTCCGTAGTCAGCTTTGCCTTCGGCAAATCTGACTTAATGGTAATTTTTTGCAGTCGCATCTTATGGGCCTTCCTGGACACTTTGCTATGCTCTCATCAAAACCGAGTCCCGGGTCATACGAGGCTTAATAGTGTGTTGCAAAGGTTTTGCGCCCCCGGGCCGCAGGGCTTGAGACGCAGGCTGCGATGCCGATCAGGCCAGAAGAGCTCCAGACACAGATACTCCGGCGGCCAACAGGAGGATGGCAAATACTGGGCCCATTCCACAATGACCAGAACCGAGGGATCGGCCAGCTGCTCGAACAGGCTCTCGTCCGGTCCGATCTCGCCCAGCCGGTAGAGGTCGAAGTGAGCCACTGGCGGCTGCGTGGGATACAGATTGCAGATATTGAAGCTCGGGCTGTTCACCTCGGCCTGCTCCGAGCCGGGCAGATGCTGAACCAGTGCGCGCACCAGGGTTGTCTTGCCGCACCCAAGATCGCCCTCGAGAAAGATAGGAAGGGGCGGATGATGCCTGAAGTATGCCGCGAGCTCCTTACCCAGCCGCCAGGTTGCCTGGAGATGGGGCAAGGGGATGGTACCGCCCTGCCTCTTTGTGCTTTGATCGTTCAAGTGTTCAGCAGGAGCGTTCAGGAATATTCTAACAGCCATATAAAAGATCGTTCAGAGGAAGTGTTTTCGGGTAGTAACCGGTCCTAGTATGAATCTTCACTTGGATGCGTTCACCACCTCACTGGTTTCGATTTGGATTTTTCCTGATCAAACCCAATAAGTCAGCGTAGCCGGAGGCTGCGCTGACTACTTGAGCAGGGTTTTGAGGACGTCTTCCTTGCCGATGACCCCGACGAGCTTGCCTTCCTGGACCACCGGGATGGTGTGGTAGTTTCTCTTGACCATGATCTCGGCTACGTCCTCCAGATCCGTATCCGGTGTAGCCGTTGTCGGATCTGGGGTCATGGCCTGCTCCACGAGGGTCGCGGACATCTTTTGCACTTCCCTTTCCAGTTGGGCGGTGGAGCTCAAAGGAATGAAGCTGTCGAACAAGGTGAAGATAGTGGGCAGAGGCAGCTGCTTCTGCTGGGCGATAATGTCGCTCTGGCAAATGATGCCTATCAGATTGTTGTTTTCGTCCACTACCGGCAGGCCGTTGATATGTCTTTCCAGAAGGATCTGGGTGGCCTCGCTGATCTTGGTCTGCGGAGACACGGTAATTACCTCGGTGGTCATCAGGTCGCCGACTTTGCTCATGACTTGGTATCCTCCGCTTAATGCCTCGCCTTGCAGACGCATCTGCAAAAAGTAATGACTGAGGCATGCAAGCTCAATGAGATTTGACTTTGAATGCTATTGACTGACCTCTTTGCTTTCTTTGCCTTAACTGTGAGCCGTGAACTGAACTTTGAACTCTAAAGATTGCCACTACTTGGGACAGAGCTTATGAGACACGGCACTAGGCGGATTGATGCTTGCCCGCCACTTCCGGGAGCACGTGGGCGATGTCTCGGGTCAGATTGCCCCGTCCGGGATACCGCCTTGTCAGCATCTCTCCCGCGGCACCATGCCAATACACGCCCAGGCAGGCGCTGGCAAGGGAGGGGACCTGCCTGGCCAGCAGACTGCCGATGATTCCGGACAGCACGTCTCCGGAGCCTCCCACGGCCAAGGCCGGACAGGCAAAGGGGGAGATATAGGCCGGGGTTTGCGGTCCCTGGACCACAGAGCCGGCCCCTTTGAGCACCACGACGCATTGCAGGGCCTCTACGGCATTTTGGGCTGCAGCCAGGCGATCTGCTTGAATCTGTTGCACCGAAGTCTGCTGCAGAGTGGCCATCTCTCCCGGATGCGGGGTGATGATATCCCGGGAGCCAAGCATGTTCTGCAGCCGGCTGTCCTGGGCCAGCCCGAACAGTCCGTCGGCATCGATCAGGGTCGGCGGGTGCTCTGTTTCCAGGTAGGCCTGCAAAACCTCCCTGGCGCCGCGATCTCGGCCGATTCCAGGCCCGAAGATCACGGCCTGGAAACGATGCAGCTGCTCCATCAGGTATCCTGCGGAGTTTTGGCTCCAGTTGGTCCCCGGCTCCAAAGGCAGGGTCATGATCTCGGGCCAGCCCTGCTTGATTTCGGAGCTCAAGGAGGCGGGCGAGGCGACAGTGACCAGCCCGGCACCGGCTCTGAGGGCCCC
>CAZQPF010000071.1:0-16359 GCA_964595165.1 uncultured Desulfohalobiaceae bacterium
TCTCTTTTCCCCTCAAACCCGCAGAGAAAAGAGCATTGCCCGCGAAGGGCCGCGAAGCGCCTGGCGGCGAAGAAGGGCAATCTGCCTGCGATGGGCAGGCGGCGTAATCATCTTTCACGAAGTGATCACGGGAAGGCCGAGATGCTCGGCCATGGGATCGAAGTCCCTGTCGTCATGGAGCAGAAATCTTTGCCTAGCCATTTTCCCACGGATTCAGGATTTCAATGCCGCAATCCTGAAAATGGGTGCCATTGCGGGTGGCCAGGGACGTGCCATGCGTTCTGCAAATGGATGCAATCATTGCATCGAATGCCTCTATAGCACGTCCTGCCTTTTTCCGAAGAGAAACAATCTCTGCATAAACGCTGGCTGAAGAGTTATCGAAAGACAGAACGTGGCTTCCAAACCCTTTGACGATGAATAGGTCAAAGCGCTCCTCCAGATCCCTTCTCCGCTTCCCTTCCGGCAAGCAAGCCAATCCGTATTTGACTTCGGCAATCGAGATGGCTGTCGTGGCTAAGCTCCGCACTTGGTACCCTTCAAGCCAATGCATTACCCGGGCATCAGGGCTTGGTTTCATGGCCTCCGACAGGACGTTGGTATCCAGGACAATCATGAATCCAAGCCCGGTACTCGCCTCACTTCAACTTCGGGGTGCGGTTCGAGCTCTACTCCGTGCTCTCCGAAAACAGACCGAGCTAACTCGGCAAAGGACATTGCCTCTGTATCGTCTTCCACAGCCCTGCGAAGGATATGTCGGACCTCTTGTTCCATGGAATGTCCATGTCGTGCCGCCTGAATCCGGAGCTTCTGCTTGAGCTGTTCGTCGATATTGCGAATGGTTATGCTGGCCATGCACTTCTCCCTTGCTTAGGGTAAGTGTATGATTGCATTGATTGCACAGCATGTCAAGGAATGTTGCCCCACCCGCTCCCTGCACACACTTTACGCTTGAACATTCCTGCATGTCTCCATTGGCAATATCCCCTCACTCATGATCGAGCCTTGTTCTCACTCAGCAGTAAAGTGTATGCCGGGCAGGCGCAGACTCGCTCGCGCACACCCTGCACTCACTTTAAGCTCAAGTTCATTGGGGCCTTCGAGATTGTACCGGGATGGCATGGCCTTCATTGTTCATCGCCTTTGCATCAATTGAGTGCAGGGCAGGCTGGCGTGGGAATGGCCTGGGTGCTTCACGCTTCGCGTAAATCATCCAGGCGGTCGCCACCGCTGACGCGGTGGGAAGATATTTACCGCCGCAGGCGGAGCAAACCGGCAGGTCGATTTATCGAAGATAAAGCGTCCTGCCATTTCTTGCGCTGTGCACGCTGTGGGCGCTGTGGTTAAATCTCTTTTTCTCTTTGCAGAGTTATTAACCACCCGTTCGCTGCGCTCACTCGCGTTCACGGCGTGGGAGATGCCTGGGTGCTGGCTGCGCCGAAATCACCCAGGCGGTCGCCACCGCTGACGCGGTGGGAAGATATATGCTGCCGCAGGCGAAGTAATCGGCAGGTCGATTTATCGAAGATAAAGTGTCCTGCCCATTTCTTGCGCTGTGGACGCTGTGGGCGCTGTGGTAAAATCTCTTCTCTCCTTTGCAGAGTTTTTCCCCTTCATAAGGATTGGGGATCGTGGAAGGGGCTGGCTGACAAGAGCATGGCGTGCAGGGCGTCCAGGTTCTTCTCCCAGCTGTGGTTGCGCTCAACGTAGGCCCTGG
Organism: uncultured Desulfohalobiaceae bacterium; assembly: GCA_964595165.1. Taxonomy (GTDB): domain Bacteria; phylum Desulfobacterota; class Desulfovibrionia; order Desulfovibrionales; family Desulfothermaceae; genus CAZQPF01. The sequence goes on from CAZQPF010000071.1 coordinate 1,718, forward strand.
CGTGGGTGCCGATCTCGCGGCGCAGGGGCTCATCGTGCAGGAGATGCAGCACGGCCTTGGCGAAGTCCTGCGCTTCGTCGGCCACGAGGATCTCTTGTCCGGGCTCAGCCGGGATGCCTTCGCAGGCCTGGCTGGTGGCTACAACCGGCTTGCCCATGGCCATGGCCTCCAGAACCTTGTTCTGCACCCCTCTGGCCACCCGCAGTGGGGCCACGGAAACCGCGGCCTGCTGCACATACGGCCGCACATCCTCCACGCGACCCACCACCTCCACGTTGGGAAGCTCGTCAAGAGAGGCCACAACAGGTGACGGCTTGGCGCCCACAATACGAAACTGTACCTCGGGCTCCTGCTGCCTGATGAGCGGAAGAACCTCCCGGGCGAACCAGGCAACGGCGTCCACATTGGGATAGTAGTCCATGAGTCCGCAAAAGACGAGGTAGGTATCCTTTGTCCTGGGTTGGGCTGAGGCGTTCTCCCTGGGGCGGAAGTAGTCCAGGTCCACCCCGTTGCCCAGGGCGTGAACTCGGTTTGCTTGCGGCGAGCGCTTCCGGAGGATGGCGCACTCCGCCTCGGTGACAAGCAGTGAGGCGTCGAAGCGTGCCACGACAGCATCCTCGTACGCAGCAAGGCGCTTGCCTTCCAGGCCGTACAGCCAGGAGGCAGGCGGTCTCTTCTGCACCGCATAGGCCTTCCACTTCTCCGAATCCACGTCGACGAGGTCAACAATATAGAGGCTAGGAGGCTGGGAAGCTGGGAAGCTAGAAAGCTCAGAAGTGGAAAGAGTATCAGAGTCTGACGCATGGCGAGAGGGAAGACAGTGGTCCGAGGTCCGAGGTCCGTTGTCAGTACTGAAGGAAGCAGCTTCGTTTTCTAGCTGTGAACTTGCACCGCTCTGCGTTTGTTCCGGCTTCCCAGCCTCCCAGCCTCCCAGCTTCCCAGCCTTTATCACGTACTCCGCCATGGGCGAGGAGAAGCAGAGAACCGCCGATATGGGGTGCTGCGTGAGAATGGAGCCCACGGCTCGCTGCAGGCGGCGGTCATAGAAGTAGCCGATGGACAGGGAACGACCCGCAGCCAGTGAGAGCAGACCGCGCAGCTTGGCCCGCCAGGGCTGCAGCGGAAGGATGGTCACGGTTCGGCAGTATTTTTTAAGCTCATCCGCATAGCGCAGGTCCTCCGGGTCGTCGGCCAAGGCGCAGAGATGGATGGTCCAGCCCTTCTCCGCCAGGTACTTGATCTGGTGGAAGGACCGGATCTTGTCCCCCTTGTTCGGAGGGTAGGGGATGCGGTGGGCGAGGAAGAGGAGATGCATAAAGGCTAGGATAAATATTTCGCCACTTTCGGCCCGATGAGCTTTGTGGCCCAGAAGGGGAGCTTGCGCCACATCTCGATCTTCTTCTGGTACTTGGGGTTGTTGGGGCTGATGTCCGGGATCTCGGTGGCCGTGTTCAGGATGTACTGGTAGGCCAGGGGCTCCGGCTCGAAGCCCCAGTGCTTCTTGAACTTGAAGGAGCCGGTGCCCTCCTTGCTCCGGCCGAAGTCGAATACGGTATAGCCGTGCTCCCGGCCGTACTCCATGAGCTGCCAGTACATGAAGTCGTTGGGCGCGAGGTGGCGGTACTCGGCCAGAGAGCCGGCGTAGTAGGGAAGAACCGTATCCCGGTAGAAAAAGCTGAGCACGCCGGCGATCGGGGTATCCGCTTCATCCTTGACGAGCAGGATCTGCGCCTGGTCGCCGAAGCGGCTCAGGAAGTTTTGAAACAGTGTGATCGGGAAGATCGGGGTTCCCAAGCGGTGGAAGTTCGTGGCCAAAAGGCGATAGAAGGTCTCCACATCATGCTGGCCTACCTCGGCCCTGAGCCCGCTCTTGAGCCCCACCCGCACCATGCGCCGCTGCTTGCGGGGGATGGCCTGCAGGTTCTCCTCTGGATCAGGAGAGATTGCTTTCCGGAAGTTGGAGTAGAGCGATTTGGTGGGCAAGCCGTCGATAGCCTGCCTGTTGCGCAGCTCGGTGTAGGCCCCGCCCAGGGCCTTGGCCTCGGCGGCAGCGCGGTCTACAAGAGCGGTGAGCACCTCGTCGCTGTCGGCCAACGGCCCGCCCAGCTCGGCAAAGGGAACGGAGACGAGGGAGTGGCCGAAGATCCTGCTTTTGATCTCGAACAGGGGAAGGACGCCGAGCAGCTGTTTTCCAGTGGCGCTGGAGCTCTGCGCCTCGGCCAGGAGGTAGAGCGGTCTGTGGCCGAAGGTGTCCATGACGGCCCCTTTCCACTCGAGAAGATGGAAGATGGAGCCTTCGGGGTGATTGCGAACGTAATCGTCCCAGGCGGGCTGGTCCGAAGGGGTGGCTTGTCTTATGGTCAGCATGGTGTCCACTTATCGGGAAAATCCTGGCGGGTGATCGCCATGGTGGAATACTTCTTTCTTCGCAGAGGTTTGAACCACCCGTTCGAGGACTCACTCGCGCACACGGCGTTCACGGCGCAAGAGCAAGCCTGGGTGCTTTGAGCTCCGCTCAAATCACCCAGGCGGTCGCGACCGCTGACGCGGTAGGAAGATATTTACCGCAGGGAAAGTGCACCGCCTTACTCAGGCGCTGTGAGCGCTGTGGTTAAATCTCTTTTTCTCTTTGCAGAGCTTTTAACCACCCGCTCGCAGACTCGCTCGCGCACACGGCGTCCACGGCGTGAGAGATGCCTGGGTGCTTCCGGCTTCGCCGAAATCACCCAGGCGGTCGCCACCGCTGACGCGGTAGGAAGATACATGGCGCTGCAGGCGGAGTCGTTGGTGGAGTGATATACTGCAAGTAAAGCGCTCCGCCTTAATCAGGCGCTGTGGACGCTGTGGGCGCTGTGGTGATAATGTCTTTTTCTCTTTGCAGATTTTTTAACCACCCCCTGCACCTATCTTAACCAGGACCATAGGTAAGCTGAGCGTATTTCAACCTGCTCAATGTTCTGTTTTATCTGCGCCAGGAATGCATGAGATATGTGCAGGGCAGGCGAAGACTCGCTCGCGTACACCCTGCACTCACTTTAAGCTCAAGTTCATTGGGGCCTTCGAGATTGTACCGGGATGGCATTGCCTCCATTGCTCATCGCCTCTGCATCAATTGAGTGCAGGGCAGGCTGGCGTGGGAGATGCCTGGGTGCTTACGGCTGCGCCGAAATCACCCAGGCAGTCGCCGCCGCTGAAGCGGTAGAAGAATTATAAATCACCGAAAGTGAAGCGATCGGCAAAGTGATTTGACGCATGTCAAAGCTCTTTGCCTTCATCTTACGCTGTGCACGCCGTGGGCGCTGTGGTGAATAGTCTCTTTTCCCCTCAGACCCGCCGAGAGAAGAGCATTGCCCGCGAAGAGACGCGAAGCGCCTGGCGGCGAAAAAGCCCGTCCTGGCTGCGATGAGCAACGAATTCCAGAGTGGATTCAAAGGGCATGCCATATACCGTGGTGAGGACAATCTCCGGCAGATAGGCAACTGCAGGCTCCAGGAAGCGCTGCTTCATCCCTGTGTAAGGGAATGCAGAAGAGTGCAAAGGAGTGCATATTGGCAGAGTTCCAAGTTCACGGTTCACAGTTCATACGAAGGCTTAGCTATCATGCCGGTTGGTGGCGATCAGCATTATCCCTTCACGGTGCTTGGCGGCCCTTGGCGGGTAAAGTCTTCTTCTTCAAACCAGCAGAGCAGAGAGCATTGCCCGCGAAGGGCCGCGAATGGACGTGAAGTTCGCCTGGCGGCGATGAAGGGAATTCGCCCGGAGGGCGGTGAGAAGCTTTCCGGCGGGCCTCCGGCACGCCCTGTGTAATTTCCTAAGGAAAGCGAAGCTATTACACCGGGGCACGGGGAAAATCCATATCATCCTGAACATCCTGTCGACAATCTTCTTCCAGGCTTATTCGCAGACTTCTTTTTTAGAGTTGTCCCTCTTGACGGTATACCGCAATATGGATAGAAGATTGATACGTAAGGTTGCACATCATGATCAAAAGCTTTGGGGACAAGCTCACCGCCAGATTATTTCATGGCCAGTCGACGCCGAACCTATCCCCTGCACTTGCCAAGCAAGCGGTAAAGAAGCTGGATATGATCAACTTGGTCACAACCATCGAGCAGCTCAGCATTCCTCCCGGCAACCGATTGGAAAAGCTATCCGGAAGGCTGACTGGTTATTACTCGATTCGGATAAATGCACAGTACAGAATCATTTTTCAGTGGGTCGAGGGGAATGCATATCAGGTCCAAGTAACGGATTATCATTAAAAGGCATAACTATGTTGCCCAACAATCGGATAAGCACTCATCCCGGCCAATTTCTTTATGAAGACTTTCTGCAACCTTTAGGTATTTCGCAGTCTGCTCTAGCTAGGCATATTGGAGTCAACCCCCGAGTAATTAATGAAATTTGTCAGGGAAAGCGAAGCATATCCCCGAAAATGGCCCAGCTTTTAGAAGGTGCATTGGGCATGAGTGCTGAGTTCTGGATGAATGCACAGGGAATATATGATTTAACAAAGCATCGATTGGATGCATCAGAAATTCCTCCAAAAATGAAACAAGCAACTGCCCCATAGTTTTTTGGTTGAATTTGGAGGATGGATAGAGCTTCATCTTCATATACACAACTTATGGCAATTATCATCCGCTTTTTCATCTCTATATCCTGCTTGCCCGTTGAATCTCTTCCATTCATCCTGGGGCGATCCTGTTGATCCTGCCAACAAAACTCTTCGGGGCTTTTTCTTTTAAGGAAGCGATTCGCCATGTTGGAAGAAGGCTTTAGACAGGATATACAGGATTTGATGGATTTTTTACACCGTGCCGGAGGCCCGGTGAAAAGGTATCCCTGCCTGCGGCAAAGAAGCTTTCTTCTCTTAGCGGAGCTTGGCAGCCCACAGCTCTTGGTCTTCAAACCCAAAGAGAAAAGAGTATTGCCTGCGAAGGGCCTGGTAGCGAATGTTCCATTGCACAATAAGTGCAATGGAATCCCAATGTAAGCCTCACAGCTTTAATAAAGCATTGAACTCTTCAACAGTGAGGCCTGCTTGTTTGATGATAGCACGTAGTGTTCCTTTTGCTATTTTTTTATGGTCTGGGACAACGATGCGGCGATGAGGTTGTTTATCTTGACGAAGCACAATATGGCTTCCACGCTGACGGTCTTTTTTATACCCAATTTTTTCCAGGCAACGCACAGCCTCTTTGCCTGAAATTTGAGGAAGGGCACTCATAAAAATACCTCGACAACCTCCTCATGTATTGATGGGGGAATAGGCTCATTGTGTGCCTGTAAGCTTTCCAAGTACCCTTCTACAGCTTCTTGTATGTTATGAAGAGCTTCTGAGCGTGTAGATCCTTGGGAAATGCAGCCAGGTAAAGAAGGTACCTCGGCAACGAAGATGCCATCTTCGTCTTGTTCAATGAGCACTCTATATTTCATGTGTTCCTCCTTAGGTTTGTGAATAAGAAAGTTGCCCGCGAAGGTCGCCTTGCGGCGGAGAGGATTATCCGCCCGAAGGGCGGTGAGAACCTTTCAGCCGGCCATCCGGGACGGCTGAAATTTGTCTTTCTTCATCTCTTCATCCTGTCAATCCTGTTAATCCTGTCAACAAAGCTCTTCGGGGCTTTTCCTTTTAAGGAAGGGATTCTCCATATTGGAAGAATAATATAGACAGGATTTACAGGATTGGATGAATATTTACACCGTGCCGGAGGCCCGGTGTAAAGGATCAATGCCTTCGGCAAAGAAACTTTCTTCCTTCGTGGTGCTTAGCGGCCCTTAGCGGGTAAGCCTTATAAGATTTTCCTCACGCCCGCTCCCTGCACTCATTTTACCCTTGACCAGTATAGTTTCAGTCATGGGCGGATGCAACGAGCTGACCATGCGCGGCTTCGTCGCTATCATCAGTAAAATGAATGCAGGACAGGCGCGGACTCGCTTGAGCACGCAGAGCCCGCTGAGGCAAGAGGGAGAGGAGCTGGTATTGTGAGCAAATGCCCGAGGCCGGGCCTTTGCTCACGATGCTCCCGACAAGAGTCTTTAAAGCTTCCCCGAGGGGTGAGCCCCTTTTCCCTGAGGCCGGCTCAGCCGCAGGGAAAAATTCTCTTAGTGAGCTCAGCGCCTCTAGCGAGGAGCTCTCGCGACGAGCAGCCTGTCCTGCACCTACTTGCCCGATAAATAGAAGAAAGGATATCTCAGTATGCTTCAAACGTTATGACGCAAGGCGTACAGCTAACCCAAAAAGTAGGTGCAGGGGGCGAGAGGCACTCTTTTTGCGGTGAAGGAGCCATCCTGCCTGCGATGAGCAGGCTGGGTACTCTTTTATCAAGGAGCGACCACGGAAAGGCCGAGATGCTCGGCCATGGTATCGAAGTCCCTGTCGTTGTGGAGCAGGGGTACGGCACATGCTATACACCAGGTCCCTATGATGACGTCGATGGTTTTTCGGACGGTGACGCCTTTGTTGCGCAGTGTCCGGTAGTGCTCCGCTCCCTGCAGGGCAAGCTCATAGCTGCAGAGGCTGCGGCACTCCAGAAGCGATAAGTGCTGCCTAGCAGCCTGGAAATCGCTCTGGGAGCGGAAGCCCTGGAGCACCTCCATGAGGATGAGATCGCCCATGAGAACCGCTTCGCTCCCGAGTGCATCATGCAGGGAGTCCGTCTGCCAGCTCCGAAGGCCGTTGAAATAGTCCACCCAAACGGACGTGTCCACCAGTATCACGAATCGCGCCTCATGGCTTCAAGATCTCCTTCCCAGCGAAGACGTCCGCGCAAGGAACGGATGTCCTCCTGCTTCTTGATACGGATGAGGGTTTCAAGGGCCTGCTCCACTACTTCCCGCTTGCTCTTGGCCTTGGTTAGCTCCATGGCCGTCTGCATGAGCTCGTCGCGAATGACGATGTTCGTCCGCATAGCGGTCTCCTGCTTTGTGTGTATTTCTGCACAATATTATACACATCTCCGGCAATGGTCAAGGCGGAAGGCTGACCACATAAGGAAGGAATACGCCATGCCGAAAGAAGGGTTTGGGCGGGGTCTACAGGGTCTTAAGGCAAAAAAAGAGGTGTTTAACCGCCCCCCGGCACTCACTTTACTATAGGCAGCATGGAGTCTTTCCCTCGATGCGTCTTTTCCCAACATGGGGTGCAATGTCAACGTGGTCAGTAAAGTGAGTGCCGGGTTGACCAGAGGGACGGTCGGAGTGACAAGAAGAAAGTATTTTACCCCAAGCGACTCTCCTTGGGGTAAAGATTCTCGCCTGCGGCGCTGTGCGAAATTGCTTCACCTATCGCGCCAGCGATTGGCTGTTTTGGCAGGTCAGTGACTTCTAATAAAGCTCTGCTGTAGCAGTTGAGGATATCTTGACATCTTTCCTAAGAAGATCCCTTTGTTTCAATTTCAATTCCTGATTCGTGGATCTCATGAACAAGAGGATTATCTTGAGTAAAATCCTCCGGCCGGAATGGGCTTGGCTCTATCCTGGCATCTACAAGCAGAGCCAGCTTCATCAATCGTATTCGCTCTTGCAGCAAGTCTGGAGAAAAATCAGGGCTGACAACAGCAATATCGATATCGCTCCACTGTCCTGCAAAGCCTTTAGCATACGAGCCGTATAGATATACCTTTGAGATGTACTTTTCCTTCTGGATATGGTCTATAAACAGTTGTATTATGTTTTCTACTTCAGTAAGGTTTGTAGCCATCTGGAATGCCTTCTTTGCCCATCAAATTTCGCGCTCAAAGAAGAAGATTCTGTATCCACCCCAGTACCATCACAAAGCTGAGCTACGGGGCAGGCGAATTGACGGAATTCCTGAGAAAGAATGAAGATTTTATCCACGAATCTACACCAATCTGCACGAATCTTTCCTCCTGACCTGATCGGCCAGAGGAAAGAGCGATCGCCTGGAAGAAGCTCATAGCTGATAGCTGACAGCTGATAGCAAGAGTGAAGCTCCCACATAGCTCATAGCTAGAAGAAGTTCATAGCTCACAGGTGATATCAAGAGCAAAAAAACGGAAATCATTAAACCCAAAGAGAAAGAGTTTTGCCCGCGAAGGGCCGCGAATGGACGCGAAGCGCCTGGCGGCGTAGAAGTCATCCTGCCTGGCAATGGCAGTGACCCGGCCTATAGAAGCCAGTGATCGCTTCAGTTCCTAGCTCACCTGTCGGTTGTAACCAAGGGATCTTCATACAAGCATTGGGAGAGTTTCAGAAGCATCCCAAGTAAGTGCAAAGATTGTAGTTTATCTGTTCAAAAATATCGTCCCGGAGGGTACCGTATTTCTTTTTTATTGAAGAAGCACTCAGGGTGAAAACCTTGTCATATCTGACCCAGCTGATTTTGGGCAGATTTCCATCGGCCATGGATTCTGCTCTTATGCATATAGCCAATTTTTCAGTTAGAACGGAAGTTACGGGAAGACTGATAAAATCCCCACGATTATCCGGAATAGTGAGCACAAGTACAGGACGTCTTTTTCGAGTTGAAAGGTCTGTGTATGGAAAGGGGATGCTAACGATATCCCCAGGTTCAGCATTCATCCCATACTCCGTCTTCTTCGTTGTCCCAGATATGATTCATAACCGGGATCTGGGCTCCTTCCAGATTCTGTATCTCTTTGTCCTTGAGGCCATGTTTTTTTTCAATGTATTCTATAAAGTCAAGAACCTCCTTTGCCAGATGCTCTGGTAGCCTGCTGGCTTCCTGATAAATTTTTTCTGCTAAATTCATAATGATCCTCCTTCTTAGACCAAGATTTCCTCATGAGCAAAGACCAAATTCTTCCTTCGCGTTGCTTGGCTCGCCACAGGTCTTCCTCTTCAGACCAGAAGGGAAAAGATTATTGCCCGCTAAGGGCCGCGAAGGGACGCGAAGCGCCTGGCGGCGGAGAAGTCATCCTGCCTGCGATGAGCAGGCGGGATATTCTTTCATCTTCATTCGTGTAAATTGGTGAAGATTCGTGGACAGAGCTCTTTTTCTTTAAGATTTTATCCACGAATCTACACGAATTATCGCGAAGTTATCTGTTCCCGGGCCAGAGGCTGGAAAAATCAACTTCCAGAGTGCACTTGGAGAGGTCAAAACGGTGGGGCTGATCCTGGAAGTCGCCAACCTTCAGGTATCTTCCATTGGTTAATTGATAGAGCTTCACCTTGTGCGCTTCTGGATAGGCGAGCCCATAATAGGGAACCCCTTCCCGCTCATAGAGCTCAAGCTTGATGATCTTATCCCTGCGGCTGGTCCGGGGCGAGACAACCTCATCGCCCTCCCATTGCTGATAATCAGCCACGGTATAGGCTTCCACCAGCGAGATTCCCTTGATCACGTTGCCTCCCCTTGATCATGCCGATCTGAACATGAGGGATGTCACAGCATAGGTTCAGCTTAAGCTCTCTCAGGGCTTGCGTCAATCCTGGGAAGAGAAGAGGGTTTATCCACGAATCTACACGAATTTTTCCCCTGGCCCAAAGAGAAAAGAGCATTGCCCGCGAAGGGCCGCGAATGGACGCGAAGCGCCTGGCGGCGGAGAAGTCATCCTGCCTGCGACCGGAGGGGGCGATCAAATCTCTTGTATTGACTCAGCAGAATTCTATGATTATGTTTCATATTATTTTCTGATTGGGGGTGTATGATCATGCGCGCTCGTGAATATCTCTCAGCCACAGACCTTTCCAAAAAGACCTCGACCACATTGGATACTCTGGAACAGGGGGAGCTTGAAAAGCTGATTATCCTGAAAAACAACGCGCCCAAGGCCGTCCTCCTCTCCATGGAGAGCTATGAGGCCATGGCCGAGGAGCTGGAGGACCTGCGCCTCATGGTTCTGGCCCTGACCCGCGGGGAAAGCTTTGACGAGGAAAAGGCCGTCACTCATGAGGCCATGCTGGAAAAGTTCGCCAAATGACCTGGTCCGTTCTGTACCATCACGCTGTGGAGGATGATCTGGAGCGTATCGGCCCTTCAGCTGCACGGCGGGTGGTGAAGGCCGTGGATGCGAAGCTGACCGGATCCCCGTTGCAGTTCGGCGAGCCGCTATCCGGGAAGCTGTCTCATTTCCGCAAGCTTCGAGTTGGGGACTACCGCGTGGCTTATCAGGTGCAAGAAAAGAGGGTTGTGGTCTATGTTCTGGCTGTAGGCCCACGGAGAGACAAGGAGATCTACCATACTGCACTGCAGCGGAAATAATGCAGCGCCGTGGCAGAAGACACTGCTCCTCTTCAAGTCCCAAGAAGAAGAACATTGCCCGCTAAGGGCCACGAATAGATGCGAAGCATCCCAGCTGTTTTATCCACTAATCGAGATGAATCCTAGGAAGAGAAGAGGGTTTATCCACGAATCTACACGAATTGACACGAATCAGATCCCTTGCGCTTATCGCGCAAGGGATCGAGTGATCGCCTGGCGGCGAGGGGGCTCTTCTGGCTGGGCTGGGGCCGTTTGCTTGACTCCTTGTTGACAGGCCAAATTTCAGGTCCTACTTTAGGGTCTAAAGGACTCAGCTTTTAGGGGAGCAGCCTATGCAACAGGCAAAATTAAGCCTCAGGAACGAGCAGCTGGACTTTTTGAGCCTGCATAAGGAGTATGGGTTCAAGGACAAAAGCTCAATGGTCCGCAGGGCGCTGGACCGTTTCCAACAGGAGCTTGAGGAGGAAAAGCTTCAAAAGTCCGCTGATCTCTATGCAGAGATCTACGCTGAAAGCGAAGACCTCCAGGAATTGACGGAATCCGGACTGCAGGAATGGCCGAAGTAAGAACGCTTACCCGGGGTATGGTCGTGGATGTGAACCTCGATCCAAGCCGTGGCTCTGAAACCGGGAAAACCAGGCCCGGGGTCGTGGTGACCAACGATATCTACAATGCCAAAGTGCCTGTGGTACAGATTGTACCGCTTACGGAGTGGAGTGAGAAAAAGGCTGCTGTAGCTACGAACATTACCATAGTGCCGAGCCGGGAAAACGGCTTGACAAAACGGTCCATTGCCGATTGCCTGCAAGCACGTCCGGTTGATAAGCAGCAGCGAATCCTCAGTTCACGCGGCCGGATATCAGATAGTGATCTCGATAAGATAAGCCAAGCCTTGCGTATAGTTTTCGGCTTGGATTGATGCGGCAAGGGAGCTTTATCCACCCCAGTACCGTCACAAAGCTGAGCTACGGGGCAGGCGAATTGACGGAAATTCTGAGAAAGAATGAAGATTTTATCCACGAATCTACACGAATTGACACGAATCAGATCCCTTGCGCTTATCGCGCAAGGGATCGAGTGATCGCCTGGCGGCGAGGGGACTCCTGCGACAGCGGGATGAAAGCCATCCTGCCTGCGATGAGCAGGCGGGATATTCTTTTCTTCATTCGTGGAGATTGGTGAAGATTCGTGGACAGAGCGCATCTATGCTTGAGTTGTTTTGCGACAGATCCTTAGCCGGCATCAATACTCACCTTTTTTTAAGTATATCTTCCTTTGCTAAACCAAGATGTGAAGAAACATCTTGCAGGATACCATTCAAGGTGCCCAATCGTAAGCTTTTATGTTTCGGAATCGTTATATAGTGACTGTACTCCGTACTCAAATGCTGCATTCGAATATGGCTACCTGTCTGGCGAACCACCTGGTAGCCAACTCTATGCAAAATTTGAATAAGTTCATTTCCGCTTATATCTCTTGGTAATTTCATGCAGCGATTAGTTCATCTTTAACAAAATGGAGACGAATAACCTTTGGCCCATTTCCAGGGTCAAAGTGACAGGCTACAGCATCTTTTACCATTGTCCTAAGCTCTTCTAACGAGTCGGCCTCTGTGAATATCGAATATCCCAATGCTTTGGCTTCATATCCGCCTTCATCCGACTCTTCTACTTTAAATACAATTTCAGTTTCCATCCTTAACCTCGTTCGGTATTGGCTATTTGTTAAACGAGTGACATCCTAGAAATTCTGTCAGAAAAAGCAAGAAAGTTCGAACCGCTAAGTCGCCAAGTACGCAAAGTTTTCTGCGCAAGGCTGAGTATTGTCCAAAACCGGATAACGGTTTTGGACAGGTATTGCAGACTATCTTATCCGCTTGCGCTTTTCAATGGTATCTTCGAATTGAGCTGCAACCAAGAGACTCTCGTAGGTCCTGCTGACAGCTAGATGCTTTATCCACGAATCTACACGAATTGACACGAATCAGATCCCTTGCGCTTATCGCGCAAGGGATCGAGTGATCGCCTGGCGGCGAGGGGACTCCCGCGGCAGCGGGGCGAAGTCATCCTGCCTGCGATGAGCAGGCGGGATATTCTTTCATCTTCATTCGTGGCTATTGGTGCGATTCGTGGACCCAGCGCTTTTTGTCCTCAGCATACCATGGTCCATTCTTTTCCACAGCAGCTTGCCTTTGTGCAATGCCTCTTCCAGATACGCGTTTCCTTGCTCCAGCATGGATTGGGCCTCCTGCTTGGTGTACACTTTGAGGTCGACATCCATGGGCAGGTGGAGAAAAAAGTCGCGGAAGGCGTCTGCCCGTTTGAGAAACGGCTCACTGGCTGTATGGACAATGATGAGGATATCGATATCGCTTTCCGGCGTGTAGTCGCCCTTGAGGAGTGAGCCGTAAAGGATGCAGGCGAACACATCGCTGCGCGTTTTGCCGATATTTGCGGCTTGGGCCTGGAGGTCCTCAAGGATCTTGTCCTTGTCAATCGACTCGATGAGCGCAGAACCCGACGATCTCTTCTGCTGCATGAAGGGCCTCCTCGGCCAGGGGACGGTCGAAGTAGTCGGCGGGCTTTCCGGTGGGAAAGCCGTTGGGATAACGAGCCTCTATATAGTACCTATCCAAAACCCGGGCATGGTGCAATAGCTGGGATACATCTCCGGTATCTCCCCCGGACTCCAAGCCCTGAAGGAGCTTCAGGATGCCGTGCCCCCGAACGCTTCTGTTGCTGGCGAAGTGTACAGCCTTGACCGCTTTCTCCGCAGCCTGCTGGCATACAAAGCAGGCCCACTCGTAGTAGGCGTACTGTACATCCAGCTTGGCCCTCTCCAGATCGCGGAGGGCTTGATCCATCCAGTCTCGGCTGCGTTGTACCATTTGGGGCTCGAATGTTGATGTTCCACGAATCGTGACGAATCCTGGGAAGAGAAGAGGGTTTATCCACGAATCTACACGAATTATCGCGAAGTTATCTGTTCCCGGGCCAGAGGCTGGAAAAATCAACTTCCAGAGTGCACTTGGAGAGGTCAAAACGGTGGGGCTGGTCCTGGAAGTCGCCAACCTTCTCATAGAGCTCAAGCTTGATGATCTTATCCCTGCGGCTGGTCCGGGGTGAGACAACCTCATCGCCCTCCCATTGCTGATAATCCGTCACGGTATAGGCTTCTACAAGCGAGATTCCCTTGATCACGTTGCCTCCCCTTGATCATGCCGATCTGAACAGGAGGGATGTCACAGCATAGGATCAGCTTAAGCTCTCTCAGGGCTTGCGTCAATCCTGGGAAGAGAAGAGGGTTTATCCACGAATCTACACGAATTGACACGAATCAGATCCCTTGCGCTCATCGCGCAAGGGATCGAGTGATCGCCGGGAAGAAGCTCATAGCTCACTGCTCATAGCTCATAGCCCGAACGTAATAAAGAGAAACAGCCCACCGCTAACCTAATAAACAGCTCTCAGTTTAAGGTAGCCTGTCGGTGAAGGAAACCCATCTCGCCTGCGATGAGCAGGCGGGATATTCTTTCATCTTCATTCGTGGAGATTGGTGAAGATTCGTGGACAGAGCTCTTTGCTCTTTTTCTTTAAGATTTTATCCACCCCGGCACCGTAACAAAGCTGAGCTACGGGGGCGATTGACCATCAGTCCAGAAAAGACTACATTGCAATCAAATTGACTGCAAAAGGAGCTTGCCATGCAATTGACCATCCGTATGCCGGACGAGTACAAGGCTCGTCTTGAAGATGTGGCCTCACGCACCGGCCTGAAAAAGTCCGATATAGCCAGATTGGCGGTCACGAAATATATTGACGAGATGTATGACAGGTTGGATGACCAGGATCGTCCTGTGGACAGGGCAGCAGATCTGATCGGGGTCGCGGAAAGCGGGATATCGGACCTGGGTTCACAGCATCGACGTCATCTCCTCAATAGGATCCGAGGAGACGAATCGTGAAGGCCTTGCTGGACACCGGTCCTTGGGTGGCTCTCATAGACAAAAGCGAGGCGGCGCATGACGTATGTGTGGAGTGGTTTTCTGCATTCTCCGGTGCGCTCTACTCCACAGAGTCGGTTCTTACAGAGGTGCTCTACCTCTTGAGCTTTTCCCTGCAGGCCCAGCAGGCCGCTCTCGACTTTGTGCTCCGTGATATTGTTACCTTGGTGCCTTCTGATGTCCGGGCTCTGCGTCAGGCCAAGTCGCTCATGGAAAAGTACTCGGATCTGCCCATGGACTTTGCCGACGCCACCCTTGTCTGCTTGGCAGCTGAGTCCAGGATCTCGAATATCGCGACTCTGGATCAAAGAGACTTTCTCATCTATAGAACGCCGGATCATCAACCGTTTACTATCTATCCAGCTTGAAAAGCTGCCATTCATTTTTTCGTGGTGAAATCTCTTTTCTTCTTTGCAGAGTTATTAACCACCCGCTCGAGGACTCGCTCGC
>CAZQPF010000072.1:0-7318 GCA_964595165.1 uncultured Desulfohalobiaceae bacterium
CTCAGCCTCAGGTGAGGAAAGGAGAGGGCAAGGCCCCTCTTCCCAATCCTTCGAGATTGAGCATGTTCCGGTTCTGGTCAATCCGGTCCTGGAATACCTCAAGCTCAGGGCAGGAGGGCGCTATCTGGATGGAACCGTAGGCTTGGGCGGGCATGCTCGAGCCATGCTTCAGGCCACCGGCGGCTCCATTGAGGTTCTGGGCCTGGACCGGGATTCCGAAGCCCTGGACAGGGCGGCCGAGACCCTTCAACAGGAGGGGTTATCCAAGCAGGTTCATTTGATACAGGCCAGATTCAGCCGTTTCCGCGAAGCGATGCACCAGGTGGGATGGGAGAGGCTCAACGGCGCCGTACTGGACTTGGGCCTTTCCTCGCTGCAGCTGGACAGCCCGGAGCGAGGTTTCAGCCTCTATCACGACGGCCCGCTTGATATGCGGATGGGGCAGAGCGAGGGCCTTCCTCAGGCTGCCTGGATCGTCAATCGGGCTCCTTTTGAGCGCTTGAAACAGATCATCCGCGACTACGGAGAGGAGCCACTGGCCGGAAAGATCGCTCGCAGGATCGTCAAGATCAGGCAAGAAAAGCCGATCCAGACCACCCTGGAGCTGGCCGAGGTCGTCCGTCTGGCCTATCCGCCCCAGAAGCGGCACTCGGCGCGCAACCATCCGGCTACCCGCACCTTTCAGGCCCTGCGCATCGCGGCCAATGAAGAGCTGGAGGAGCTGCAGGAATTTTTGGAGCACATCGGCGAGGTGCTGCTGCCTGGGAGCAGGGTGGCAGTGATCTCCTTTCATTCCCTGGAGGACAGAATGGTCAAGCAAAGCTTCAGAAGGGCCTCCCGTTCCTGCCGCTGTCCGGAAACGCAGCCCAGATGCACTTGCGGCGGGCGGGCCACAATGGCCGTGATCACCAAAAAGCCTGTTGTCCCGGACGCCGAAGAGATGAAGGCCAACAGGCGCAGCCGAAGCGCCAAGCTGCGAGTGGCTGAAGCCTTGCCCTAAGGGCTTGAGAGTTCAAAGTTCCCAGTCAAGACCTGAAGCAAAGAGGAAACATGCAGGAAACAGCAAAAAGACGGCTGTGGCTCTGGATCGTCGGCGGTTTGAGCACGCTTGTCCTCTGTCTGTGCCTCGTGTGGGTCAACATCGAGCTGGTGAACCTCTCCTACGACATCAAATCGCTGCAGCAGAAGCTGGACACCGAAAAGGCCCTGCGCTCGAAGCTGCAAGTGGAAAAGATGAACTTGACCTCGAATTACCGTTTGCGCGAGTTCGCAGCCCGCTTCGAGCTTGAGCCGCCGCAATCAGACCAAATCCGAAAACTGAGATAGAGCGCCTGATCAATCAAGCCTTGCGCTCCTTCTGACAGCCATGGTGCGCGGGATCAGGCAGGCGAGGATGCATGGCCAGTACGCTGAACCGAAAAAAACGAGACTGGTCCAGCCTGAGAATCGTTCTACTGGCCGGAGCCTTCACCCTGGCCTGGATAGGCCTGTGGGGCAGGGCCTACTATGTTCAGGCCGTGCTGGGCCTCGATCTCCTGCAACAGGCCGAGGGGCAGTACTGGACCAAGGAGGCGGTCCATGGCGAACGGGGAGAGATCTTTACCCGCCACGGTCGGTTGCTGGCCAAAAGCCTCATCGTCAAGTCCGTATTCGCAAGACCCACGAAAGTCAAAGACATCCCCACAACGAGCCAAGCCCTGGCTGAAATTCTGGATCAGAGCCGCTCCTCCATCCGCAAGAAGCTAAGCCGCGATGCGGGGTTTGTCTGGGTCGCCCGCAAGGTCGGGGACAAGCAGGCGGAAAGGATTCAGGCCGCACATCTTCCCGGGGTCTTTCTCACTGAAGAGGCCGGGCGGGTCTATCCTCAAGGCAGCCTGGCCGGACAGCTCATCGGCTTTGTCGGGCTGGACAATCAGGGCCTGGAAGGGCTGGAGCTGTCCTTTGAGGATCATCTAGCCGGGAGCAGGAAGCAGTTTCTCGTTCAGCATGACGCCTCGGGCCGACTGCTTTACGCTCCGGATCAGCTGACCAGCGACCTGGACGGCCGGGACCTGCATCTCACCTTGGATGCCCGCCTTCAGTTCGCAGCGGAGAAGGCGCTGGCCGAGGCGGTGACTGCAAACAAGGCCGAGCATGGCATGTGTCTGGTGGTCCAGGTGGACAGCGGAGAGATTCTGGCCTGGGCCAACTACCCCTTCTTCAATCCCAATACCTTCAGAAACAATGAGCCGCAAGACTGGCGGAACAGGATCGGGCTGGACGAGTTCGAGCCCGGTTCGACCATGAAGCCCTTCCTGGTTGCCTCGGCCATGGAGGAAAAGGTTGTCGGACCGCATACCATTTATTTCTGCGAAAACGGCGACTGGTCCTTCCAAGGCCATGTATTTAGAGACACCCACGACTACGCCTGGCTTCCGGTGACCAGAATTATCAGATATTCGAGCAATATCGGGGCTGCAAAGATCGGCTTGGAGCTGGGATCCAAGCGCTACTACCGCTGCCTGCGCCAGCTGGGGCTGGGGCAAAAGACCGGGCTTCCGCTGCCTGCGGAAAGCGACGGGGTGCTTCGTCCCCCAAGATGGAATCCCGTGGACCTGGTGTCAGCCAGCTTCGGGCAGGGATTCTCCCTGACCGCTCTGCAGCTGACGCAGGCCTATCTCTGTCTGGCCAACAAAGGGGTCAAGATTCCCCTTAAGCTCGTAAAGCAGCCCCGGCAGTCGAGATTCGAGCCCCAACGGGTCTTTTCCGAAGCCACAGCCACCCGGGTGCTTCGTATGCTTCAGGATGTGGTCCAGGAGGACGGAACCGGCACCCAGGCCAGGATCCCGGGCCTCAAGGTCGGGGGCAAGACGGGAACGGCCCAGAAGGCGGGCCCTGAAGGGGGATACGCGGAGAAGTACGTGGCCTCCTTCATCGGCCTGTTTCCCTCGGTCGATCCAGAGTATCTGGTGGTTGCCGTGGTGGATGAGCCGAAAAAGAGCCATTACGGAGGCGTGGTCGCTGCACCGGTGGTCCGCAAGGTAGGCCTGGAGCTTTTGACCTATGCCGACGAGTTTCAGGGGCTGCATCTGCAGCAGGCCTCGAATGCCAGAGCTCCATCCAGGGCAACAAAGCCTGATCCTTCGGGGTACAGCCTGGTGCGAACCGATCTTCAGACCGAGCTGGCTTCCCTTTCCAGCGGAAGCGGCGTACCCGATCTTCGGGGCCTGCCCCTTCGCAGGGCCCTGGAGCTTTTGGCCAGGAAAGGTATAATGCCTCAAGTCAAGGGCTCCGGGGTGGTGGTTGACGGACAGTCTCCGGAACCGGGCGCGCAATGGCGAAACGACGGCCAGTGGGTCATTCGGCTTTCCGAGGCCCCGAAGCAAAGGTGAACCGAACATGCAAGCCGCTCAATGGGAACGCCTCATAACGGAAGCAGCCCTGGGCAGAAACATTCGGACCCATTCCGGGAAGGTTCGTTCCGGGGATATCTTTGTCGCTCTGCCGGGAGAAAAGGTGCACGGGGTGGCTTTTCTGCCCCAGGCCCTGGAGCAGGGGGCCAGCTGGGCCGTTGTGCCAACAGACGCGGACTTGAAACAGGAGCAGGAGGGTCGGATCGTGCGTCATTCCGATCCGCGGCAGGCCTTGGGAGAGCTCGCCAGGGCCCGTTATGGAACCAATCGGATACGCGCCTCGCTCATAGGAATTACCGGAACCAACGGCAAAACCACGGTGAGCTATCTTGTGGAGCACCTTTTCCGGGAGAACGGCTTCCGGGTAGGAGTCATGGGAACCATCAGCTACCGATGGCAGGGGCACGAGGAGCAGGCGGTCCTCACCACCCCGGACTGCCTGACCGTGCACGAGACCCTGCAGCGCATGGAAGGAAGCGGTGTGGACCTCATCTGTATGGAGGTCTCCTCCCATGCTCTTGAGCAGCATCGGCTGGCCGGAATTGCTTTCGACGCGGCCCTGTTCCTGAACCTGACCCAGGATCATTTGGATTACCACCAGGATATGGAGGCCTATTTTCAGAGCAAGTCACGGCTGTTCGCCCACCATCTCCGGGATGGCTGCAAAGCCATCGTCAACTGCGACGATCCGTACGGGCAAAGGCTCCTGAGGGAGCAGGGCATACAGCGCGGCTTCGGGCTGCGAACCGGCTGCCTCGATCTCTCCTGGTGCCTGCAGGGCAGGCTTCTGCAGGCCGACCGGGAAGGACTGCGGCTGGAAATGGCCCATGGCGGACGCAGCTGGGAGCTCAATTCTCCTCTCGTCGGGGTCCATAACGGCTCCAACCTGCTGGCGGCTCAAGCTATAGGCCTTGCCCTGGGGCTGGATGAAAGACAGCTTCAGCCCCTCAGCGACTTCCGGGGCGTGCCCGGCAGGTTGGAGTGGGTAGCCAATCCTGCCGGCCTGCATGTTTTCGTGGACTATGCCCACACCCCGGATGCACTGGAAAATGTCCTCCTCTCCCTGGGGGAGCTCGATTTCAGCAGAATCATTGTCGTTTTCGGCTGCGGCGGGGACAGGGACCGCAGGAAAAGGCCGCTGATGGGCCACGTGGTGAGCACCTACGCCGATGTGGCCGTGCTGACCTCGGACAATCCAAGGCACGAGGACCCCAGGGCCATCATGGAGGATGTGCTCCCGGGTATGGACGGCCGGGCCAGGCTCATCCAGGAGGTGGACCGCCGCAGGGCCATTGAGCGGGCCCTGGATGATCTGGAGCCGGACGATGTTCTGCTCATTGCCGGGAAAGGGCACGAAGCCTATCAGCAGATCGGGGACAGCAAGCTGCCATTCAGCGATACAGGGGTGGTGCAGGAGCTGCTGCAGACCTCGGCCCGCTGTTTGAATAACGGCCAATAAGAATTTATTTCAAATCTTACAAACTAAGAGGTCCGTAATCTTGTCATGAGGCTTACTCTGGAGCAAATCGGCAGGGCCATGGAGGCCGTGGGGGATTTCGAAAGCGAGCAGGAGCTTGTGGTCTCCCGGATACAGACGGACAGTCGCCTGGTGGAGCCCGGCGACCTCTTTGTCTGCATTCCCGGAGAGCATTTCGACGGCCACAGCTTCGCAGCCGAGGCGGTGCACAAAGGGGCCCTGGCCGTTGTCTCCGAGCATCCTTTGGCCCAGATTTCGGAAATGGTCCCTGTCCTCCTGGTGCAGAACAGCCTCAAGGCCCTGGGTAGGCTGGGCCTGTCTTGCCGGAACCGCTATCAGGGCAAGGTGGTGGCGATTACCGGCACTGCCGGAAAGACCACGGTCAAGGAGTTCCTGGCTTCGGTTCTGGCAGAGGGCAAAAGCGTGGGCAAGAACTACAAGAACTGGAACAATCAGCTGGGAGTGCCGCTGTCGATTATCGGTTTCAGCGGCCAGGAGAATTATTGGGTCCTGGAGGCCGGGGTGAGCGTCAAGGGGGATATGGATGAGCTCGGGGAGCTCATTGAGCCGGATATTGCGGTGATAACCAATGTCGGGCCGGCACATCTCGAAGGGCTGGGGGATTTAAGGGGCGTGGCCAGGGAAAAGGCCGCCCTGCTCAAGTATCTCCGTCCGGGAGGATGGGCGGTGCGCAGCCTCGATTATCCCCTGCTGGAAGAGTTCATTCCGCCGCAGGTGCGCGGCAGGGAGATCTCTTTTTCCTTGACGCAGCGGCAGGCGGACTACAGCGGAGAGTATCTCGGCCTTGATGAGCAGGGCCGGGCCGGCTACCGCCTTGCCCTGAAGGGGGAGGAGCACGAGCTGCGCCTGGAGATGAGCGGCACCTTCGTTTTGGAAAATGTTTTGGCCGCCTCCGCAGCTGCGCACAGCCTGGGGGTCGAGGCAGAGAGCATCCTTCGAGGGCTTGAAAAGGCCTCTATCCCTGAACACCGCTGCCGCGTGCACCGCCAAGGCTCTTGGCGGCTTATTGACGATTGCTACAACGCCAATCCGCTGTCCATGCGACTGGCCCTGGCCAATGCCAGGGATGTGGCCAATGACGACCCTTTGGTCCTGGTGCTCGGCGATATGCTCGAGCTCGGCGCGGCGGGCGAAAAGGAGCACGAGGAGCTCGGAGCCCTGGCTGCCAAGATGGAGCCGGCCAAGCTGTTTTTTGCCGGTCGCTTTGCTCCTTCGGTCCGACGCGGATTCACCACCCTGGCTTCCGCGGAGCATTTTGAGGCGGTAGAGGATGTAGGGGGGTTTCTCCAGGCCTGGCGTAAGCTGGGGCTTCGACGGGGAACAATATTGATCAAAGGCTCGCGGGGCTGCCGCCTGGAAAACTATGTTTCGGCCCTCGGTCGGGAGCTTGAGGCATGATCTATCATCTTCTCTACCCCTTAAGCGATGTGATCACCCTGTTCAATGTTTTCCGCTACATCACCTTCAGATCGATCTATGCCCTGCTCACGGCGCTCATTTTGAGCATCATCCTGGGCCCCAGGTTCATCGCCTGGCTGGGAAGGCTCAAGTTCGGGCAGTACATCCAGGAAGACGTGACCAACCACTACAAAAAGCAGGGCACTCCCACCATGGGAGGTCTGGTTATTGCCGCGGTCCATCTGACCACCGTTTTGCTTTGGAGCGATCTGACCAATATCTACATCTGGCTGAGCATATTCGTGTTCGCCGGATTCGGAGCCATCGGCTTCCGGGACGACTATCTCAAGGTGGTCAAGCGCCGCAATAAAGGATTGTCCATCAAGACCAAGTTTCTGGCTCAGCTCGGGGTGGCCGGGGCTGCTGTGGCCCTGCTCATTTGGCTTCCCGGCTACTCCAGCACGCTCTACGTTCCCTTTATCAAGTGGATCCATCCGGATCTGTCCTGGCTCTATCTGCCCTTCGCCCTGGCGGTCATCGTCGGCTCCTCCAATGCAGTGAACCTTACCGACGGACTGGACGGGCTGGCCATCGGGCCGACCATCGTGGTCTGCGCCTGCTTGGCCCTCTTTGTCTATGTGGCCGGGAACGTCAAGCTGGCTGAGTACTTACAGGTGGCCTACGTTCCCGGCGTGGGGGAGATGACGGTGTTTTGCGGGAGCCTCGTCGGAGCCGGGCTGGGATTTTTATGGTTCAATGCCTATCCGGCCCAGGTTTTCATGGGCGACGTGGGGAGCCTGAGCCTGGGCGGCACTCTGGGCTTTCTGTCCATTCTCTGCAAACAGGAGCTTGTTCTGGCCATCCTGGGCGGGCTCTTTGTGGTGGAAACCCTCTCCGTGATACTGCAGGTGGGATATTTCAAGATCACCGGGGGCAAGCGCATCTTTCGCATGGCTCCGATTCACCATCATTTCGAGCTCCGCGGGGTGCCTGAATCCAAGATCATCGTCCGGTTCTGGATTCTGTCCAT
>CAZQPF010000072.1:7418-11125 GCA_964595165.1 uncultured Desulfohalobiaceae bacterium
AGCTCTCCGGGCTCAACATTGAGGTGGAGCTTGGCCGGCACCAGGCCAGGCAGTTCAGGGAGGCGGATCTGATCATCCTCAGCCCCGGGATACCCAAAGCCTCCCTGGCTGAGGTGCTGCCGCCGGCGGGAAGCGTTCCGGTGCTCTCCGAGCTGGAGGTGGCCTCCTGGTTCGTGTCCAAGCCAATTATCGCAGTTACCGGGACCAACGGCAAGACCACCACCGCCTCGCTGATCCATCATCTGCTGCATGCCACGAACCGCTCCGCCTTTCTGGGAGGCAACATCGGAATCCCGCTCTCGGAGTATGTGGTATCCGGGGAGGAAAAGAGCATTCTGGTGCTCGAGGTGAGCAGCTTCCAGCTGCAGAACACGGATTCCTTCAAGCCCAAGATCGGATTGCTGCTCAACTTTTCACCCAATCACCTGGATTACCACCAGAGCCTGGAGGAGTACTTCGAATGCAAGCTGCGGCTGTTTCACCGCCAGACTGAGGATGATCTGGCCATTTTGCCCCTGGAGCTCAAAGACACTCTGGAGGGCTCCCGCAACTGGGCCTCGCGGCGAGTCTACTTCACTGATCGGGGGAGGTTCTCCAGCCCTCGTCTTCCCGGGCCGCACAACCGGGCCAACATGGAGGCGGCCTTTCTGGCCTGCAAGGCTTTCGGCGTGCAGGAGGAGGAAGCGGACCAAGCCTTTGCCGGCTTTGAGCCGTATCCGCACCGCTTGCAGCCCTTGGGCGAAAAATACGGGGTGCTCTATGTGGACGATTCCAAAGGAACGACCCTTACCTCGCTTGAAGCGGCCTTGAAGAGCTTTGACCGCCCCGTTCTCCTTCTGGCCGGAGGACGCTTTAAAGGCGGGGATCCGAATGAGCTCAGCAATCTGGTGGGACAAAAGGTAAGGATTGCCGGCCTGTTTGGCGAAAGCCGCCATCTGCTGTCCCGGGCCTGGGGCAAAGCGACCCGGACCTTCAGCGAGGAGCGTATGGAGCAGGCCGCCAAACGCATGGCTCGATTGGCCAAGCCCGGAGAGGTGGTTCTGCTCTCTCCGGCCGGCTCCAGCTTTGATGCCTATTCAGGCTACAAGCAACGGGGCCTGGCCTTTCAGCAGGTGGTCCAGCAGCTGTGATCCGGGTCTCAATCTTGGCAGAGCAGACAAGCTGCTTCATTCATTGGCTTTCATTATGGGTTAAAACGTTGAACACCTGCGATAACCAGCCATGAGCAGGCCCACAAGCAAGCAAGGCATAGGCAAAGCCGGATGGGACCCCTGGATTCTGCTTTCCGTCCTGGCCCTTATGGGGCTGGGCCTGATTATGGTCCTCAGTGCCAGCGCGGTCATGGCCGAGCGTGTCTACGGCGACGAGTACTACTTCTTTCGTCGCCAGACGGTCTACGCCCTGATCGGCCTGGGGGCGATGTTCGCCGCAAGCAAGGTCCCCATGGAGCTCATCTACCGTACGGTCTACGTCTGGCTCGCTCTGGCCTTCCTGCTGCTGGCTCTTACTCTGACTCCTCTCGGTGTCAGCGTCGGGGGGGCCAGCCGCTGGCTCCAAATGGGGCCCCTGACCCTGCAGCCCCTGGAGCCGGCCAAGGTGGCCCTGGTGCTCTACCTGGCCTACTTTTTCAGCCACAAGCAGGAGAAGGTGAAAACCTTCAGCGTGGGCTTTTTTCCTCCGGTGGTGGTCACCGGCCTTATGGCCGGGATGCTCGCCTTGCAGCCCGATTTCGGGGGCGCGGTTTTCGTGAGCGCTCTGTTCCTTATGCTCAGCCTGGTGGGGGGAGCCAAGCTCATCTACCTCTTTTGCTCCCTTTTGCTCTGCTCCGGAGCGGGAACGCTCATGATTCTCCATTCGCCCTACAGGCTGCAGCGCTGGCTGGGATTTCTCCATCCCTTTCAAAATGCCCAGGACTTCGGCTACCAGATCGTACAATCCCTGTACGGCCTGGGCTCCGGAGGGATTTTCGGACAGGGGCTTGGCTCCGGCAGGCAGAAACTGTTCTTTCTGCCGGAGGCCCATACGGATTTCATACTGGCCGTGCTCGGCGAGGAGCTGGGATTTATCGGGCTGTCCTTTGTCTTTATCTGTCTAGGAATCTTTATGGTTCGTTCCTTTGTCATCGCCTTGCAGCACAGCCGGCTGCAGGATCGGTTCACCGCCTTCGGGCTGAGCCTGGTTCTCATTCTCGGGGCCTTGCTCAATATGGCCGTGGTGCTGGGGACCGTGCCGCCCAAAGGGCTTCCCATGCCCTTTATCAGCTACGGCGGATCCAATCTGCTCATGATGTGCATCTGTGCGGGCCTCATTATGAATATTTCCAAAAGGCGGGGCACAATCGAGTGAAGCGTGTGGTTTTGAGCACCGGCGGCACAGGGGGACATATCTTTCCCGCCCTCGCGGTGGCCGAAGCCTTGCGGGAACGGCATCCAGATATCGATATTCTGTTTATCGGCGGATCCTTTGGCCAGGAGGGCAGATTGGCCAAGAAGGCCGGACTGGAGTTTCGAGCCTTGCCGGCACGCGGGGTGCTGGGCCGCGGGCTGCGCTCCGCCGCCTCGGTGGTCTGGCTCAGCCGCAGCCTGCTCAAGTGCTGGTTCATCTACCGGCGGTTCAAGCCGGATCTTGTGCTCGGCTTCAGCAGCTACGCCGGATTCGTTCCGGTCCTGCTCGGGACCTGGCTGGGCCTTCACGCAGCCATCCACGAGCAGAACAATCGCCCCGGCATGACCAACAGGATCCTGGGCCGGAGGGTGAACAGGGTCTTCCTCTCCTTTCCCGACGAGAAGGGGTATTTCGACCCGGAAAAGGTTCTGGTCACCGGAAACCCGGTCCGCAAAAGCGTGCTCCGGGTTGCGGAGGAGGAGAAGCGATACACCCATCAAAAGGGGTGCAATCTCCTCGTGTTCGGCGGAAGCCAGGGAGCCTCGGCCATTAATGCCGCCATGATCAAG
Organism: uncultured Desulfohalobiaceae bacterium; assembly: GCA_964595165.1. Taxonomy (GTDB): domain Bacteria; phylum Desulfobacterota; class Desulfovibrionia; order Desulfovibrionales; family Desulfothermaceae; genus CAZQPF01. The sequence goes on from CAZQPF010000072.1 coordinate 10,373, forward strand.
GCCTTGCCGGCACTGGCCTCAATGGGGGTCAAGATTGTGCATCAGAGCGGAGAGGCTGAGCTGGAGAGGATGAAGCAGGCTTATGGGCAGCACGGCTTTGATCAGAGCGAGGTCGTGCCCTTCATTGACGACATCGCGGCCATGTATGCCTGGTCCGATCTCGTTATCTGCCGTGCCGGGGCCTCCACCCTGGCCGAGCTGACCGTAGTCGGCAGGCCGAGCATTTTGATTCCCTTTCCCTATGCCGTGCACGAGCATCAGCTGACGAACGCCCGCTTTCTGGAACAGGCAGGAGCGGCTATTGTGCTGGAGCAGAGCTATTTGGACGGGATCAATCTGGCCCAGGTCATCGGGGACCTCCTGGCCCTGCCCAGACAGCTCCAGGAGATGGGCCGGGCGGCCAAAAGGCTGGGTCAGCCCGGAGCGGTGGACTCCATAGTCGACGCCCTGGAGGAGCTGTCCAGCGATGCCGGCGGGATAACCAAAAACCAGGCTTTTGAGAGCAGAAAATGAAAACCAAGATCAGAAATATTCATATGGTGGGCATCGGCGGCGCAGGCATGAGCGGCATAGCCGAGGTTCTGCTCAATCTGGGGTACACCGTCAGCGGCTCGGACATGGCGGAGAGCGAACCGATCCACAATCTCAAGCGCCTGGGGGCGGTTGTTCATAAAGGCCATGCCCGGGAGCATCTGGCCGAGGCCGAGGTTGTGGTCAAGTCCACGGCTGTGAGCCAGGACAACCCCGAGGTGA
>CAZQPF010000072.1:11135-16357 GCA_964595165.1 uncultured Desulfohalobiaceae bacterium
GTGATTCCCAGGGCGGAGATGCTGGCCGAGCTCATGCGGCTCAAGACCGGGATCGCTGTGGCCGGAACCCACGGCAAGACCACCACCACCTCGCTGCTGGGAACCGTGTTCAAGGAAGCCGGATTCGATCCCACGGTGATCATCGGGGGCCGGCTGAACGCTTACGGAAGCAACGCGCTCATGGGGCAGGGCGAATACCTCATCGCCGAGGCGGATGAATCGGACGGTTCCTTTCTGTGCCTCTTTCCCATCATGACCATCGTGACCAACGTGGATGCGGACCATCTGGATTACTATCCCGATCTGGACGCCATCAAGGAGGCCTTTATCCGGTTTATGAACCAGATCCCCTTTTACGGGGTGAACCTGGTCTGCGGGGACGATCCCCATCTCAAATCGCTGCTCCCGGAAATCAAGCGCCCGGTGGTGACCTACGGCTTTGAGCCGGACAACGATCTGCGGGGCGAGGTCAGCAGCCTGGGATCGCGAAGCACCTTCCGGGTCTTCTGGAAAGAGGAGTACTGGGGGGAGGTCTCCCTGGAGCATCCGGGAAAGCACAACATCCAAAACGCACTCGGGGTGATAGGCCTGGCCATGCAGGCGGATATCGCCAAGGAGTCCATCCTGCGCGGACTGGAAACCTTTGCCGGCGTTGGGCGGCGCATGGAGCGCAAAGGGGAGCGCGGGGGGGTCCTCGTTCTGGACGATTACGGGCACCACCCCCGGGAGATTCAGCTCACCCTGGAGACGGTCAAAGAGGTCTTCGCTCCGCAGCGGTTGATCGTCGTCTTTCAGCCCCACCGATTCACCAGAACCCGGGCCCTTTTCGGCGAGTTCTGCAAATCGTTCCCTGCAGCGGACCATCTCCTGCTTACAGAGATCTATCCCGCTGCTGAGGACCCCATTCCCGGGGTCAGCGGAACCTCGCTGGCCCACGGCATCCGTCAGGTGGGAGGGCTGGAGGTGGATTTCTGTGCCGATTACAGCAGGGCGGTGGCCAGGCTCCGGGAAATGGTGCGCTCCGGAGATGTGGTGATCACCCTGGGAGCAGGTCCGGTATTCCAGGTGGGGGAACGCTTTCTTGGCGGCGAATGAGCCTATGCAGCGGACAGCTCCCTGAAGAGATGAGCCGATGCGCATCCTTGCAAGGCCGGACTTGAGCCGGAGAACCACCCTCAGACTGGGAGGCTTCGCCCTGAGCGAAATCGTGATTGAACAAGGCCGGGACTGGGAGCGGGTGAGCTCCTATGTGGACCGGGAGGGCGGCCGTCTCTTCGTGCTGGGAAGGGGTAGCAATATTCTGGCCGACTCCGGCGAGATCCCGGTGCATCTTTTGCGATATGCCGGTTTAAGAGGGATCCAGATTGTGGAGGAAGGAAAGGATGCCCTGAGCTTGCGGGTAGGGGCGCAAGCCAAGCTCTCCGGTCTGGTTTCAGGGTCTGCCCGGCTGGGATTGAGCGGCCTGGAGGGGCTGGTCGGCATTCCGGGGACAGTGGGCGGGGCGGTGGCCATGAATGCAGGCTCCTTCGGATGTGAAATCGGGCTGGTGCTGGAGCGGGTGAAGTGCTGGAGCCCCGGGCAGGGGGTGGCCTGGCTGGAGCGAGGGGATTTCCGGACCGAGTACCGCCGGTTTCGGCCTGAGCTGGAGCAGGATCTCTGGTGTGTCCTCAGTGCGGAAATCAGGCTTGTCCGCAAGGATGCCGCTTCGGTCACGGCTGAGATGCGGCGCTGCCTGCGGCGGAAAAAGGCGAGCCAGCCGATCAGTGCCTGGACCTGCGGCTGCGTGTTCAAGAACCCCCAGCCGGACCGGCCCGCGGGCATGCTTTTGGAGCAATGCGGCCTCAAGGGAAAGGAGCTCGGGGGCATGGCCTGGTCCGAGCGGCACGCCAACTTCCTGGTCAACTTGGGTTCCGGATCCAGTGAGGCCGCCTGGGAGCTCATCCATCTGGCCCGGGAGCTGGTCCGGGAGAAAACCGGCTTTTGCCTGGAGCTGGAAGTCAAGAGGCTGTCCTGATCATGGGCAAGGGAAATCGCTATAAAGGGAGAAAACAAGGACCGGCCAAGGCAGCCTCTGCATTGGGAAGGCTCGTTTCCGCCCTGGTCCGGGCCGGGCTGATACTTTTTCTGCTGGCAGGGGTCAGCCTCGGTCTCCTTGCCGGCTACAGATGGCTGACCACGACGGATGTTTTTGCCTTGCAGCATGTCGAGGTCCGGGGCAACCGCCACCTGGAGGACAAAAGCATCTGTTCCCTGGGAGGGGTGGAGCGGGGAGACAATCTTTTCAACCTGAGCATCGGTGCCGTGGAGCAGGGGATCCGAAGCTCCCCCTGGATCGAGCAGGTGGTTGTGCGCCGCAAGCTGCCCCACAGCCTGGAGCTGGAGGTCAGGGAGAAAGAGCCCGCTTTCTGGGTCAAAAAGGGCAAGGCCATTTACTATGCCGATGAATCCGGCCAGGCCATCGCTCCGGTGCAGGCCGAGGATTTCGTCTCCCTGCCGTTTCTCGGCTGGGAGATCGAGGCCAGCCTGGCCAGCAGATATCTGGACGTCCTGAGCGGCTGGTTCGAGCAGAAAAGGGCCCCTTTCAGCCTGGCCGAGGTGGCCTGGATCCGTTTCGACTCCGGAGATGTGGCGGAGATATTCCTCACCGATCGGCGGCTTCGCCTTATGCTGGGATGCGAGCAGCTAAGGGAGAATCTCCATTGCCTGACCCGCATTTGGAGAGATCTGGGGCGCAGGGATGAGCTGAAGCAATCCAGCCGGGTCTGCGTCTACAACAAAACGGGATGGGTCAAACTGGGTGAAACGGAGCCCTTATGAGTGCGAAATCGGACATTCTCGTCGGCCTGGATATCGGGACTACCAAGATCTGTGCCGTTGTGGGCGAGACCACCACCGAGGGAGTGGATATCGTCGGAATCGGCATGAGCCCTTCCACCGGATTGCGCAAGGGCGTGGTGGTCAACATCGAGCAGACGGTCCAGTCCATAAAGAAGGCCCTGGAAGAGGCCGAGCTCATGGCCGGCTGCGAGATTCGGTCGGTGTTCGCCGGCATTGCCGGGAGCCACATCATGGGCTTTAACAGCCACGGGGTCATTGCGGTCAAGGGCGGCGAGGTGACGCAAAAGGACGTCCACCGGGTCATAGATGCGGCCAAGGCAGTGGCCATTCCCCTGGACCGGGAGCTGATACACATTCTGCCCCAGGAGTTCATTGTCGACGAGCAGCGCGGCATCGAGGACCCGTTGGGCATGGCCGGCGTGAGGCTGGAGGTGAAGGTGCACATCGTGACCGGCGCGGTTTCCAGCGCCCAGAACATTGTTCGCTCCTGCCATCGTTCCGGCCTGGATGTTTCGGACATCGTCCTGGAGTCTCTGGCCTCGGCCAACGCAGTCCTCACCGAGGAGGAAAAGGAGATCGGCGTGGCCCTGGTGGATATAGGCGGCGGAACCACCGATCTCTCCGTGTTCAGCAACGACTCCATCAAGCATATTTCCATTCTGGCCCTCGGGGGCTCCAACCTGACCAACGATATCGCCTTCGGGCTGCGAACCCCGGTAACCAGCGCAGAAAAGATCAAGGTCAAGTACAGCTGCGCCTTGGCGGACATGGTCCAGAACAACGAGACCATTGAGGTTCCCAGCGTGGGGGGCAGAGAGCCGCGGCATGTTTCCAGGCGGGTGCTGGCCGAGATCTGCGAGCCCCGGGTGGAGGAGATCCTGAGTCTGGTGGATCAGGAGCTCCTCCGCTCCGGCTATAAGTCCATGATCGGGGCGGGGGTGGTGCTTACCGGAGGCAGTTCCCTCATAGAGGGAATCACTGAGCTCGGTGAGCAGGTCTTCAATGTGCCGGTCCGGGTGGGGTATCCGCAAGGCATCGGCGGGCTCAAGGACGTGGTCATGAACCCCAAATACGCTACCGCCGTGGGGCTTCTGATGTACGGAGCCAACAAGGCCAAGTCGGATCATCGCTTCCGCATCCGGGAGAAGAACGTTTTCAACCGCATTTTGTCCCGAATGCGGCGCTGGTTTGCGGACATCAGCTAAATCCATCAGGAAATACGTCAAAGACGTCTTTCCTGCGCTCTGCAAAATGAGCCGGATGCGTGATCATCACTCGTATGCGTTTATACATAGAACATTGTAAAAGCATCCAATATCTTCAAGAAGGAGGGAGGTATGGACTATATGGAAATAGAACCTGAAGGCAATGCGCAGATTAAAGTCGTCGGTATCGGCGGCGGTGGCGGCAATGCAGTGCACAACATGATCAGCTCCTCGCTCAAGGGGGTCTCCTTTATCGTGGCCAACACGGATGTACAGGCTTTGAAGAACTCCACTGCCGAGTACAAGATTCAGTTGGGCGAGAAGCTGACCAAGGGCCTCGGGGCCGGAGCCAATCCGGACATCGGCCGGGATGCGGCTCAGGAGAGCATCGAGCAGATCCGGGAGGTGCTCTCGGAGAGCGACATGGTGTTCGTTACCGCCGGCATGGGCGGCGGGACAGGCACCGGCGCGGCTCCGGTGATTGCCGAGATCGCCAAGGAGATGGGCGCCCTGACCGTGGGCGTGGTGACCAAGCCCTTCTATTTCGAGGGCAAAAAACGGCTCCACCAAGCGGAAAAGGGGATCAAGGCCCTCCAGGAGGTAGTGGACAGCATCATCACCATCCCCAACGACCGGCTGCTTTCCTTGGCCTCGAAAAAGGCCACCTTCCTGGAAATGCTCAAAAAGGCGGATGAGGTCCTGTACTACGCGGTCAAGGGCATATCCGACCTGATTATGGTGCCGGGCCTGATCAATCTGGACTTCGCCGATGTCAAGGCGGTCATGTCCGGGATGGGCCTAGCGCTCATGGGAACGGGAATCGCTCAGGGAGAAGGCCGGGCTAGAGAGGCGGCCATGAAGGCCATTACCAGCCCGCTCCTGGAAGACGTTTCCATCGATGGCGCCCAGGGAGTGCTCATGAACATCACCTCCGGTCCGGATCTGACCATCGACGAGGTGAGCGAAGCGGCGAGCACCATTTCCGAGTCCGCCCGCGACGACGCCCAGATCTACTTCGGCACGGTGTTCGACGAAAACGCTGGAGACGAGCTCCGGATCACAGTCATCGCCACCGGAATAGAGCAGCACCAGGAGGACAGACAGGGCTCGGCCCTGAAGCGGGAGGAGAAGGTCACGCCGATCCAGTCCAAGGCCACTGCGGGCTCGTTCAAGAAGAAT
>CAZQPF010000073.1:0-13999 GCA_964595165.1 uncultured Desulfohalobiaceae bacterium
CCTTCAGGAAGGAGACATCATCAGCATCGATATACCGCAGCGGCGCATCGAGGCCGAGCTGTCGGAGGAGGAGATCTCCTCCCGGAGAAAGCGCTTCTCTCCCCTGGAGAAGGAGATCCACTCCCCGTTGCTGCGCCGCTACGCGCAGCAGGCGGCATCCGCAGCTCAAGGGGCTGCGATGAACCACACACAGAAAAGCTCGCAGTAAACCGAAGTAAGCCCGGAACTCGGTTTCGGGATGAATAGCTGGAGCCTATGCGATAAACCCATGATACGCCTCCATGCTCGACAGTCAAAACTTTTTGAGTAACATATTGCCTTGATTGCTGATATTGACGAGATGATTTGACTGTAAATGCTTTTGACTTATCTCATTGATTTCTTTGTCTTAACTGTGAACCGTGAACTCTGAACTCTAAGGATCCATGGATACCCCGAGATAATTTCTTCCAAGCTGCGTGACGGGGCAACCCGGCTGCGGCATCGCTCTATCAACATTCTGAGTAATTATTGACCACCCATTCTTGCAATTGAAGGCATAGCTCACGAAAGCTGGCCGGGTGGTGAACAGATACCATTTTGAAAAGTATACATTTTGTTTTCTTAAATACAATTACCAGCATGTCAGATTTGCCGGAGGCAAATCTGACATGAGCAGGGTGCTTCGGGATGAGGCGCGCTGCTCCCTGTTGCGTGCCTGGGAGCAATCCCCTGCAGGCCAGTATGCGCTGCAAAGGGAACAAGCCCTGCTGCTGCATCTGATCTCGGACTGGAAGCAGCGCAAGCAAAGCATTCTGGAGCTCGGCTGCGGAAGCGGCTACTTCCAGAAGGCCTTTGCCGAGGCCGGGTTCGATGTTGCCGGATTGGAGTGCCATCCGCGCTTGCTGCAGCAGGCACGGCAGCGTCTGGGCAGCAGAGCGGAGCTCTACTACGGACAGGTGGACTATCTGCCGTTCCAGGACAATGAGTTCGATTACAGCGCAGCTCTCACGCTTCTGCCCTTCTGCCTCCGCCCGGACCAGATCATGGCCGAGGCCTTGCGGGTGAGCAAGAAAGGCCTGCTCCTGGGTGCGCTGAACAGATACTCCCTTTACGGATTCAATGCCGCCTGGTCCAAACGGCTGATAAAGGGCAACGGGGCCTGGCGGAAAGAGCTCACCTGGTGGACCTGGCCGGAGCTGCACCGCTTTCTGCGGCAATATCGGGAAGCGGCCCGCATAAAGGCCCGTTCCGTATTGCCCGGCCCGATGTGGTCCTGGAGGCCCAGCAGCCTGTGGGACAAACTGAACAACCGCTTCTATCCCCCTGGCCTGGGGGCTATTCTCCTGGTGCGTCTGGACAGAACGAGGCCGCGAACCGGAACACCTATCCTGGCCTGGGCCAAGCAGCCGCGAACCATACCCTCCTAATGCGGCTCGCATGGAGCTCTATATCATGTATACCTCCACAGGCTCTTCCTGCTTCAGGCCTTCCAGGTTGGCCGGAATGCGAACCAGGCCCTGGGCCCCCAGCATGGTGCGAAGCAGACCGGACATGCCGAGCAGGGGGGTGGCTGCATAGGAGCCGCTTTCGGTTTTTTCCAGCCGAACCCTGATATAATCCTCGCGGCCGGGCTTGGAGGATACGTTTCTGGTAAGATATCCTTTTCTGGAAGGCCACCAGGACCGATCGAACGGATGCCTGCAGCCGCATAAATGCCTGAGAAAAGGCTGCACCAGGACGTGCATCACCACCTGGGCGGAGGTAACCTGACCGGGAAGGCCGAGGAGCGGCTTCTCCTTGATATTGGCCAGAATGGTGGGCTTGCCTGGGCTGAGGGCCACGCCGTGAGCCAGCACCCTGGCCTGCTCCATATGCTCAATGGCCTCCATGGTGATGTCCTTGGAGCCCACCGAGCTCCCTCCGGAGAGAAGGACGGCGTCGCACTGCTCCAGGGCCTGCTCCAGGCGGTGCTGCAGCACCTTTCTGTCGTCCGGAACGATCCCGAAGCTCACCGCCTGGGCTCCGCTCTGCTCAACCAGGGCGCGGATGACCGGTGCGTTGACATCGCGTATTTGCCCCGGCTGCGGACTGGCCTCGGCAGGCACAATCTCGTTTCCGGTGGACAGCACGCCGATGCTCGGCTGGATGGAGCAGTGAACCTCCTGCTGGCCCAAGGCTGCCAGCAAGCCGAGCTCAGGGGCTCGAAGAAGGGTCCCGGCGGTCAGAACGAGGTCCCCTTGCTGACAGTCCTCGCCGCGATACATCACGTTCTCGCCCGGAACGATGCTTCTGCGGATCTCAATGTCGCCGTCGCCCAGCTCCTCGGTATACTCCATCATGATCACGCCGTCGGCACCTTCCGGCAGTCCGGCTCCGGTCACGATCCTGGCGCATTGACCAGGGCGGATAGCGAAATCCGGAAGCCTGTCGATGCCGATATCGCCTTTGAGGCTCAGGTAGGCCGGATTGGTTTCGCTGGCCCCGAACACATCGGCTGCCCGAATGGCAAAGCCGTCCATCCCGGAGCGGTGAAAGGGCGGCAGATCCTCATCGGCCATAATGTCCCGGCCCAGGACTCGCCCCAGGGAGTCTGGCAAGGCTACCGGCTCCGCTTCAGAAGTGGGGGCAAAGGATGCCAGCTGGGCCAGGAAGGCGGAGACGCTTACTACCTGGAAAAAATCGAAGCTCATGAGCCGTGCTCCAAGTGAATAGTGACCGGGCCGGGGGCATAGCCTTTCAGGCTGGAGAGCATTCCGGACAAGGTGCCGGATATAAGCTTGCGTACAAAGGGGTTGAGCGCCAGGGGCTGACCGTTGACCACAATCTGAAGCTCTGCTGCGAGCGCTTGACAGGCTGCGGTATTCCCCTGGCCGCTTACGATGGACTGGGCGAGCTCGCCGCAGGTTTCGAAGCCGCAGGCGGAGCAGTCCAGCCCGGGCAGCAGAAAGCCCTGCTCCAAAATGCGCCGAGCCAAAGGCTCGATCTCCGCATATTGCGGAATACCGGGCTTGCCTCCTTGGCCCCACTGGGCGATGGCCAGTCCCTGACTGAGCTCATCTGCCTCCTGGTCATTGCGCGGGAGGATAACCCGCGGGGCAAAGCGCCACTGCTTGCCTCCCTCGAGGAGCAGAATATCCGACTGCAGCAGGGGCAGAAGGTCGAGGGGGGACTTTTGATGGCCCCAGATCAAATGGGTTGCGTTAGGGGCCAAGCCGGCAACCGCGGTGGCGGCCTGGGACAGCCGGTCCGTATCCCGGTTCGAGACCTGGAAAGGGTGGTGCGACGTCTTGAGCACGGAGACTGTCAGATTGCGGGACTTGAAGTACTCAATGAGACCCAGGGCCAGTGAGGTTTTGCCGGACTTCTTATGTCCGGCAAGCAGGACAGCTTTCATAGCAATAGCTCCATAGTGCCTTTTCCCTTAATCTCTGCAATAAGAAACAAGATTTTCGCGACTTTGTGGCTCATCCCTCTCTTGGGTTGCAGGCTTCCCGCGTTAGGCTTCCCTAAGCGGGTTTTTGACAACAATCGTGCCTTGGTCTAAGAACATGCCTTTCAAAGGCTTCACTGGCATCAGATGGAGCTCGCATCCGGTGCCAATAGCTCAGAGCGAAAAAAGGGGCTGCCTCTATCAAATGTATCCTACCTGCTCATCGCAGGCAGGATGGCTTCATCACGCTCTCGCGGGGAGTACCCTCGCCGCCAGGCGATCACTTGATCCCTTGCGCGATGAGCGTGAGGGATCTGATTCGTGTCAATTCGTGTAAATTCGTGGATAAACCCTCTTCAGAAAAGACTTGGTCTTGCTATCAGCTATCAGCTGTGAGCTGTCTATCAGCTGTCTTCGCCATGCGCTTTGCGCCAGGCGAAAACAACCGTGAACCTTGAACTTTGAACTTAAGCTATGAGCAGCATTAAGAAAATCAAGGGCTTTTCCGATCTGCTGCCGGAAACCGCCCGTCGCTACTCCTTTATGGAAGACGCGGCCAGGGAGGTCTTCTCCCGGTTCGGCTTCCAGGAGATCAGAATCCCCATCCTGGAAAAGACCGAGCTTTTCTCCCGCTCCATCGGGGACGAAACCGATATCGTGCAGAAGGAGATGTATACCTTTCCCGACCGCAAAGGGCGCAGGCTGAGCCTTCGGCCGGAGGCCACCGCCGGCGTGGTCCGGGCCTATGTGGAGAACAACCTCCAGGCCCGGGAAAAGGTGAGCAAGCTCTTCTGCTTCGGCCCCATGTTTCGGTACGAAAGGCCTCAGAAAGGCAGGCAGAGGCAGTTCCATCAGATCAATGTGGAGGCCTTTGGATCGAGCTCTCCGATCGCAGACGCAGAGATCATCCTTATGCTGTGGTCTTTTTTGAGGGAGATCAATCTAAAGAATATAGGCCTGGAAATCAACAGCCTGGGTTGCCGGGGCTGTCGGCCGGCATATCAGCAGCGGCTGCAGGAGCATCTCGCGCAGCAGGACCGTTCCTCCCTGTGCGAAGACTGTCAACGCCGCACTAAGGCCAACCCGCTGCGAATCTTCGACTGCAAGAGTCCCCATTGCGCTTCCAGCATTGCCTCGGCTCCGCCCATCCTGGAGCATGTATGCTCCGCCTGCCGGGACCACTTTGATACGGTAAGAGCCCTGCTTGAGTCCATGGAAATTCCCTATACGGTGAGCCCCAAGCTCGTACGGGGCCTGGACTACTACCAGCGGACCACATTCGAGGTGATCTCCGTAAACATCGGAGCCCAGTCGGCCATCGCCGGCGGGGGCCGCTACGACGGGCTGGTCAGTCTCCTGGGAGGCCCGGACATTCCCGGAATCGGCTTCGCCTGCGGCATGGAGCGGCTCAATCTCCTGCTGGAGGAGGTTCCTCCCCAAGAGCCGGACTTTTACATCGCGGTCCTCGACGAGCAAGCCTTTGTTCAGGGCAACGCCTTGGCCGGTCGGCTCCGGGAAAAAGGCTATAAAGGGGAGCTGAGCTATGACACGGGCAGCCTCAAGAGCCAGATGCGCCAGGCGAACAAGCTGGGCTCCCGCTTCTGTCTCCTGCTGGGGAGCGAAGAGACGGCCCGGGGACAGGTGACAGTCAAGAACATGGCCACCGGAGAGCAGGCCACCGTGCAGCAGGAGGCTGTCGAAGCGCAGCTGCAAACCATTGAGACCAAGAAGTAATCCGGCGCAGAGCACCCGGATTGCCGCGCAAAAAGGCGAATCATGTCAGAATACAAGGCTCAGGAGCTTCTACAGGAACTCGGCGGCTGGAAGCGGACCCATACCTGCTGCCAGCTCAACCTGGACCATCTGGACCAGGAGGTCTGCCTCATGGGCTGGGTCCAATACCGCCGCGACCATGGCGGGCTTATCTTCATCGACCTCCGCGACCGGGTGGGCCTGACCCAGGTTGTCTTCACCCCGGAGGATAATGAGCAGGCCCACCGCGAGGCCCATGTTCTGAGATCCGAGTACGTGCTGGCCGTCAAGGGACGGGTCAGGAGACGGCCGGAGGGCATGGAGAACGACCGGCTCCGCACCGGGAGAATCGAGGTGGTGGTGCTGGAATGGAAGCTGCTGAATACCTCCAAGACCCCGCCCTTCCTCATTGAGGACCGGATCGACGTATCCGAGAACCTGCGCCTCAAATACCGCTATCTGGATCTGCGGCGCAGCGCCTTGAACCACAACATGCAGCTTCGCAACAGAGCGGCCCAGAGCGCGCGCCGCTATCTGGACGAGCAAAACTTTCTGGAAATCGAAACCCCGGTGCTCACCAAGAGCACTCCGGAGGGCGCCAGGGACTTTCTGGTTCCCAGCCGCCTGCATCAGGGAAAGTTCTTCGCCCTGCCCCAGAGCCCGCAGCTGTTCAAGCAGATGCTCATGTTCGGCGGTATGGAGCGCTACTATCAGATTGTGCGCTGCTTTCGGGACGAAGACCTGCGGGCGGATCGGCAGCCGGAGTTCACCCAGATCGACCTGGAACTGGCCTTTGCTGAGGAAGAGGAGATTCTGGGCCTTTCCGAAGGCCTTATGGAACGGATATTCCGGGAAACACTGGATACCCGGCTATCGCTCCCCTTCAAGCGCATGAGCTATGACCAGGCCATGGCTGCGTATGGCGTGGACCGACCGGACACGCGCTTCGGGCTTCACCTCTGCGAAGTAACCGATGTAGTGCGCGGCTCGGAGTTCCGCCTCTTTGCCCAAGCCGATCTGGTCAAGGCCATGCGGGTGCCTCAAGGGGGCGAGCTCACCAGGAAGGAGATCGACGATCTCACCGAGTTCGTGAAGATATACGGTGCCAAGGGGCTGGCCTGGATCAAGGTCAAGGCCGACGAGTGGCAGTCGCCCATAGCCAAGTTTCTGAGCCGGGAGGAAAAGGAGGGTCTTCGCGAACGGCTCGATCTGGAGCCCGGAGACATCGTCTTTTTCCAGGCCGGCAGCCCGGATGTGGTCAATGCCTCCCTGGGCAACCTCAGGATCAGGCTCGGTGAGCGCTTTGGCCTCATTCCGGAAGACGAGTTCGCCTTTACCTGGATTACCGACTTCCCGCTCCTGGAGTGGGATGCCGAGGAAAAACGCTGGGCTGCCTGCCACCACCCCTTCACCTCACCCCAGGAAGGGAACCTGGAGCAGCTTCGCCGGGCGCCGGAAAAGGTTCGGGCCAGGGCCTACGATCTGGTTCTCAACGGAACCGAGATCGGCGGAGGGTCCATCCGCATCCATCAGCCGGAGATGCAACGGGCCATGTTCGAGGCCTTGGGTTTTGATGCCCAGGAGGCCGAAGCCAGGTTCGGCTTTCTTGTAGAAGGCCTCAAATACGGGGCTCCCCCGCACGGGGGCATCGCCTTCGGCTTTGATCGGCTGATGATGCTTCTTTGCGGTGCCAAGACCATACGGGACGTCATCCCCTTCCCCAAAACGCAAAAGGGCAGCTGTCTGCTTACCGAGGCCCCCTCAGCAGTGGACGCCCCGCAACTGCGGGAGCTGGGGCTTAAACTGCGAGCCAAGGAAAGCGCGGGGCAAGGCACGAAAACCGAGACCTAGGCTCGTTTCCGGACGGAAACGAGCCAGGGCAGTGCTCATAGCCGCAAGTCAGCGCAGCCGGAGTTGACCCGGCACTCAGTTTGCCCAGTCTCAGCTCGGGCTTGGAGAAAAGCTGCAGCTTAAGGGTTATCGATTTGCAATCGAAGGATAATGCAGTCAAACTAAGTGCCGGCTTGATCAAGGAAGAAACTCCGCAAGGCTGCTCCCCTTCCCAAGGGGAGCTCCCGGCACTCAGTGTCGATATAATGATCGCCCTGTGTGCTTGAAGGCACATAAGAGGTTTATGGCATAACCCCCAGCTATTTCTACAAAACTGAGTGCCGGGTGAGGGGTTGGAAAGTGGAGTTTCATACGAGATCTGCCAGAGGCCACGCTGACTTGCGTTACCGTCAGCAATGCTTACTTTTACTGTGATGGCTAGGAATTTATCTCCTTGATTTTTTTCGCCTTAACTGTGAACCGTGAACTTTGAACTCTCAAGTTCTTGATTGTATTCTTAAAACTGTGAACCGTGAACTTGGAACCTGGAACTCTAAACCCGTAAGCAAATATAAGCCATGGTTCGAAAGATTGTAACCTACCCCCATGAGGCACTGGCCTGCAAGGCAATGGAGATCGCCCGGGTCGACGAATCCGTGCAGGCCCTGGCCCGGGACATGACCGAGACTATGTACCAGAACAAGGGCATCGGTCTGGCTGCGCCTCAGGTCGGCGAATCGTGCCGTCTGATCACCGTGGACCTCACCGGCCCTGAGGAGCAGAACGGGCTCATCGTGCTTGTCAATCCGAGCATTGTTTCCGCCACCGGGGATACGGAGAATGAAGAAGGGTGCCTCAGCCTGCCCGGATTCAAGGGCATGGTAAGCCGCTACTCCGAGGTGGTGGTCAAAGGGCTCGACACGAATGGCGAGGAGCAGACCGTGGAGGCCGACGGCCTGCTGGCGGTTTGCCTGCAGCATGAGATCGACCATTTGGAGGGCTGCCTCCTCCTGGACCGTGTGGGGAGGCTGAAGCGAAAGATGTATGAGCGAAAAGTAAGGAAAGCCCTATCCGAAGAGGCAGCCAATTGAGAATCGGCTTTTTCGGGACCCCCTCCTTTGCGGTGCGCATTCTGGAGCAGCTCCTTTCCTGGCCGGATGGGGAAGTCGCAGTTGCCGTCACCCAGCCCGATCGCCCCGCCAATCGCGGACGCCGCATGCGGGCCTCTGCAATCAAGAAAAGGGCCGAGCAATACGGCCTGCCGCTTGCCCAGCCGGAAAAGCTGGATGCTGCAACAGTCCGAGACCTTCTCGATCAATACGAGCCCGACATTCTTGTCGTGGCCGCCTACGGCCTCATATTGCCGGCAGACCTCCTGAGCTCGCCACCATACGGCGCAGTGAACGTGCACGCTTCCCTCCTGCCCCTGTACCGCGGAGCAGCCCCAATACAAAGAGCTCTTCTCCACGGAGAACGGGTGACCGGGGTGACCATTATGCAAATGGAGCCCGGGCTGGACAGCGGGCCCATCTTACAGCAGCGCGCCCTGGCTATCGGAATCCACGACACCGCTGCCACTCTGCACGATCAACTGGCAGACATGGGCGGCGAGCTCCTGATAGACACCCTGAAGAAGATTCCTTCTCAAGAGCTTGTCCCGCTCCCACAGGATGAGGACCGGGCCTGCTATGCTCCGAAGCTGACCAAGGCAGAAGGGGAGATCGAGTGGAACCATACAGCCTGGGGGGTGCACAATCGTATCCAGGCGGTCCATCCCTGGCCGGGGGCCTTTTTCTATTGGACCCGGCCCGATACGGGCAAGCAAATCCGTCTTCGCCTTTTCCCAGGCAGTGTCGGCCCGGAAAAGGAAGAATCCATCCAGCCCGGAACGCTCTTGCCCGGTGAGCAGGGCGGGCTGTGCATCGCTTGCCAGGACCGGCTGTACGAGGTACATACTATCCAGCCGGAATCAGCCAAGCCAATGGGGTCAGAGGCCTTTGTGCGGGGCTATCTGAAGCAGGACGCCGGGTAGGCTCGGATCAAAATAAATGCCTCAAGATAAGAACCTTTATCCACGCCGGAGGCCCGGTGCAAAGGTATCCCTGCCTGCGGCAAGGAAGCTTTCTTCCTTAGCGGTGCTTGGCGGCCCTTAGCAGGCTGGTCTCTCCCTCTTCAAGCCCGCAGAGAAAAGTTTATTGCCCGCGAAGGGCCGAGAATAAACTGTGGCCTCTTGTCTCTCAAATTTCCTTCAGCAAAACGAATGACCCGGTTCAAAGACACTGCCTACAGCCGCATAGAAAGCGAGATTCGCAAGAGCTTCTCCGCAAGAAAGCGCCTTTTCATCGGCCTGCTCACCGGAACCTCCGGGCTCATAATACTCTTTCTCATCCTCTTCTGGCTCATCCCCTATGTCGGTTTGGCAAACATCCACCCTCTGGCCCCCTGGTTCCTGGCCGCTTTGGTGGCTGTGGGCATATCTCTGGTGGTCTGGTCTTCCCTGGCCTTGGTGCTCAACATTCTGCTCAAGCGGCCGATTCTTTTCTCGCGGCGCATTCGGGGAGTTACCATCAAGATCTTTCTTCCCCTGATGACCGCGGTGGGCAAGCTGATGGGCATTCCGCGCGAGCAGGTCCGCGCCTCCTTCATCCGGGTCAACAACGAGATCGTGCGCGCCGAAGGCAGCACCTACAAACCGGAGGAGATCCTGCTCCTCATGCCCCACTGCCTGCAAAACAGCCTGTGCAAGTACCGGCTGACCTATAACATACAGAACTGCCGTCGCTGCGGCGAATGCGAGATCGCCGCCCTGCTGGAGTTCAGCGAGGCCTACGGGGTCAAGCTGGCCATAGCCACCGGCGGAACCATCGCCAGGCGCATAGTGGTTCAGAACCGCCCCAAGCTCATCATTGCCGTAGCCTGCGAGCGGGACCTCTCCTCCGGGGTCCAGGACACCTACCCCCTGCCGGTTTTCGGCATTCTCAACGAACGGCCCTTCGGGCCCTGCCTGGATACCACCGTGCCCTTGAATCAGGTAAAGTGGGCCATTGAGCTCTTTGTGCACCCCTCCTGGCTGCCGCAGGGCAAGGAATCCAAGGACGCCTCTCAGGATCAGGCCAGCAAGACCAATCCCGCGGCAGCGATTCGGGAATGCTGCGAGAGCAATGGTCGGTAGTCAGATTTGCATCCGGCAAATCTGACTTACGAGCACAGCCGGAGGCAAGGCTGACTTGGGACAAGATACTCGCTCCCTGATCCTGAGCATTGTCCAGGAGACCCTCAAGGGCCGTGACCTGCAGACCGTGCTCAACGAAACCCTTTCCCGCCACCGGCTCCCCGAGTCGGACAAAGGGCTGTGCACCACGGTCTGCTACAACTACCTCCGGCTCAAGCTGCGAATCGATTTCATCCTCTCCCGGAACATCAAGGGCAAAGCCAGAAAGCTTCCCCCGCAGCTCCTATTGGCTCTGGGTGTGGCTGTCTATGAGATTCTCTATCTGGACCGGGTTCCGGAGTATGCCACAGTGCACTGGTATGTGGAGTATACCAAGGCTCGGATAAGCCGAAGGCTCTCCGGCCTGGCCAATGCGGTCCTCCGGGAGGTGGCCAGAAGCCGGGAATCTTTTTTTCAGAAGGACTTCTACCGCTTCGGCACCTCCAGCCGGGCGACCTTCCTCAGCCGGTACTACTCCTGTCCGCAATGGATCGTCGATCTCTGGATGCAGGCCTACGGTGAAGCGGCTTGTCTGGACTATCTCCGCCAATCCCTTGAAGGGCCGCTCCTTGGAGCCCGCGTCAACAAGAGCCTTCCGGAGCACGAAGCCTTGTTCGATACCCTCCGCACCGACCCCGCCTGCGTGGCGCAGTGCCCCTCGGGCCTGGCCTTTGATCGCAGCCCGGGCGTTGCCCTTGATTCCCTGGAGCGAAAGGGCCTGCTCTCGAGACAGAGCTATGCAGCTCAAAGCCTGCTCCTGGAGCTGGAGCCGCACTCCTGGCCGCAGCCGGTCTGGGATGCCTGCGCCGGCCACGGAGGAAAAACCTGTCTACTGCTGGAACAGGGGATACCCGGCCTCTGGGCCAGCGACCTGAGCCCCTGGAAGCTCATCGGTCTCAAGCGGGAGCTGGACCGGCTGCACCTGCCGCATATCCCGGCTTTCAGCGCCAATGCCGCCCAGGCACCTCCCCTGAACCGCAGTCCGGGAACCATCCTGCTGGACGTTCCCTGCTCCGGGCTCGGCGTTCTCAGCCGCAGGCCGGACAGCAAGTGGAAAAAGCATCCCCAGGATGTGGAGCGGCTCAAAATGGTGCAATCGGAAATGCTGGAGCAAGGGGTGAGCGCTCTGGCCCCTGGCGGCTACCTGATCTATGTGACCTGCACCCTGAATCCGGAGGAAAACGAAAAGCAGGTGCAGGGGCTTCTGGGTCGGCAGGAGGGCGGGGTATCACTGCTGGATATGCGGCAGACGGCAAGGCAGAGCGGCTTCAGGGAGTTCTTCTTCGCCGCCAAGGTCTTGAAAAAGGGAGCTTGATCCCACTCGGAACTTCCTTTCCTGCAGGATCAAGCTCTCCTGGCTTTGTCTTACTCTTCCCAGTAGATGCATTCCGAGGGGCAGGACTCCATGGCTTCCTCGATCTTGTCCTCAGGACCCCCTTCTTCCTTGATCACGTAGGCCTTCTCCTCATCCTCGTCAAAGGCGAACACCTCGGGACAGATCTCCACACAGCTTTCACAACCGATACATTCATCCGCGTCAATGACCACCTTCTTGCTCATGGCAACCTCCTTCAATGGTTTTGGTTATCACTCTCAATAATTTAGTGCATCACACCAAGCTTGGCAATCCCGCTTCTCCAAGGAGCTCCTATAAGCCCTTCCAGCTCCAACAAGGAAGCCACCGCAATTGCGACCCCGGAAGCTCATTCAAGCTCAGCAGAGCTTCTGACCATCTCACCTGGGACCGCCGGGCGCCGGCCCGGCTCGTTTTAGCCTGAAGATCCGAACATCAGCTATTCCGAGCAGCTGCTACGACCTTGCCGGCTTTGCTGAATTGACTTATGCTGCGAATTACAGGCATCAGGGCCGAACCGAAATCCGGCTAAAAAAGGGGCACCTTGCGGGTTCGGAACAAAATAAATGCATCAAGATAGGAACCTTTATCCACGCATCTTCACCAATCATCACTGCTTTTTCCCTGGCCTGATCGGCCAGCGGAAAGACTGATCTCCTGGCGGCGAGGGTGCCTCCCGCGAGAGCGGGATGAAGCCACCCTGCCTGCGATGAGCAGGCTGGATACTCTGGTTCTTCATTCGTGGAAATTGGTGAAGATTCGTGGACCCAGCTCTTTTTCTTTAAGAGTTTATCCACGAATTGACACGAATACAAAGTGCCAATTTTCAAAGAGCGCCTACTGGGTTATCTGCTCCATACCCTACCTGCAGCGCTGCTGAACATCTTTGATGTGCATCAAAAAAGGGATGAAATGACGCATAGATCCAGGCTCACCGTCACCTGCGCCATCATTGAAGCCGGGGATCTGGTGCTCGCGGCACAGCGGGGCTCGGCTATGGATCTGCCCTATCATTGGGAGTTCCCAGGCGGAAAGGTGCACAGCGGCGAAACCTACGCTGACTGCATCGTGCGGGAAATCAAGGAAGAGCTCAATCTGGACATCCAGATCCTGAGCCGTTTTGTGGAGAACCGCTGGGAGCAGCCGGAAGGAAGCCTCCGCTTGATCTCCTTTTGCTGCCGCTACTGCGGCGGCGAGCCGATACTGAGCGAGCATGCGCGGATCGCATGGCTCCCGCCGCGGGATTTGCCGTCGCTTGTCTGGTGTCCCGCGGATATTCCCATCGTGAAAGCATATGTCCAAACCGTGTCCCGCAAGGAGAGCCCTCTATGCAGTACGAACAGGCCAAGCAGGGAAGAACCTTTGTCCTGAGGCTGGAGCACGGCGAAACCATCCATGAAGCCATCGAACGGTTTGCCGCCCGGGAGAAGGTAGCCGCAGCTTCGGTTATCGTCCTGGGCGGAGCAAACGCCGGAAGCGGCCTCGTCGTAGGGCCGGAAGACGGCGAGGCTAGGCCGGTTCAGCCAATGCAGGCCACGCTTTCCGCGGTGCATGAAATCGCCGGCACAGGGACCATCTTTCCGGACGAGAACGGCCATCCAGTGCTTCATCTCCACTTGGCCTGCGGCAGGGAGACGGATACCACCACCGGCTGTTCCCGGGCCGGGGTGCAAGCCTGGCAGATCGTTGAAGCGGTAATCACCGAGCTTCTGGGGACCAAGGCGCAACGCCGGCTGGACTCCGATCTTGGCTTCAAGGTGCTGCAGATCTAATCGCATACCGGCGAGGCGCCGGGCTCAAGTCCGCTCAGATAGTCGACGACCGCCTTTTCCTCCTGGTCTGTGATGTTCATTCCCTTCTTGGCCATCCTCTGCACAGTGCTCTGCCAGTAGCTCCGGTCCTTCCCCAGATTGTTGCAGGTGATGAGATTGGAATGGCAGCTCTTGCAGGAGGTGTTGAGCACCTCTTTGCCCAGGGAGGTGCCTTCTCCCTGACAGGCGACGATCCAGAAGCAGACAACCAGAACCGCAATCGGAACGCAAAGGTAACGCATACTCACTCCTTATCAGCGCTGCCTCCGGCATGATCTTTATCCACACATGGGACTGTGGAGGTTGTGGACAACAATTGCAACTGGTTTCATGCTGAGCGATTCCGACCCGCTGTGTCAAGTGTGCGCTATGCTCATGCCTCTTCTGGCCGCACTGATCGCATGGGTTTATCGAGCATCTGGGCTCAACAAGGTGGCTGGAGCCACAAGAGTAGACGTCCCCAGGCAGGAGCCTGGGAACGAAGAATGAGCTATCAGCTTCTTCTCTTGCCATCAGCTATGAGCCATGAGCTATCAGCTTCTTCTCTCCCCATCAGCTGTGAGCCATGAGCTATCAGCTTCTTCTCTTGCCATCAGCTGTGAGCCATGAGCTATCAGCTTCTTCTCTCC
>CAZQPF010000073.1:14099-15806 GCA_964595165.1 uncultured Desulfohalobiaceae bacterium
CAGCTTCTTCTCTTGCCATCAGCTGTGAGCCATGAGCTATCAGCTTCTTCTCTCCCCATCAGCTGTGAGCCATGAGCTATCAGCTTCTTCTCTTGCCATCAGCTGTGAGCCATGAGCTATCAGCTTCTTCTCTCCACGTTTTGCGCTATGCGTCTTACAGTATACACCCCACCATCGCACCGGTCATACAGGTGGCCATGGTTCCGGCCAGAATCGACCTGAGTCCCAGCGACACAACCTCTTGACGCCGCTCGGAAACGAGCCCTCCGATGCCGCCGATCATAATGCCCAGGGATCCCGGATTGGCAAACCCGCACATGGCATAGGTCATAATCAGTCGTGAGCGGGAGGCAAGCGCATCCTCGGGCAGCCGGCTCAGATCGGTGTAGGCGATGAGCTCATTGAGCACCGTTTTGGTGCCCATGAGGCTTCCGGCGGTTACGCATTCCTCCCAGGGTATGCCGATAAGCCAGACCACCGGGGCCAGGATCCAGCCCAATATCCGCTGCAGGGTCAGAGCAGATCCCTGAACTGCAGGCAGGAGGCCGAGCAGCTGATTGACCAGGGAGACCATGGCCACCAGCACGATGAGCATGGCGATAATATTGATCACCAGCTTGGCCCCTTCCAGAGTGCCGCTGGTGAGGGCGTCCATGCTGCTGTGCGCGGACACCGGGGACTGGATACGGGCTTCTGTGACCTTGGAAAACGGCGTGGGGATCATGATTCTGGCCAGGGCCACCGCCGCCGGGGCGCTGAGGATGGAGGCGACAACCAGATGACCCAGCGCGCCAGGCAGCACCGGCTGCAGGATGCTGGCGTAAAGCACCATGACCGTACCGGCGATGGTGGCCATGCCCGAGGTCATGATGGAGAAGAGCTCGCCCCGGTGCAGCCTGGAGAGGTAGGGCTTAATGAACAGCGGAGATTCGACCATGCCCAGAAAAACGTTGGCCGCGGTTCCCACACCTTCGGCTCCGCCGATGCCCAGGACCTTGCGCAGCAGGCCGGCGAATCCCCGCACCACCAGGGGCAGGATGCGCCAGTAGAAAAGAAGCGAGGACAGGGCGCTGATGACCAGAATGAGCGGCAGGCCCCGAAAAGCGAGGATGTAGGTGCTGATCCCCTCTTTGGCCTCAAAAGGCAGCTCCCCGCCCCCGAGATAGCCAAACACGAACGAGGTCCCCTCCCGCGTGGCCTGCTCCAGGGCAAAGACCATCTCGTTCAGCAGGAGGAAAAGCTGCCGGGAAGAGGGAAGCTTGAGGAGCAGAAGCGCCAGTGCAATCTGCAGAGCAACGCCGGCGGCCACAATGCGCCAGGGAATGCTCCGCCTGTCCTCCGAAAGGAGCACAGCCGCCCCGAGCAAAACCACGATCCCCAATCCAGACTGCAAGGCACCGCTCATCCGGACCGCTCCTGTAGTTGACAGTACCGGGCAGCATATTTAATCCTAGTATTACAATCAAGTCAGCTTTGCCTCCGGCAAATCTGACTTATGGGGTTAATTTAAAAGAATTCAATCCCTTGATTTTAATGAGAATATACTGAAAGCCGCTATTGCCAGTTTGACCCGGCACTCAGTTTGCTCAGCCTCAACTCGAGTTTGGAGAAAAGCTGCAGCGTTATCGACCCAAAATCGAAGAAGAATTCGATCAAACTGAGTGCCGGGTTGATCAAGCAAGAAACTCTTCAAGGCTGCTCCCCTTC
>CAZQPF010000074.1:0-15321 GCA_964595165.1 uncultured Desulfohalobiaceae bacterium
TACGCGAGGGCGGTAGGACCGTAGGCGCCGGCGTCGTCTCCGAAATCAAGGAGTAACACTATGCGAGTCAAGGTTCAGCTCCGCTGCTCCGAATGCAAAAACAAAAACTATGCCACCACGAAAAACAAGAAGAATACCACCAGCAAGCTCGAACTGAAGAAGTTCTGCCCCAAGTGTGGACGGCATATGGTGCACAAAGAGAGCAAATAGTCGGCCCTGGGAGCAGCTAAGAAAGGAACGCGCTCGAATGCAGGCCAGTAGCTCGAAGTTGGCAGAGCGTCGGACTCCAAATCCGAAGGCTGGGGGTTCGAGTCCCTCCTGGCCTGCCAAAATATATTATGAATAAAAAGAAGACCAAATCCGAACCGGTTGAGCCTACCTCGGGATTATTTTCCAAGATCTCGGAGTTTAAAGAGTTCTTGGAAGAGTCCAAGGGCGAAATGAAGAAGGTTACCTATCCGAGCCAGAAGCAAACCCTTGCCACCTGCGGCTCGGTCCTTTTCTTGGTGGTCCTCATTGCCCTTTACCTCGGCCTCGTCGATGTCGCCCTGGCCAAAATAATTGAAGTCATTCTCCCCTAGGCCTTGATTATATGAACGAGGAAGCGATTACGCCTCGCTGGTATATCGTCCAGACGCTTTCCGGGTATGAGCAGCGGGTGGAAAAGACCATCCGGGAGATGATTCGCAAAAACAAGGCCGAAGGCCTTGTCGAGGACGTCATTGTTCCTACTGAGAAAGTCGTGGAAATGGTCAAAGGGCAAAAGAAGACCACCACCCGGAAGTTCTATCCGGGATACGTTCTGGTCAAGCTCCATTTGAACGACCGGTCCTGGCATTTGATACAAAGTATTCCCAAGGTTACCGGCTTTATCGGCGATAGGGAGAAGCCCATCCCGCTCAAGGAGTCGGAAGCCCAGAACCTTCTGCAGCTCATTGAAAGCCGTAAGGAACAGCCGCGGCCCAAATACGATTTCCACCCCGGCGACAAGGTCCAGGTTATTGATGGCCCTTTCTCCAATTTCGACGCTTATGTCGAGGAGGTAAACCACGATCGGGGCACGCTTAAGGTTTCGGTATCCATATTCGGCCGCAATACGCCAGTCGAGCTGGATTTTGTCCAGGTGAGCAAAACGCAGTAGACATCTTAAAAACGGCAAGTGATGGAGAGGAACATAAACCATGGCCAAAAAAGTCCTGGCAAAGATAAAGCTCCAGATACCAGCCGGATCTGCCAATCCTTCGCCTCCGGTGGGTCCTGCTCTTGGGCAGCACGGTGTGAACATCATGGAGTTTTGCAAGGCGTTCAATGCACAGACAAGCGATCAGAAAGGGATGATCATTCCGGTCGTCATTACGGTTTTTGCGGATCGTTCCTTTGCCTTTATCACCAAGACTCCGCCGGCAGCAGTGCTGCTCAAGAAAGCGGCCAAAGTTGACAAAGGTTCAGGCGAGCCCAAACAGACCGATGTGGGCAAGGTGACCATGGACCAGATCGAAGAGATCGCCAAAACGAAGCTTCCTGATCTGAATACCACTGATTTTGATGCTGCGGTGAAAACCATTGTCGGAACCGCCCGCAGCATGGGGATTGAAGTCGCAAAATAGCGGAGTAAGCAGCATGTCAAAGCGGAGCAAGAAATACCGTCAAGTAGCCGAAAAGCTGGACAGGACGCAAAAGTACGTTCTGGAAGAGGGACTGACGCTGGCTTTGGGGTCAGCCTACGCAGCATTTGACGAGACGGTCGATGTTGCGGTTTGCCTCGGCGTCAATCCCAAGTATCCGGATCAGATGATCCGCGGAGGAGTGAGCCTGCCGCATGGCCTTGGCAAGGAAACCCGCGTCATAGCCTTCTGCAAAGGCGAAAAGGAAGAGGAAGCACGCCAAGCCGGTGCGGATGAAGTCGGGGCGGAGAATCTCGTCCAACGCATCCAGGAGGGGTGGCTGGACTTCGATAAAGCGGTTGCAACCCCGGACATGATGTCCCAGGTGGGGAAGGTGGGTCGCATCCTGGGCCCTCGCGGCATGATGCCCAATGCCAAGAGCGGCACCGTGACCTTCGACCTGGCTGGGGCCATTGCCGAGCTCAAGGCCGGAAAGGTGGAGTACAAGGTCGATAAGGCCGGGGTGATCCACGCCCCATTGGGCAAGGTATCTTTTGGCCAGGATAAGATCCTGGACAATCTCCGCGTGCTTCTGGACAGCCTGCACAAGGCCAAGCCCAGCTCAGCCAAAGGGACCTACTTCCGATCCATGGCTCTTTCCACCACCATGGGCCCGGGGGTCAAGATCGATACCAGCAACATCGGACAGTATTTGGAAGCATAAACCTGTAAGGCAAGAGTCAAAGACAGCAGGAGGCTAGTGCCTTAATACCCTGCCGAGACAGGCTTTGGCTCTGTAAGTGCTGGAGGTAAACGTGAGTAAGAGCAGAGAGGAAAAAGCAGCTGTCATCGAAGACATCCGCGACAAGGCGAAGCGCGCCAACATCGCCCTGGTTACCGATTTCAGAGGATTGAAGGTGGAGCACATCGAGAGCCTGCGCAGCGAGCTCCGCAATACGCAGGTGGACTACCAGATCGTAAAGAATACTCTGGCCCGGATCGCTCTCCAGGGAAGCCCTCACGAGATCCTGGGAGATGAGCTCCGCGACTGCTGCGCCATCGCTTTCGGATACGATGACCCGGTGGTCGCGGCAAAGGTTCTGGTTGATTTTGACAGGAAGAACAAAAACTTCCAGATCAGGTTCGGCAGCCATGCAGGGCAGTACCTCAATGCGGATCAGATAAGCGATCTCTCCAGGCTCCCCAGCCGGGAGGAGCTGCTGTCCCAGCTCCTGCGGACCATGAATGCCCCTGCAAGCAGCTTCGTCGGGCTGTTCGGCAATATGCTGCGCAGCCTCCTCACTGCCTTGAACGGTATTAAAGAGCAAAAAGAGTAATCACAAGCCAAAGCCCCAAGATAAGGAGGAATTCATGTCAGAGGTTACCAAGGATCAGGTGATAGATTTTATCTCCAACATGACCGTGCTCGAGCTCTCCGAGTTCATCAAAGAGCTCGAGGACAAGTTCGGTGTTTCAGCCGCACCTGTTGCCGCCGCTGCGGCCGCGCCCGGTGCTGCCCCTGCCGAGGCTCAGGCTGCCGAGGAGGAGGAAAAGACCGAGTTCGATGTAGTCCTCACCGATGTCGGAAGCAACAAGATAGCCGTCATCAAGGCCCTGCGCTCCCTGACCGGGCTTGGACTCAAAGAAGCCAAGGCCAAGGTGGACGAGCTTCCCTCCACCTTGAAGGAAGCCGTGTCCAAGGCTGAGGCCGAGGAAGCCAAGAAGCAGCTAGAAGAGGCCGGGGGAAAGGTCGAGGTGAAGTAAGGAGCCGGGCCATCTCCGTTGCAGCAATCAGATAGCAGCAAGGGCAAAGCTGCCCTTGCTGCTTTTCTCGTTGATGAACAAAGCGATTGAAAAAAGGAAGACATCCCTCCTCTTAAGAGAGCACCCCGAAATGAGACTATGATAGTTGTTAGGTATTAAAAAGCCGCATAGTGCAAAACAGAAATCAAGCCTTGGTTGATTGTCTCCATATCCTGCAGTGTTCAGCACAGGGGAACTCTTTTGTCCTATACCATGATCTGGAAACTCTTTTTGTCTGAGCAAAATGAGTGTCAAACTTTATTCTTTCCTTTTGCACTTTTGCATAACTATACATGAAATCCTTTAATTTGTAAATATATAACCTGGGTTTTTGGCTTGGTTGAATATTTTTCTGCTATTTATAGCAGTGATTCAAAACATTGGCGAAGGTGATGCTCATGACAGAGCTTGTGAAAAAATTCGGCCGTATCAAGGAAGTTCTCGAAATTCCGCATCTTTTAAATTTGCAGGAGCAGTCCTATAACGAGTTTCTTCAGATGGAGGTCCCGCCGGCCAGCCGCGAAGAGATCGGCCTTGAGGGAGCCTTTCGGTCCGTTTTCCCTATTGAGGATTTTTATCGCACCGCCACTCTGGAATACGTTAGCTATGAAGTCGGCGAGCCGAAGTACGACAAAGAGGAGTGCCTTACTAAAGGATTGAGCTATGAAGCCCCGGTGCGTCTCAAAGTCCGGCTCATTGTCTATGACGTGGATGAGGAGACCGACAGTAGAACCATACGGGATATCAAGGAACAGGATATTTACTTCGGCACCATCCCGCTGATGACCGAAAAGGCCACTTTCATCATCAACGGCACCGAGCGGGTGGTGGTCAATCAGCTGCAGCGCTCCCCGGGCATCCTGTTCGATCACGACTCCGGCAAGACGCATGTCAGCCGCAAGGTGCTCTACAGCGCCCGGATCATTCCCATGCGCGGCTCCTGGCTGGATTTCGACTTTGACCACAAGGACATACTCTACGTCCGAATCGACCGGCGGCGCAAGATGCCGGTCACCATACTGCTCAAGGCCATGGGCTTAACTCCGGAGGAAATCCTTAACTACTTCTACCAGACCGAAACCTACCATATAGATGCGGATAGGGTTTACCGGGATGTCAACCCCGATCTCTTCCGGCGCGAAAAGGTGGCCAGGGACATTTCCGACGATCAGGGCAAGGTTCTGGTCCAGGCCGGCAAGGAGATGACGCGGCTGGACTGGAGGAAGATCATCAACAGCGGCCTGAAATGGATAGAGGTCGACGCCGAGACCATGGAGGAGGAGTTCCTGGCCGAGGAGGTCGTAGATCCCCAAACTGGCGAGGTTCTCGGCCGAGCTGGCGATCAGGTCACTCCGGAGCTCGTCGAGCTGCTGCAAAAGAACGCCCCTACTCAGGTCAAGGTTCTGCATACCCGGGGTCTGGAGGTCTCAACCAGTATCCGGGATACCCTGGAGCAGGACAAGACCGAAGACAGCCAGTCAGCGCAGATTGAGATCTACCGCCGGCTGCGGCCGAGCTCCCCTCCCACGCCGGAGGTGGCGGAGTCGTTCTTTGAAAACATATTCCGCAATGCAGACTACTATGATCTCTCCCCGGTTGGACGGTACAAGCTCAACAGCCGCCTTGGTCTCGATCTGCCTCACGATCAACGCACCTTGACCAATGAAGACATCCTGCGCACCATCAAGAAGCTGGTTCAGCTCAAAGAGGCGCATGGTCCCGCAGATGATATTGACCATCTGGGCAATAGGCGGGTGCGGCCGGTCGGGGAGCTTGTGGAGAACCAGTACCGCATCGGTTTGGTGCGCATGGAGAGGGCCATTAAGGAACGGATGACTCAGCAGGAAGTGGCCACCCTCATGCCCCACGATCTGATCAACCCCAAGCCGGTCACCGCTGTGGTTAAGGAGTTCTTTGGAACCTCGCAGCTATCCCAGTTTATGGATCAGACCAACCCCCTCTCCGAGGTGACCCATAAGCGGCGCCTGTCCGCACTGGGTCCGGGTGGACTGACCAGGGAAAGGGCCGGTTTTGAGGTCCGGGACGTTCATCCCAGCCACTACGGCCGGATCTGCCCGATTGAAACCCCGGAAGGTCCCAACATCGGGCTCATAGTCTCCCTGACTACTTACGCCCAGGTCAACAAGTTCGGGTTCATCGAAACCCCTTATCGCGTAGTGCACGACTCCAAAGTGACCAATGAGATCGTCTACCTCGATGCCGCTTCGGAGAACAAAGAGGTCATCGCTCAGGCCAATGCGGTGATCGACGAGGAGGGCAACTTTGTCAACGATCAAGTGGCTGCGCGTGAACGCGGAGAGTTCGCCCTGGTCAACAAGGACCAGGTGACTATGATGGACATAGCGCCCAGTCAGATCGTCTCGGTCTCCTCTTCCTTGATCCCCTTTTTGGAGCACGACGACGCTAACCGGGCTCTCATGGGATCGAACATGCAGCGCCAGGCGGTGCCTCTCCTCCAGAGCGAGCCGCCGCTGGTAGGCACCGGGATTGAGGGCCTGGTAGCCCGGGATTCCGGAAACTGCCTGCTGGCCGAAGGGCCAGGCGTGGTGGAGTACGTAGAGGCCGACCGGATAGTGGTACGCTATACCGGGTCTGAGCTCTTTGCCAGAAGCGGCGGCTCCACGGTTTACGAGCTGCAGAAGTACCATAAATCAAATCAAAACAGCTGCTTCAGTCAAAAACCCCGGGTCAAGCCGGGGCAAAAGGTGGAGAGGGGAAGCATCCTCGCGGACGGTCCGAGCATCAAGGACGGCGAGCTGGCCTTGGGCAAGAACCTCATTGTGGCCTTCATGCCGTGGGGAGGATACAACTTCGAGGACGCCATCCTGCTCTCGGAGCGCTGCGTTAAGGATGACGTGTTTACCTCGGTGCACGTGGAGGAGTTCGAGGTGCTGGCCAGGGACACTAAGCTCGGGCCGGAGGAGATCACCCGGGATATACCCAATGTCAGCGAGGAGATGCTCCGAAATCTCGACGACAGCGGCATCATTCGCATCGGGGCCAAGATAAAGCCGGACGACATCCTGGTGGGCAAGATCACCCCCAAGGGTGAAACGCAGCTCACCCCTGAAGAGCGGCTGCTGCGGGCCATATTCGGAGACAAGGCCAGGGATGTGAAGAATACTTCCCTGAAGGTGCCGCCGGGCATTGAAGGCACGGTTCTCGATGTCAAGGTGTTCAACCGCCGCTCCACGGAAAAGGACGAGAGGACCAAGCTCATCGAGGACGAGGAGCTGGAAAAGCTGCACCGCAAGGAGCAGCTTCAGGTCAAGGGCTTGACTGGAAATATCCGGGAAAAGCTCTGGGATCTGGTTCAGGGCAAGAATCTCGCCCGATCCCTTATGGGCCAGGAGAAAGGCAAGGTCCTGGCCGAGGCGAACAAGCCCCTGCAAAGGGAGGCCTTCAACGAGATTCCGCTGCGCAAGTTCCAGGGCGCCTTTGCCAAGAAGGATGTTAACGAGCAGGTCCAGAAGCTGCTCGACGAATACAACGAACAGCTGGAATTCATCCGTTCGGTGTACGGCGAAAAGCGCGACAAGATCACGGAAGGAGACGACATGCCTCCGGGGGTGATCAAGATGGTCAAGGTCTATGTGGCCATCAAGCGCAAGCTCAGCGTAGGGGACAAGATGGCCGGCCGGCACGGCAACAAGGGCGTGGTTTCCTGCATCCTCCCCGAGGAGGATATGCCCTTTTTCAGCGACGGCACCCCCGTGGATATCGTGCTCAATCCCCTCGGCGTTCCTTCGCGCATGAATATCGGCCAGATCATGGAAACTCACCTGGGCTGGGCGGCTGCCAAGCTCGGCTCGGAGCTGGCAGCCATGGCCGGTAACCACTCCGATGTGGAGTCCCTGCGCAAGGAGGTGAAGGATGTTTTTCAATCCCGGGAGATAAATGCCCTGGTTGACGACATGGACGAGGAAGAGCTTCGCCACCAGGTCAGCAAGCTGGAGAAGGGGATCAAAACCAAGACCCCTGTTTTTGACGGCGCTCACGAGGAAGAGATCTGGGATTGGCTCAAGCGGGCCGGGTTTTCCGAGTCCGGAAAGTCCGTCCTCTTTGACGGCCGCACCGGGGAGGAGTTTCACAACCAGGTGACCGTGGGATACATGTACATGATGAAGCTGCACCACCTGGTGGATGAAAAGATTCACGCCCGATCCACTGGTCCCTATTCGCTGGTTACGCAGCAGCCACTGGGCGGCAAGGCGCAGTTCGGCGGCCAGCGGCTCGGAGAAATGGAGGTCTGGGCCCTGGAGGCCTACGGGGCCGCCTATCTCCTGCAGGAGTTCCTGACCGTGAAGTCCGACGATGTCCAGGGGCGGGTCAAGATGTACGAAAACATCGTCAAGGGCGAAAACTATCTCACCTCAGCTATGCCGGAGTCATTCAACGTTCTTATCAAGGAGCTCATGGCCCTTGGGCTGGATGTCACCTTGGTTACTGACGACAAAAAGCGGAAGCGGTGAGCCGGTCCGGAAAAGGGCCCAGGAAGATTAAGCCTGCTTTTTCCCAATGCAACAGGGCGCTATTCCGCGGGGAGCTGAGCCAAAAGCTGCTCCCGGTTCCTCGCGAGCCAATAAATAGTGAGCACTAAGGAGTTATGGAGCGTATGACGCTGGACGATCTGTACACCATGCAAGGAACTGGTGATTCCCAACTCAAGAGTCAAAGCTTGAAAGGGATCAAGATCTCCATGGCATCGCCGGAAAAGATCAGAGAGTGGTCCTTCGGCGAGGTCAAAAAACCTGAAACCATCAACTATCGAACCTTCAAGCCGGAACGCGACGGGCTTTTCTGCGCCAAAATCTTTGGACCGGTCAAGGATTACGAGTGCAACTGCGGCAAATACAAGCGGATGAAGCACAGAGGCATCGTCTGCGAAAAATGCGGCGTGGAGGTTATCGCCTCCAAGGTTCGCCGGGACCGGATGGCGCATATCGAGCTGGCCGCTCCGGTGGCCCATATCTGGTTTCTCAAGAGCATGCCCTCCAAGATCGCGGTGCTTTTGGATATGACCATGGCCGAGGTGGAAAAGGTCCTGTACTTCGACTCCTACATCGTGATCGATCCGGGACAGACCACTCTCAAAAGGTATCAGCTGCTCAACGAAGACCAATACCTCCAGGTGATCGAAACCTACGGCGAGCAGGCCATCCGCGTGGGCATGGGCGCCGAGGCGATCAAGGAGCTCCTTGAGGATCTCAATCTCGAGGAGCTCAAGACCCAGCTCAAGGAGGAGTCCTTCACCACCCGCTCCCAAGCCAAGAAGAAGAAGCTCTCCAAGCGGCTGAAGATTATCGAATCCTTCCTGGAATCCGGCAATCGTCCGGAATGGATGATCCTGGAGGTCATACCGGTCATCCCGCCGGAGCTGCGGCCGCTGGTACCCCTGGACGGTGGCCGCTTCGCCACCTCGGATCTCAACGATCTCTACCGCCGGGTGATCAATCGAAACAACCGATTGAAGCGGCTACTCGAGCTCGGCGCTCCGGACATCATCATCCGCAACGAAAAGCGGATGCTCCAGGAGGCCGTAGACGCCCTCCTGGACAACGGCAGGCGCGGTAAGGCGATCACCGGAACCAACGGTCGCCCCCTGAAATCACTGAGCGACATGATCAAGGGCAAGCAGGGCCGCTTCCGGCAGAACCTGCTCGGCAAGCGCGTGGACTACTCCGGCCGCTCCGTTATCGTGGTCGGGCCCAAGCTCAAGCTGCATCAGTGCGGCCTGCCCAAGAAAATGGCCCTGGAGCTGTTCAAGCCCTTCATCTACGCCAAGCTGGAGGAGCGCGGCTACGCCAGCACGATCAAGGGCGCCAAGCGCATGGTGGAACGCGAGGAGCTCGTGGTCTGGGACGTTCTGGAGGAAGTGGTCCAGGAGTACCCCATTTTGCTCAACCGGGCCCCTACCTTGCACCGCTTGGGCATTCAGGCCTTTGAGCCGATACTGGTGGAAGGCAAGGCGATTCAGCTCCACCCTCTGGTCTGCACCCCGTACAATGCGGACTTCGATGGCGACCAGATGGCGGTGCACGTTCCCTTGTCCATCGAGGCCAGGATCGAGTGCCGGGTACTCATGATGTCCACGAACAACATTTTATCCCCGGCCAACGGCGAGCCCATCATCCTGCCCAGCCAGGATATCGTGCTTGGCCTGTACTACCTCTCCCTGACCAGGTCCTTTGCGCCGGGGGAGGGCAAGGTGTTCGCCGACCCCGAAGAGGCGATTTCAGCCTACGAGTCCGGGGTGGTGGCGCTGCACGCCAAGATCAAGGTTCGCATGAACGGCCATATCAGGGAAACAAGCCCGGGCCGGCTGCTCATCGGCGAGCTGCTGCCGGAGCAGGTACCTTATGAGCTGGTAAATACCGTGCTCAACAAGAAGACCATCGCCAACCTCGTGGCCCAGGCCTATCAGCTGGCAGGGACCAAGGCCACGGTCATCCTGTGCGATCGACTCAAGGATCTCGGCTTCGAGTACTCGACCCGGGCCGGCCTGACCATCTCGGTCCAGGACCTGGAGCTGCCGGAGAAAAAGCAGCACCTCCTGAGCGAGGCCAAGCGAGAAACCGAGGATATCCATTCCCAGCACCGGGACGGGATCATCACCAGAACCGAGCGCTACAACAAGGTCGTGGACGTGTGGACCAAGGCGACCAACGATGTGGCCAAGGCCATGATGGACGAGATCTCCACCGAAAAGTCCGTCGATCCGTCAACCGGCAGGGAGGTGGTGGATCACAGCTTCAACCCTATTTTCATGATGAGCAATTCCGGCTCCAGGGGAAATGCGGATCAGATGCGCCAGTTGGCCGGAATGCGCGGCCTCATGGCCAAGCCTTCGGGGGAGATTATTGAAACCCCGATCACCTCCTCCTTCCGAGAAGGCCTCACCGTGCTGGAGTACTTCACCTCCACGCACGGCGCTCGGAAGGGTCTGGCAGACACGGCCCTCAAGACAGCCAACTCAGGCTACCTCACACGGCGCCTCGTGGATGTGGTCCAGGATGTCATAGTCAGCGAGCTGGACTGCGGTACGGTGGACGGCATTGAAATCGCCAAGCAGGGCAAGCCCGGGGAGATGCAGGAAAGCTTGATTGACCGTATCCTGGGCCGGATAGCCATGTTCGATGTCTACCATCCGGATACCGAGGAGCTCATCGTCGAGGCCAACACCATCATCGACGAGCCCTTGGCCCAGAAGATAGACGAGGCCGGGGTCCGATCGGTGTTCATCCGTTCCGTGCTCACCTGCCAGAGCCGTCAGGGGGTTTGCTCCTATTGCTACGGCCGGGACCTGGCTAGAGGCCATCTGGTCAATGTTGGCGAGTCGGTGGGCATTATCGCAGCGCAATCCATCGGTGAGCCCGGGACTCAGCTGACCATGCGCACCTTCCACATCGGAGGTACGGCCTCCAAGGAGATCGAGCAGTCCTCCATCGTGGCCCAGTACTCGGGACAGGTGACCTTCAGCGGGGTCAAGACGGTGAAGAACAAGCACGGGCAGCTCATGGTCCTGGGCAAGAACGGACAGGTGGGGGTTGTGGACAATCAGGGACGCGAGCGGGAGCGATACAGCCTGCCCGCCGGAGCCAGGCTCTACGTGAACATGGGCGATCCGGTGGATAAGGGAACCCTGATCGCGGAATGGGACCCCTTCCAGGAGCCTTTCGTGACCGATGTCTCCGGGGTGGTGAAATACACGGATATCGTGGAGGGCAAAACCTATCAGGAAAAGGTGGACGAAACAACGCAACGGGCCACAAAGACGATCATCGAGTACCGCTCCACGAACTATCGGCCCAGTATCTCGCTGTGCGACGATTCCGGGAATCTGCTGGTCCACCCCGAGAGCAACACCGATGCAGTATACTACCTGCCGGTGGGGGCTATTCTTATGATCCGCGACGGAGAGCGCGTCGAAGCCGGGGACGTCATCGCTCGGAAACCTCGGGAGAGTGCGAAGATCAAGGATATTGTCGGCGGTCTTCCCCGAGTGGCAGAGCTCTTTGAGGTGCGCAAGCCCAAGGAGATGGCCGTAATCTCAGAAATAGAGGGCACGGTGAGCTTCGGGCCTGACGTCAAGGGCAAGCGCAAGATCATTATCACTCCTGAGGCGGGCGAGCCCAAGGAGTATCTGGTTCCCAAAGGCAAGCACATCACCGTGCAGGAGGGGGATTTTGTCGAAGCCGGCGAGTTCCTCACCGAAGGCTCTCCGGAGCTCCACGATCTGCTGAAGATCAAGGGCGAGAAGTTCCTGGCCAAGTACTTGGTGGAGGAAATTCAGGAGGTCTACCGCTACCAGGGCGTGCACATCAACGACAAGCATATCGAGATTATCGTCCGCCAAATGCTCAAGAAGGTGAACGTGCTCGATCCCGGAGACACCAACCTCCTTATCGGGGAGCAGGTGGAAAAGCAGGCCTTCTTGGAGCAGAACAACAAGGCTGTGCAGCAGGGGCTGAAGCCTGCGACTGCACAGCCCCTGGTCCTGGGAATAACCCAGGCCTCCTTGAGCACGGAGTCCTTCATCTCAGCCGCCTCCTTTCAGGAGACAACCAAAGTCCTCACCGAGGCCGCCATGCAGTCCAAGTGCGATTATCTGCAGGGGCTGAAGGAAAACGTGATCGTGGGGAGGATTATTCCAGCCGGCACCGGTTTCAGGCCCTATATGGATCTGGATATCGATGTTCCGGAGCAGCCGGAGAAGCCAGAGGATTTTTGGGACGAGCTGGAAAGCACCTCCTGGGAGTCCGAGGAGCTGTGACTTGCAGAAAAAGCTGCAATATGAGTTGACAGGGAGCCCAGGATATACTATTCAAATCAGCTTTTGAGTCAATAACGACGGAGGCCATGCATGCCGACCTTAAATCAGCTCATTCGGAAGCAGCGCCGCAAAGTAACGGCGAGCAAGAAGCGGGCTGCGCTCCAGGAGTGCCCGCAGCGCAGGGGGGTCTGTGTCCGGGTGTACACCACCACCCCCAAGAAGCCCAACTCCGCCCTGCGCAAGGTAGCCAGGGTGAGGTTGACCAACGGAATCGAGGTCACCTCCTATATTCCAGGTGAAGGGCACAATCTGCAGGAGCACTCGGTGGTTCTTGTCCGGGGCGGCCGGGTTAAGGACCTCCCCGGTGTCCGATACACGGTCATCCGGGGGGCCCTGGATACGGCCGGGGTTCAGGATCGGCGGCAAAGCAGATCCAAATACGGCGCCAAGCGCCCGAAATAACATCATATAGTAGGATGAGGAGTCGCAAACATGCCCCGTAAAGGACCAGTACCCAAGCGAAAGATCCTTCCGGACCCTCGATATAACAGCAAGCTGGTTGCGAAGTTCATCAATCGCATTATGCGGGACGGCAAGAAGAGCTTGGCCGAGCGGATCCTTTATCAGGCCATGGAGGATCTGGCTGCCAAGACCTCTGAGGAGCCGCTCAAGGCTTTTGAGCAGGCCGTGGACAATGTCAAGCCCCAAATGGAAGTCAAGCCCCGCCGTGTGGGCGGGGCGACCTATCAGGTCCCGGTTGCTGTGAGCCCGGATCGGCAGGAGGTGCTGGCCACCAGATGGCTGGTGCGATCAGCCAGATCCCGAGGCGAGAAAGGAATGGACAGTCGTTTGAGCTCGGAGCTCATAGACGCCTTCTACAATCGGGGGGGGTCCATACGGAAGAAGGAAGAAACGCACCGGATGGCAGAGGCCAACAAGGCCTTTGCCCACTACAGATGGTAAGCAGGCATATGTTGGATTTCTTGCAGCTGAGGTGGTAACGTGGCGAGAGTAGTGCCCATAGATAAACAGCGAAACATCGGTTTCATGGCGCATATAGATGCCGGCAAGACGACGACGACGGAGCGGATACTCTTTTACACCGGCGTCTCCCATAGAATCGGTGAAGTGCATAACGGCCAGGCGGTGATGGATTTCATGGCCCAGGAGCAGGAACGGGGCATTACCATCACCTCCGCTGCGACCACCTGCTTCTGGAAGGACCACCGGGTCAACATCATCGATACCCCGGGCCACGTTGATTTCACCGTGGAGGTGGAGCGGGCCCTGCGGGTTCTTGACGGGGCCGTGGCCGTCTTCGACTCAGTGGCCGGAGTGGAGCCTCAGTCGGAGACCGTTTGGCGTCAGGCCGACCGATACCATGTCCCCAGGCTGGCTTTTGTGAACAAGATGGACCGTACCGGAGCCGACTTTTTCAATGCTGTGAACATGATTCGCGACCGGCTGAAGGCCAAGCCGGTTCCCATGCAGATACCCATCGGCAAGGAGGACAACTTTCGCGGGGTCATCGATCTCATCCAGGGGCTGGCCCTCTACTTTGACGAACAAACCCTGGGCAGAAAGACGTACTCCGAAAATATTCCCGAAGAGCTGGAGGAAGAGGCCGATAAGTGGCGGCAGCATCTTCTGGAGGCCATCGCCGAGGAGGACGAGGCTTTACTGGACAAGTACCTGGGAGGCGAGGAGCTGAGCACAGCGGAGATCAATCTGGGCATCCGCAAGGCGACAATCAATCTGAATATCTGTCCGGTATTCTGCGGTTCCGCCTTTAAGAACAAAGGCGTCCAGCCCCTGCTCGACGGTATTGTCGACTTTCTGCCTTCGCCTCTTGATCTGCCTCCCATCCAGGGGCTGATACCGAACACCCAGGAAGCCGTTACCTGCGAATGCAACGATGATGCCGCCTTGAGCGCATTGGCCTTTAAGCTGATGACCGATCCCTACGTCGGCCATCTTACTTTTCTGCGGATCTATTCCGGCCATATCGAGAGCGGGATGACGGTTCTCAACTCTGTCAACAACCGCAAGGAGCGGATCGGCCGTCTCCTAAAGATGCACTCCAACAAGCGCGAAGAGATCAAGGAGGCCTGGGCCGGAGACATCGTCGCCGCTGTGGGCCTCAAGCAGGTCGGCACCGGGGATACGCTGTGCGACCAAAAGCATCCCGTGGTGCTGGAAACTATGGAGTTTCCGGAGCCGGTTATCGATGTTGCCATTGAGCCCAAGACGAAGTCGGACCGGGATGCCCTGAGCCAGGCCTTGCAGAAGCTGACCAAAGAGGACCCGTCCTTTCGGGTGGCCGGCGATGAAGAGACCGGGCAGACCATCATCTCCGGAATGGGCGAGTTGCACATCGAGATCATCGTCGATCGCCTGCTCCGGGAGTTCAAGGTGGACGCCAACATCGGGCAGCCGCGGGTAGCCTACAGGGAGTCCATTACGCAGCCGGCCAAAGCGGAGAAGAAATTTGTGAAGCAGACCGGCGGCCGAGGCCAATACGGGCACGTGGTTATCGAGATCGAGCCGGCCGAGCCCGGAACCGGCTATGAGTTCAAGAACTCCATTGTGGGCGGGGTAATCCCCAAAGAGTTCATTCCCAACGTGGACGAGGGCATTCGTGACGCCTTGCAGAACGGGATTATTTCCGGTCATCCCATGATCGACGTCAGAGTCAACCTCGTGTTCGGCTCTTATCACGAGGTGGACTCCTCCGAGCAAGCATTTTACATCGCCGGCTCCATGGCGGTCAAAGAGGCCTGCGAAAAGGCCAAGCCGGTCTTGCTCGAACCGATCATGTACGTGGAGGTTCTCACACCTGAAGAGTACATGGGCGACGTGTTGGGAGATCTTAATGGCCGCCGGGGGCGGGTGCTCGGCATGGAGCCTCGCGGCGGAACGCAGATCATACGAGCCAATGTCCCGCTCAAAGAGATGTTTGGCTATTCCACCGACCTCCGAACCATGTCCCAGGGGCGGGCAACGTTTACCATGCAATTCGATCACTACGACAGGGTGCCGTCCAGCGTCGCCGAAGAAATCATGAAGAGAACCAGGGGGTAAGTATGGCCAAGGAGAAGTATCAGAGGAAGAAGCCGCACG
>CAZQPF010000075.1:0-15231 GCA_964595165.1 uncultured Desulfohalobiaceae bacterium
TAATCACCTTGTCCCCTGCCGCTCCCTTCAGGGCGGCTGCGCCGTTGAGGCAGATCTGGCCCGGCCGGCCTTCGATGATGTAGGTCGTCAGCCGGTTGCCGTTGCTGAGATTGTAGACCTCGACCTGTTCATTGGGCAGAAGTCCAGCCGCTTGCATAAGCTGGGGGCAGACTCCGATGCTGCCCATGTAGTCCACATTGGCCTCTGTGATGGTAGCGCGGTGAATTTTGGCCTGCAGAAAGCATCGAAACGCCATACTCAACCTTCCAAAAGCATATTGTCTATAAGTCGGGCCTTTCCGAGATAGACAGCCACAGCCAGAAGGGCCTGACCGCTCACCCGGGATACCGGGACGAGCTCGTGAGGATCAACTATCTCCAAATAATCGATTTGTCCAGCCGGAATCCGCTGGGCATAAAACGCCTGCAAGCGCTCGCGGAGTGCGGGCGCATCCCGCAGCCCCTGCTCTACCCACTGCTGAACCGCTTTGAGCCCGGCAAAGATGCTGGCCGCCTGCTCACGCTCCGCGCTGGAAAGATACGTATTGCGCGAGCTCATGGCCAAGCCGTCGGCCTCCCGGACAATGGGCCGGCCCACAATCTCCACCGGAAGGTTCAGGTCGCGAGCCATGCGTTTGACCACCGCCAGCTGCTGCCAGTCTTTTCTCCCGAAGACAGCGAAATGGGGCAGCGTCAGATTCAGGAGCTTGCAGACCACCGTGCAAACCCCCTGAAAATGCGCCGGCCTGCTCTGTCCGCACAGAGGGCGGCTGAGCTCCGGCACCTGCACCCAAGTGGCATGATTGGAAGCATACATGGCCTCTGCCTCAGGGGCGAAGACCACATCCACCCCCTCCCTTTGCGCCAGCTCGCAGTCGCGCTCGAAATCGCGGGGATAGCTCTCCAGATCCTCATGAGGCCCGAACTGGGCAGGATTGACGAACAGGCTGACGCAGAGGAGATCTGCATGTTGCCGGCCCCAGCGCATCAGGCTGAGATGGCCCTGGTGGTAGTAGCCCATGGTGGGCACCAGGCAGAGGCTCTGGCCGCGGCAGCGGGCTTGAAGGCAGTATTCCTGCATCTCCCGGGGCTGGGTAACTATGCGCATAGGCTCTCCCCAAATCGCTTTCAACTCATTGAAAATAAGTCATATCTGAAGCGTTGTCCACAAGAGGGAGGCATGATGCCGAGCTGGCCGGCACAAAAGCGCACTTGGCCATATTGCTTTGATTGCTGATATTGACGAGCTGGTTTGACTGTGAATGCTTTTGACTTATCTCTCTGATTTCTTGGCCCTAGCTCTGAAATTTCCTTCTTCGCTATGCGCCATGCGCTCTGCGCATAAACCGTGAGCTTTAAACACTAAAGTTATCACTCCGGCCAGGGGAATATGGGTTCCCCGCGCTCCGCAATGGCCGCCAAGCCGGGGAGGTCGGATACATCGTAGCAGACGCGCTCCAGGCAGAGCCCCTTTGCCGGAGCGGTAGCCGGGGCCAAGGACCGATCCTTGGCCTCAAGAAGACTCTGGGCCTCCAGGGGGGCGGTTCGATGCCTTCCCACCTCCACGAGCAGGCTGATGAGGTTGCGGACCATCTGCTTGAGGAAGCCGTTCGCAGCAAAGTACCAGATGGATCGGCCCGGGGTGCTCCGGCTGATATTCCGGATCCAGAACAGGGTCCGCTCCGAGGTTGCCACCGGGGTGCCCACATTCTGGAAGGAGGAAAAATCGTGCCGCCCTTCCAGACAGCAGGCGGCCTGGTGCATGGCCTCTCTATCCAGCTCGCCCACGGACCACACATAGGGCCTGTAGTGCGGCAGAACAAACCGGGGCTCGGTCCACAGGCTATAGCTGTATATCTTGCCCGCGGCGCTGAATCTGGCGTGAAAGGATTCCGGGACCCATCGGGCCTCGAGGAGGCTCACGTCTTCGGGCAGCAGGCTGTTGAGAGCCCGCCTCCAGGGAAGGTGTCGCTTTGCATCCGGGACGTCGCAGTGCGCCGTCTGGCCCAGAGCGTGAGCTCCGGTGTCCGTCCGGCCGGAGGCGTGAACCCGAATCGGCATTTCACAGATCCGGCCCAAGGCCTCCTCCAGGCATCCTTGAACCGTGCGCAGTCCGGGTTGAACCTGCCAGCCCGAAAAGCCGGATCCAGTGTAGGCCAGGGTGAATCGCAAACGCGGCATAGCCAAGGAAGATCAGGCAGCCCGGCTGAAGCCGGTTTCTGCCTGGTTCATTGCTCGGAGTCAAAAGGGGTTTGGAAATCGGTGAGCGCTTCGGAAAGCGTAGCCGCTTTCTTGGCCTTCACAAAGGTAAGTATCTCTCCGGCGGTACGGCCCCGCATCCCTGCCAGAATCTTGACAGCTATTGCCTGGTCCAGGGACTCCAGAACCCTGGCCGCCTGCTGAGGCTCCATATTGGAGTAGACATCCACCAGGTGTTTGATCTTCTCGTTCTTCAAGACCTTGGCTTCCTCTATGGCCTGCTGCAGCCGCTTTTCCAGCTTGGACTGCCGCTCCAGCTTGCGGTCGATCTTTTGTTCCAGCTCCTGAAGCGTCTTTTCTCTGCGCCGAAGCTCCTCCTTTTTCCGGCGCAGCCTTTCCCATTGCTCGGAAAGGGACTCTTTCTCCGCCCGTTCCCGGGACTGCTTCTGCGCCGGACCGCTTTGAGCCGCCACAGCCTCGGGCAAGGCAACGGGCGACTGAGCTTTGGCCCTTTCGCGGTCGGCTTTACTTTGCACCTCAGCCTTTGGCCCGAAGAAGGGCGCCTGGGCCACGGTCTGCAGACTGAGCATCCCAATAAGGGCCAGCTTGAGCAGGCCCAGGGTAATGAGAGCGGCAAACAGTCTACAGATGCCTTTTTTGGTGGTACAGGCCGGCCATTTCATCTAGTTCCTTCTGCTCCCTGGCTTTTTCCTCATCGTAGTACCGCATGGCCCGCTGCGATTTGAGCCTTTCCAGCTTCTGACGCTCCCTGGAGCGCTCCAGCACTCTGGCTCGACAGCGCTCAACCTTTTGGGCCAACTCCTGCGCCCGGATCGCGGCCCGATCGATATCGTGCAAAATACGTTCCCTGTAGCGCGACCACAGCCAGAGCTCATCCGCCGCCAGCGAGCCGGAGGAGCTGCAATGCTCCGCCGAACGGTCCAGATCCTGCCGTAAGCGCTCCAGATGGTGCTTCTGGACCATGTGCTCC
This sequence comes from uncultured Desulfohalobiaceae bacterium, assembly GCA_964595165.1. GTDB lineage: Bacteria > Desulfobacterota > Desulfovibrionia > Desulfovibrionales > Desulfothermaceae > CAZQPF01. Next base: position 3,190 of record CAZQPF010000075.1, read on the forward strand.
GACTGAGCCCGGGCCAGATCGGCCTGGGCCTGCTCCTCCTGCTGAATACGCAGGTCGAGAACCCTTTGCAGAGAAAATCTGAAAGGTGTAGGCATCATCCTTTACCAGGGGTAAATGGTTCAGGTACAATCCGCGGGACTGCGCAGAGGCAGGTCATTGGAAAGTAGCTGCCTGGCTGCGCTGGGGTGAAACTTCATACACAATTGCTCAAGACCTATTGATTTTATTCTTATAGCCGTGAACCGTGAACCTGGAACTTTGAACCTGCAAGCCGTTTCGCTATGCGAAAATAACCATAACTCTCAAGATACTCAAGGAACCAAGATATGAACCGGAACGTATATCTGCAAACCCTGCCTATCAGCGAGGCGCTGGAGCGGGTGAAAAGCCGCCTGGACCGGAGCTCGCTCCTGTCAACCGAACGCGTCCCCACTAACGAAGCCATAGGGCGCATCACTGCCGAGCCCATTTATGCCCGGACCTCGTCTCCCACCTACCACAGCGCAGCCATGGACGGCATCGCAGTCAAGGCGCAAAAAACCTTTGCCGCCAGAGAAGGCCGTCCCTTGGAGCTGCTCAGAGACCGGGACTATGTACCGCTCAATACCGGCGAGCCCCTTCCGGATACGTTCGATGCGGTGATCATGATAGAGCAGGTGCAGGAATTGGACCAGGAACGGGTGGCGATCGAAGCCCCCGCCTTTCCCTGGCAGCATGTCCGGCGCATAGGCGAAGACATCGTGGCCACTGAGCTGTTGCTGCCCCAGAATCACCGCCTCAGCCCCTACGATATTGGCGCCCTGCTCAGCGGCGGTATCTTTGAGGTTCCGGTGCGATCCAAACCGCATATCGTATTCATCCCCACCGGCGACGAGGTCCTGGACTTTACCCGGCAGCCGGAGCCCAAGCCGGGGGAGGTCATCGAGAGCAACTCCCAGGTTCTGGGCGCCATGGCCCGCCTTTGGGATTGCCACTTCACCAGGATGGATCCGGTCCCGGACCATGCCGCGGCTCTGAGCCGGGCGGTGGAAAAAGGGCTGGCTCAAAAGCCCCAGGCCCTGGTCATCGGAGCCGGCTCCTCCGCCGGGAGCCGGGATTATACCCGGCAGACCATGGAAAGCTTCGGCCAGATCCTGGTCCACGGCATCGACGCCATGCCGGGCAAGCCGAGCTTGATCGGCCTGGCCGGCGAAACCATACTTTTCGGAGCCCCGGGATACCCGGTGAGCTCGGTGGTCTGCTTCGAGCAGCTTCTGGAGCCTTTGCTGGCCTGGATGCAGCGCATGCCGCCCCGGTGCCGGGCGGAGATACCGGTGCAGCTGACCCGGAAAGTTCCTTCCAAGCTGGGGCAGGAGGAGTTTCTCCGGGTGGCCATCGGCCGGGTGGGATCCAAGTACGTGGCCACTCCCCTTCCGCGCGGGGCGGGGCTCATGACCTCCTTGACCAAGGCCCAGGGAGTGGTGCGCATCCCCAGCGACTCCGAGGGGAAGAACGTCGGCTCTTCGGTTTCCGCCGAGCTTCTCGTTTCCCGGGAAGAGCTGGAGCGCATCCTGGTCTGCGTGGGAAGCCACGACAACACCCTGGACCTTCTGGCCAACGAGCTCATGGGGCTTGAGCGGCCGCTGACCCTGTCCTCTACGCATGTGGGAAGCATGGGCGGCTTGCTCGCCCTGCAGAACGGCTCGGCCCACCTGGCCGGAGCCCATCTCTACGATCCGCAGACCCGGGACTACAACTTCCCCTTTCTGGAGAAGTATCTCCCCGGCCGGGAGGTTCGGGTGGTCAACCTGGCGGTGCGGCAGCAGGGCCTCATCGTGCCCAGGGGAAATCCCAAGTCCATCAGCAGCCTGCAGGATCTTGTCCGCGAGGACGTGCGTTTCATCAACCGGCAACGCGGAGCCGGCACCCGGATCCTGCTCGACGACGAGCTCGAGCGGGCGGGCATCGAGCCTCAGGCCATCAAGGGCTATGAGCAGGAGGAGTATACCCATATGGCCATAGCCGTAAACGTGCAGAGCGGCGTGGTGGACTGCGGCATGGGCATCTTTGCCGCAGCCAAGGCCCTGGGGCTGGACTTCGTCCCCCTGGCCAGGGAGCGCTACGATCTGCTTATTCCAGAAGAGTACACCGGGGAAGAGGCGATCCAGACCCTGCTCAGCCTTTTGCGCGACAGCTCCTTCAAGGAGAAGATCGAGGCCCTGGGAGGCTACGAGGTGGGTTTAACCGGAAAGCTCATGTCCCCGGGGCTTGGCCTGGGTTAAGCTCCAGGCGGCAGCTCTGGCCGATGGAGGCCTGAAGCTTATCAGCACAGGAAGCCTGATTTGCGGCCAGCTCCAGAAAGCCCTGGCTGCCGGCGAGAAGCCCCAGCTCTCCGGGTGGAATGGAGGCATAGGCTTGGACCGGATGCACAACTCGGCGCTGCGGCCGAAGCATGGTCAGGCCGGCGGCGGCTTGCAGAAGATGGCCCCAACTTGCTATCGCCAGGTTGAGCACACAATTGCCGAAACGGTCGATGTGGAGGATGCTGGCCTCCACGCTTGCCCGGTTCCACTGCGGAGACGCCGCCGGCAGCCGCACCACCTCCCTCTCCGAAACTGGCTTGGCCAGGCTGGAGGGATGCTGCCCCCGGAGAAGCAAAAGGCCCGCCGGCACGAAAATGTCCCGGCCGTGAAAGGGAGGGCTGGCTTGGGAAAACCGCTCGCGGCAAAGGCTCCACATCTCCTGCGGCTCCTCCTGCTCCAGGAGCAGGGACACCAGGCCGTTGTCCGGGGCCAAAACATACTTCCGGCCTTTACGGACCACAAGAATGTCCCGCTTGGTCCCCACACCGGGATCCACCACTGCCAGACATACCGCTTCCCGGGGAAGATATGCCCAGGAAGCGGCCAGGAAGAATCCGGCCTGCAGGATGCCGTGCGGCCGCACCCCGTGCGTGAGATCCACGATGCGGCTCTCCGGCAAATCGCGCAGCAAGGCGGACTTCATTTGTCCCACGTAGGGATCCTGCAGTCCAAAGTCGGTTAACAAGGCGACGATCGGGGTCATAGCCTATGCAACTGCTCTTCATGCTACTGGTTTTTGTGGCCGGAATGCTGGCTCCCACCCAAGCCGGGATCAACTCCCAGCTCAGCCAGTACCTGCGAAGCAACTTCCAGGCCGCGCTCATATCCTTTTGCGTAGGCAGCCTGGCTTTGCTGGCCTATGTTTTTGCCCTGCGCCTTCCCTGGCCCTCGCTTGACTCCCTGGCCAAAGGCCCCTGGTGGATGTGGCTGGGTGGCTTTTGCGGCGCCTTTCTGGTTACCGTAACCATTGCCGCGGTTCCCAGGCTCGGAGCCACTACCATGATCGGCTTTTTTCTGGCCGGACAGATGATCGCCTCTCTCATCCTGGACCACTTCGGGCTGCTGGGCTATCCGGTTCACAGCCTCAACCTCTCCCGGATCATCGGTGTCCTGCTTTTGGCTGCCGGGGTCATGCTCATCAAATCCTCATGAGACCATCTCCTTCCAGGCATTGATGAGGCCGTTGGTGGAGGGATCGTGCGAGCTCACCTCCCCTTTTGCCCGGAGCTCCGGCAGGATGCTCTTGGCCAGCTGCTTGCCCAGCTCCACTCCCCATTGATCGAAGGAGTTGATGTTCCACACCGCGCCCTGAGTGAATATCTTGTGCTCGTAGAGCGCCAGGAGACGCCCCAGAGACTCCGGTTCCAGGCGCCGGAGGAGAAGGGAGTTGCTGGGCCGGTTGCCGTCGAAGACCTTGTGCGGCAAAAGGCGCTGCACATCTTCTTGGCTGCGGCCTTCGGACTCCAGCTCGGCCCTGGCCTCGGCCTCGGTTTTGCCTTTCATGAGCGCCTCGGTCTGGGCGAAGAAGTTGGCCAGAAGCAGGCTATGGTGCTCGTTCAGCGGATTGAGGCTTTCCGCGAAGCCGATGAAGTCGCAGGGTACGAGCCTGGTGCCCTGATGCAGAAGCTGAAAATAGGCGTGCTGCCCGTTGGTACCCGGAGTTCCCCAGACAATCGGTCCGGTGGAGTAGTCCGCGACCTCCCCCTGCAGAGTGGCCCGCTTGCCGTTGCTCTCCATCTCGCCTTGCTGCAGGTAGGCGGGCAGCTCCTCCAGATACTGCTCATAGGGCAAAACCGCCTGGGTTTCCGCCCCGAAAAAGTTGTTGTACCATACGGAGAGCAGCCCCATGAGCACCGGCATGTTCTCCCTCAAGGGCGCGGTACGGAAATGCTCGTCCATCTGGTGCGCCCCGCTCAAAAGCTCCTCGAACCGGTCCATGCCCACGGCCAGGGCAATGGGAAGCCCGATGGCCGACCACAGGGAGTAGCGTCCGCCCACCCAGTCCCAGAAAACGAACATGTGCTCCGGATCGATGCCGAACTCCGCCACCTTCTGCCTGTTGGTGGATACGGCCACAAAATGCTTGGCCACTGCGGACTGGTCTTCGGCCTTGCGCAGGAGCCAGCTGCGGGCCGCTTGTGCATTGGCCAGGGTCTCCTGGGTGGTGAAGGACTTGGAGGCCACGATGAACAGGGTGGTTTCCGGGGACAGCCCTTGCAGGGTTTCGGCCAGATGGGTGCCGTCTATGTTGGACACGAAATGAAACCCTAGATCCTCGCTGGCGTATTTTTTGAGAGCCCGGGTTGCCATGCGGGGACCCAGATCCGAGCCGCCGATGCCGATATTGACCACGTCGGTGATGGGCTTGCCGCTGAATCCTTGCCACTCTTTCTGCCGCACCTTTTCAGTAAAGGTCCGCATCTGGGCCAGGACAGAGTTGACCTCGGGCATGACATCTTGTCCGTCCACAAAAACGGGACGGCTGGAACGGTTGCGCAGGGCGGTGTGGAGCACGCTCCTCCCTTCCGTAGTATTGATCTTTTGACCTTCAAGCATGGCCTTGATGCGGTCCGACAGTCCGATCTCCTCTGCGAGCTCCAGGAGAAGCCCTATTGTCTCCCGGGTGATCCTATTTTTGGAGTAATCCAGGAGCAGGGGGCCCACCCGGAGGGAAAACGCAGGGAAGCGGTCCGGATCAAGGGCGAACAGCTCCCGCAGATGGATGGACTTTACGGCGCCGTAGTGCTCTTGGAGCTTCTTCCAGGCTTTGGCCTGGGTGGGCTTGCTCATGGAACCCTCCTTTTTTGTTCAGACCTCGTTGCGCTGCTGCAATAATGGCAAATAAGCATGGGAATTGATGCATTTGCAGTTAGCATTGGAGCCAATATCGAGATTCGAAGCAGAAACATCAAAACAAACACTCATAATACAGAGATCTGATGTCACTATCATGCCTGTTCAAAGCGTGGCAATAGTCAGATTTGCCTCCGGCAAATCTGACTTATGGGGTTAATTTAAAAGAATTCAATCCCTTGATTTTAATGAGAATATACTGAAAGCCGCTATTGCCAGTTTGATCAAAGGGAGAAACTCCGGAGCTGCTCCCCTTCCCAAGGGGAGCTCCCCTCACTCAGTTTGCCCAGTCGCAGCATGAGCTTGGAGTCAGGCTGCAGCTTTAGCGTCATCATCCTCAAATGGAAGAAGAATGCGGTCAAACTGAGTGAGGGGTGAGGGGTTGGAAAGATAAGTTTCATACGAGCATTGCCTCTGGCAAACCTGACGTAATGTTAATTTTATTGAAGAAAAAAATCATTATGTTCATCGATTTCTTCTTTACTCTCCGCGAAGCGGGCATTCCGGTGACGCCCACCGCATTTCTTCGCCTGCAGCAGGCGCTTCGGCAAGGGCTGGTGAGCTCGGTCTTTGATTTCTACACCGCGGCCCGCTGCATCCTTGTCAAATCGGAACGCCATTTCGATCTCTACGACCGGGTCTTTGCCCACCATTTTCAAGGCCAGGAGCTTAGCTTTCCGGAAGGGGTGGAGCTGGAGGAGACGGTTCGTGCCCTGCTCCAGGACTGGCTTAAGGACCCTAAGGCCCTGGGCGAGGCCCTGGATCTGGATGAACAGGAGGTTGCCAAAATGAGTCCGGAGGAGCTGGTGCAGTACTTTCTGGACCGGCTCAAAGATCAGGACGGACAGCATCATGGCGGCAATCGATGGATCGGCACCGGGGGAACCTCTCCGGTGGGCCATTCCGGATTCCATCCTGGCGGGATGCGCGTGGGTGGCGTCTCACGGAGCAAGTCGGCCATCAAGGTGGCCATGGACCGCCGCTACAAGGACTATACCGACGGGCTGCCCCTCACCCAGGCCCAGGTGGGCGAGGCCCTGAAGCATCTGCGCAACCTGGTTCCATCCGGTCCCAAGGATCAGGTCAACATCGAGGAGACCATCCGCAAGACCATGCAGAATGCCGGCGAGATCGAGATCGTCTACGACCGGAGCCTGCGGGACCGCCTCAAGGTGGTACTGGCCATCGACAACGGCGGCTGGTCCATGGATCCCTACGTGGATATAGTGCAGACCCTGTTCAACTACGCCCGCTCTCAATTCAAGGATCTCAAGATCTTGTACTTCCACAACACCATCTACGATGTGCTCTGGGAGGATCCGGCCAGAATGCGCAAGCCGCTCATGGTGGATGATCTCGTCCGTTTCGATCCGGAAACGCGTTTCATCATTGTCGGGGACGCGAGCATGGGCCCCTTTGAGCTCATGATCCCGGACGGCTCCATCCATATCGAGGAGAAGTCCGGTCAGCGGAGCATCGAGCGTCTGCAGTTCATTGCTGACACCTTTCCCTATTCGGTCTGGCTCAATCCGGTCATGGCCGAGGAATGGCCCTATACGCAGACCATCTCCATAATCCGGAAGGTGTTCCCCATGTTTGAGCTGAGCCTGAGCGGACTGGAACAGGCAGTCGACTTTTTGCAAGGCAAGCACAGTTGATAACATCTCACAGATAACGGTTTACAAAGGAGGGCGTTATGCAAGAGAGAACCGGCCTGGTGACTATGAAGGGCAACCCCCTTACCCTGATGGGGCCGGAAATAAGGGAGGGCGATGCCGCCCCTGATTTCCGTGTGCTGGACAATGACCTTAACCAAGTGACTCTGCAAGGCCTTCAGGACAAGGTGCTCATTATCTCCTCCGTACCCTCGCTGGATACCCCGGTCTGCGACATGGAGACCCGGAGGTTCAACAACGAGGCAAGCAACCTGGGATCCGAGGTCAAGATTCTGACCGTCAGCATGGATCTGCCCTTTGCCCAGAAACGCTGGTGCGGAGCCGCCGGCGTGGACCGGGTACACACCCTGTCCGACCACCGGGAAGCCTCTTTCGGCCTGAACTATGGGGTGCTCATCAAGGAGCTGCGGCTTCTGGCCCGAGCGGTCTTTATAGTCGACGAATCCCGGACCGTGCGCTACGTGCAGCTTGTAGGGGAGGTCACTGAGGAGCCGGATTACGACTCGGTCCTGAACAAGGCCCGCGAGCTTCTGGGGTAGGCTCAGAAGTAGGGTGAGAAGAGCCAGAAGAAGGAGTCCCGGAATCTCTCGGGGAGTGAGCGGCTGTCCACCTCTTCCAGGCTCACTTCCCGGGACTCGCTGATGACGTGGTCCATATGCCGGGTCATGTTGCCGCCGAAGGATTCCTCAAAGACCTCGAGCACCATCTCGAAGTTCAGCCTCAGGCTGCGCGGGTCGATGTTGGCCGAGCCGATGATGGCATAGGCGTCATCGACCAGAAAGAGCTTGGCGTGGGAAAACGGGGGAGGCTGATAGTAAACCCTGACCCCGTACATCAAGAGCTCCCAGAGCATGTTGCGGGTGGCCCAGTGAATAAAGGGGAGGTTGTTCTTGGCCGGAAGGACGATATCCACCTGTACCCCGCGCAGCGCCGCTGACTGCAGGGCACCCACCAGCTCGCGCGTGGGGAGGAAGTAGGGGGTCATGATGCGCACCCGGTGCTCGGCCATGGCCACGGCTCCGACCAAGATAACATTGAGCTTGTTCAGATCCTGATTCGGACCTACGGTGATGGTTCGGCAAACCGCTTCTCCGGCCCCCCTGCTCGGAGTCCTCGCCTCCAGATCGTAATTCCCGGTGCTAAATCCCCAATCTTCCAGAAACACCTGCTCCATCTGATTGGCCACCGGACCGGTCAGTCGGAAGTGGATGTCCTGTACCCGGGAGGGGTTGTCCCGGTTGTGGGCCAGATGCCTATGGCCGATGTTCATGCCCCCGGTGAATCCTATGCGGCCGTCCACCACCAGGATCTTGCGATGGTTGCGCAGGTTGATGAACGGCGAGAGCGGATAGATCCGGGGGGGCAGAAACCTGGTGTACGGGATGTTGTGCTTTTGGAGCAGCCCGCCCACCCGGGGGTAGGAGTAGAACTCGCCAATGCCGTCAAGCATGACCCGGACATCCACGCCGCGTTTCCAGGCCCGGGACAGGGCCTGCACGAACTGACGGCCAACCACCCCGGTATCGAAAATGTAGCTCACCAGAAATACGCTTTCCCGGGCCTGCTCAATGGCTTCCAGCATGGCCGGATAGGCTTGCTCACCGTTATACAGGACCCGGATGTTGTTTTGGGAAAAGAGGGGGCGCTTGGTGATCGCCTCTGAAACCTGCGCTATGCGGTTGAACTGAGGGGAAACGATGAAATCGCAGATCGTGGTGTCTTCTGGAGAGGTGGGCAGGCAGGAGTCCTCGTCGAAGTTCAGCTCAGCATGCAGCAGGGGCCAGTGCCATTTGAGCTTTTTGGCCCGGGTCCTCACCCGGTTGATGCCGAGCAAAAAGTAGAGGATGGGCCCGAGCAGAGGAAACAGGAGGCAGGTCACAATCCAGGCCCAGGCCGCCCGGGGTTCGCGCTTGTAAAGCAGGGCGTGTCCTGCGGCGAAGATCTGCAGGAGCGCCAGAATGATAAGTAAGAGCCAATCGATTATGGGCATAGGGTAACATGGCTATAGGAAGTACAGGTTTTATCCCACTGACAGGCAGTCAAATGCTATCTCTTTAGCAAACCCATGCTGAAGAAGCAATCATTCGACTTGCAATCTCATACGAGATTTGCTAGGCCTTCTCCGTTTCTTTGCACCAGGCGATGGATCTTTTTCTGCCCCGTTATAAAGCGGCCATTCGGTAGCCCAGGAACCTTGATACGGCAAATATCGAACCCTGCTTACCCGTACCAGGCGATAACGCAGCATCGGCATACTCTCAATTCCATTTCGCAAGGAGGATCTTTCTATGGCACAGCGTGAACAGTGGGGCACCAGACTCGGCTTCATCCTGGCTGCTGTAGGTTCGGCAATCGGTTTGGGAAACATCTGGCGCTTTCCCTACATGGCCTATGAAAACGGAGGCGGAGCTTTCCTGATCCCGTATTTCTTCGCACTCGTAACGGCCGGCATTCCCATTATCATTCTCGAGTTCGGCCTGGGTCACAAGTACAAGGGCTCAGCCCCACTCACCTTTGCCAAGATAAACAAGAAATGGGAGTGGCTCGGCTGGTGGCAGGTGTTCGTCTCCTTCATCATCTCGGTGTACTACGTTGTGGTCATCGCCTGGGCCTTGAACTACACTCTCATGTCGGCCAATCTCGGCTGGGGAAGCAACCCTTCGGATTTCTTTTTCCAGGATTTTCTGGCTCTCTCCTCCAGCCCGTTGTCGCTGGGCGGCATCGTCTGGCCCATCTTTATCGCCGCGCTGGTCATCTGGTTCGTGACCTGGCTTGTCCTCTTCAGCGGAGTCAAACGCGGTATTGAGTTTGCGAACAAGATCTTCATGCCCGTGCTGTTCATCCTGCTGCTCATCATGCTCGGGCGGGCGGTTACTCTGGAAGGCGCTTCCGAGGGCCTGCAATGGCTATTTCGCCCTGACTTTAGCGCCATCATGGACTACAAGGTCTGGACAGCTGCCTACGGCCAGATCTTTTTTACCCTGAGCATCTGCTTCGCTATCATGATCACCTACTCCAGCTATCTGCCGGACAAGTCGGATATCAATAACAACGGCATGATGACCGCGTTCATCAACTGCGGCTTCAGCATGCTGGCCGGGATCATGGTCTTCGGTGTTCTGGGTCACATGGCCCTGCAGCAGGGCGTTCCGGTCAAGGATGTCGTCGGCTCCGGCGTAGGGCTGGCCTTCGTGACCATTCCCAAGGCCATCAACCTTTTGCCGGCGTCCGGATTCTTCGGCTTCCTGTTCTTCCTGTCCCTGGTGTTTGCCGGCATGTCCTCCATGATCTCCATCACCGAAGCCTGTTGCTCGGCAGTTATCGACAAGTTCGGCTGGAGCCGGAAGAAGACCGCTACCGGGTTCACCCTGGTGGGCTTTGTCTGCAGCCTCATTTTCATGACCAACGGCGGCCTGCTGGTCCTGGATATCGTGGATCACTTCATCAATAACTTCGGCATCGTCTTTGCCGGCCTCGTGGAGGTGGTGCTCGTTTCCTGGTTCTTTAAGCTGGAAACCGTCCGCGAGCATATCAACCGGCTGTCCGACTTCCGTATGGGAGTCTGGTGGAACTTCTGCCTTAAGGTGGTCACCCCGATCGTGCTCGGCTACATGGCCATAGCCAACCTTATCGGGGACATTCAAAAGAGCTACGGCGGCTATCCGATGAGCGCACTGGTCGTTTTCGGCTGGTGCGTCGCCCTGGGCGTCATTCTCCTGAGCCTGATTCTGCAGACCAGAAAGGGCTCGCCGGAGAAGCTTTAGCCCATAACGGCAGAGCTGCGACTGCAAAAAATTATTTTGCAGTGGCAGTGGTCAGAAGCCGGTGGTCAGTTGTCAAAAAAAACAAAGAGCTATAAGAAAGTACTTGCGCTTGAGTCATTCAGGCACGACATTTTGCAGATGCGGCAGCAAAGGGAAAGCATCTCTGATCTTCCGCTCCAGCGGAGATACTGCAATCCATAAAGGAGTAAGACCATGACAACCGGAGCCATAATCATGATGTTGTTGGGACTGGGCGTGACCTGGGGCGGAGCCGCGGTCTGCCTGTCCATAGCCATGAAGCACAGAGAGATTTAGCCTCCAATCCGGAAGCAGGATCTCTGTTTCCAGCGGATTGCCAAGGGCGCGTTCTGAACGGACGCGCCCTTTTTGATCACATCAATAACTATGCGGGTGCGGGGCAATGACTCTGGATGATAAGCATGCTGCCTCCATGGCAGCCCTGCAGGACCTGGCGGCTTCGTTTCCCTTGAGCTCCGTGTGGATCGCCTGGACCGGTGGCAAGGACTCCACTCTTACCCTGGCCCTGTGGCGGGAGTGCCTGAAAAGTCTCTCTCATGAGCCCCCGCGAGCCCTGGGTGTCGATACAGGGCTGGAGTTTTCCGAAGTCCTGGATTTCCGCCGTATTCAGGCTGAGAAATGGGGAGTGGAGCTGCGGATTTTCGGCTCCAAAGGAGATGCGGGCTCCAGCTGCTTCGAGCCGGCGGATCCCCTCCAGTGCTGCCGCAAGCACAAGGTCGAGCCTCTGCGGCAGGCGGTCCGGGAGCTGAAGGTTCAGGTTCTGATCACCGGCCTGCGTCGGGAGGAGCATGCCAGCCGCCGGGAGCGGCAGCTAAGGGAAAAGCGGTCTGCTCCGGAGTACCTCCAGGTCAATCCTCTCCTGGAGTGGAGCGAAATGGATGTTTGGGCCTACCACCTGAGTACCGGCTTGCCTTATTGCTCGCTGTACGAGCTGGGATACCGCTCTCTGGATTGCAAGCCCTGTACGGCGGTTTCCGGCGGCGGGGAGCGCGCAGGGCGCAATCCGGCCAAAGAGCGCCATCTGGCCGCTCTTCGGGAGCTGGGGTACTTTTAAGTCAGCTTTGCCTCCGGCAAACCTGACTCATTATTCGGCAAAGCCGGGCGGGAGCTGCGATTGCTCTTCTTCTTGCGGCTCTTCTGTATCCTTCCTGCTTTGCTCCGGAGTGCCGCGATTGATGGCTAGCCCGCGCTGGCGCCCCGCACGCCGGTAGGATCCAGAGCTAAGCCTGAGCTCGGCCATGGGGGTGATGCGGATGGCCGGAACGGCCCGAACCGGGCAGGCGAACTCGCAGGATCCGCACCCGGTGCAACGGTCCTCGAGTACCACCGGCACCGCCGCGCTGTGCTCTGCAGACTGCCGCAGCTCAA
>CAZQPF010000076.1:0-14705 GCA_964595165.1 uncultured Desulfohalobiaceae bacterium
GCCGCCTGTCTTCCAGGCGGGAGGGAGGGGTCAGGGGAGGGTTCTTCATTGCGACACTTGAGATATGCCAGGACACTAGCCTCTCGATCAATTGAAACCCGACCACTCCTGCAAAAGATGTATTTGCAGCTGCACCTTGTATAGGCCAGCCTGATTGAAATAGTTCCCTGGGGCTGGACTGGCTTACTTAAAAGAGGAAAACATTGTGACCGCATGGGAATCCTTTCGCTCCACCTTCTACGACATCGGCCGGGATCTGCTCAGCCTGGAAATCAACACCATCGAGAAGCCCAACCTCACGGCCCGCAAAATGCCCGTGCTGCCGCATGCCCTGCTGGACATCGCCGAGCAGTACCGCGACTTTTTGACCAAACGGCTCGATCTGGACTCCTATTGGAGGCTCTCAGGCTCGCAGAGGGAAGAATGGCGCCCTTCCTGGAGAATGCGTCCGGAACCTCTGGATCGGATTGGGCTGCAGCTGACCACCGGGACCGAGACCTTTGACAAGCTGCGCTGGGCTGCAGCCAGGGCTCTGGCCTGCGATCCGGCTGAGGAGCGCATCAAGGGCCCGCAGCGGGTCATTCTGATGCGCATCCGCAGGAACTGCGATCAGCTGAAAAAGATGATCCAGGATCTCCGGGAGGATGCGGCCTGGTCCGACCTGCTGGATGAGAGGACCAGGCGGGATTTGTTGGAGGTTTCCCTGCGGCGCAAGCTCAGAGGCAGGCTTCCCGTGGACTACGCCATCATGCTGCGCAAGATATGGGACATCGGCGTGGAAAGCGTCTATCTGCAGACCGTGGTCCAGCTGGACGGAGATGTGCTCACCCGTATCCAGGAAGACATTGCCGAGAACAAGCGGGCCTTTCTGCTTCAGGCCCATGAGCAAAGCATGCAGGTGAGCCTCAAGTACTGGGAAACGCTATTCAACATCGTCAAGGATATCGCCGGCAGCGTCACCGGCCTTTTTCACTCCAAGTCCAGCCTCGGAAAGTAAGGCGAGATGCAAGCAAAAGCAGGGGACCAGGGGCTTGGCTCTTCCTTGATCCGCACCCTCCAAGGCTTATTTGCCGCTGTTCGCAGCCTCCCGTGCCTGGTTGACAGCCTGGCCCAGACGCTCCTGGGTGGGCTGGTGGTCACCTCAATCCGGCAAAAGGGCGGGAAAGAGGAGATCTTCGCCCAGACGGTTATCCAGCTCGACGGCGACGTAGTGACTGCCTATTCTCCCGGGCTGCTTGAAGATTCGGATTTTCTGCGCTGGGAGCGACAGCACGCCAGCGAGGTCCGGCAGGCCATGCAGCCGCTGAATCGAGTGGCTGCCGCAATCAAATGGGTCAGAGGGAGCCTGTGCAGCCTCGGATTTGGCTGGTTTGTTCTGGCTGTTACCGGATCCTTTGAAAAGAAGACTTTTTGGGAGGGGCTGAACCTGGCGGCACCGATATTGCTTTTTGTGGCCGGACTCTTTTTCCGACAGCTCTGGAAATGGATGGCCTTGAGACAGGCTGGACGGCTGTTGAAGGCGGCCACAGAGCAGGCCGAGGCGATTTATTCCGAGCCTTATAGATCTTCTCGACAGTCAAGAGTTTCTGAATAACATATTGTTTCTGCTGCCGATATTGACGAGCTGGTTTGGCCGTGAATGCTGTTGACTTATCTCTCTGATTTCTTTGTCTTAACTGTGAACCGTGAACTGAGCTCTAAGGTTTATATCTTTACTCTCGAATTCCCTTCTTCGCTATGCGCCATGCGCTCTGCGCATAAACCCTGAACTTTGAGCTCTCAAGTAGATAGTGAGCCAATAAGAAGAAATCGGTCCGCAGGCTGTACCTGGATTGTGGACAGCAAAGCCGGCATCACCAGTTGTTCAGATCGATAAGCCCCAGTCTCGCTGCATAGCGGACCAGCTGCAAGGTGCTGTGCAGACCCAGCTTGTTCAGGATGTTCGTCCGGTGGTTGTCCACGGTCTTCGCGGTAATGTTCAGCTTCCTCCCTATCTCCCGGCTGGAGAGGCCGGCGGCCAGATAACGCGTGATCTCCTGCTCCCGCTCGGTGAGGTGGCTGTAGGCAACGCTCTTGCCAGGCGGCTTTTCAGCAGGCGAATCGATGATGTTTTGGATCATGACATGGGATAGGGAGTTGTCCAGGAAGAACTCCCCCTGGCTCACCTTTTCCAGGCCCTTCAACAGCTCATCCACCGGTGCCAGCTTGTTGACATAGCCCAGAGCCCCGGCTTTGAAGGCCTGAAAAATGTAATTGTATCGCGAATGCATGGTAACAATAAGGATGTGAGAGGCGGGGAGGGCCTTTTTGAGCCTGCGCGTCAGCTCCGTGCCCAGTTCATCCGGCAGGGAGATGTCTACTAAGATGAGGTCGGGATGGAGCTGGTTGGCCAGGGCAAAGCCCTCGGATGCAGTGCCGGCTTCGCCCGCCACCTGAAAATGCTCCTTGTGCCTGAGGACAGCCTTGACCCCTTCCCGGAAAAGGGGATGGTCGTCGATGATGAGAACGCTCGTGGTGTCATTCATGTCCGAATCGGAGGTATTGTTGTTGCCCAGGCCCGGAGTCCGAGTGTGATTCCTGGTGTGAACTCGTATAAACTCGTAATATTTTCAAAGCTGAGTGCCGGGTCAACCTAGCTGCAGTGTTGTTCAATCAAGATGTTGAAAAATATGAATTCTGTCTTTCTTCAATAAAATTGCCATTATGTCAGCGCAGCCGGAGACTGCATTAACAAGGTATGAATTGACCCTAGAACAGGATACGGAAAAAAGAAAGTATTTGTGGCGCTTGAAGAAACAAAAAAAACCCCAAATTGAGCGAGCGAAATCGCTCAATTTGGGTTGCAAAGTCAGATAAGCCTAGTCTCTATTGGACTATTTGCTCAGCACGAAGTCAATGTTCTGGCTGTTGATTGTTGCGAAATCGAAATCTTCATCCACGATTTCTAGCTCACCATCATCGACTTCAGCCAAGGTGGCCGCAATGGTATATTCACCCTCTAGATCCGGAAGAGAGGCGTTGTAGCTCCAGGTGAATGGATTTTCATCTTCGTCCGCTCCGGCCTGCAATCGCTTGACCTCAACAAGGGGACTGCCGGGTGCACTTATATAGTCCACAGTGTGCCTGAAGCTTAGGATGATCGATTGTTCATCATCCAGCTCATCCTGGACAGTCACCGTGCCATTGATAGTGCCCATGTCTGCGGACTGCAGGGTGAAGTTCTGCGTTGTCTCATTTCCGGCACTGAGATTCACCAAAGCAACAGCCGGCTCGTAATTGTCTTTGTAGGCGACCACGTTGAACTCTCCCGGGCTGGATAACAGAGTGTACGTTGCGTTATCCAGTGTGGCGTTGTGCTCGGCCAGGGTGGAGCCTTCCACGTGCACCTCGTTGGTTGCTCTCGTCGCCTCCGGATCATGCTTTTGCAGCGAAACCAGGGTTCCTTTCATGGTGTCAGTAGCGTTGTCCGAGTCTATCTGGCCGCTTACTGTGGCCTCATTGCTTTCATTCAGGACGCGGATAACCGGTATGAGGAGATACATGCCGCTCTTTCCGGCTTTGACCACCGATCGAGAGGCATCGAAGTCGAGAATAATTTTCGTGTCTCCTCCCTCTTCTACAGTGAAGGGGCTGACG
This sequence comes from uncultured Desulfohalobiaceae bacterium, assembly GCA_964595165.1. GTDB lineage: Bacteria > Desulfobacterota > Desulfovibrionia > Desulfovibrionales > Desulfothermaceae > CAZQPF01. The sequence continues at coordinate 3,637 of CAZQPF010000076.1, forward strand.
AGCTTCAAGCCGGTTTCCTTGGCGCTGGGCGTTTGGAGAGAAGCCGTGCTGTTGTCGGCAAGAATGAGATAGTTGGCTTCCGGGTGCTCATTGCCCAGTATGTTTGTTCCATTGCCCTCATTCTCGCCCAGAATAAGCCGCATCTGGGTGTAGCGCCCAGCCAGGACATCCTCAACCCCGAGCTCTTTGGTTACCCCGTTGGTCAGCTCGAGGAGGTTGTAGGTTCTCTGGCCGGTGACCTCCACGGTCTGCCAAGTGCTGTTGTCGTCTGCCACTCGGTGGGCCTCCACCCGGTCTATGGTGACGTACACTGCCTGGTATTCATCCGTGGCGGCGTCGGTGAGGCCTATGGACAGGGTGCCGGTCTCCGATGTGGTATCGCCATCAGAGCTTCCCCCGCCTCCGCATCCCCCTTCTGCGAAGAAAAAGGCCAGAACGATCACCAGAAGCGTCAAAAAGGCATGGCTTTTAAAAAAGGAGCGGTTTGGATTCATCTGTTTCCTCCTGTTGATTGCGCATTATTGTACGACCAAGGCCTAATGCCCAGAACGAGCCTTTGCTCTCTCCGGTGTTTCCAACCAAAGTGCTGGAGTAATTTTTCAGCCCGAATAGTAAATTTTGCAAATTACATGCCTAAATTTACAGGAGAATCTTCTGCAGCCTTGTTGCAGCCTTGGCCACGGTTCGGTTTGCACCATTTCGCGAGCCTGAGAAAATGTGAGAACCTCCCAGCAAGTTCGCGCAAGAGAACGCTGCTGCCCGGTTGGAAAAGAGAGTGTTAGGGCACAACTGGAGCTTCTCCCTTGTTCAACCCGGCACTCAGTTTCGGGTTGAATAGCTGGAGCTACTGCCATAAACACAAGTAGGTGCTTCTTGTATACCCTGGGGTAGATTCTTCAAAACCGAGTGCCGGGTCAACTCCGGCTGCAGTGTCATTTAGCTAATATCTTGATTTTATTCTTCATCAAGAAAACTACCACTAAGTCAGATTTGCCGGAGGCAAAGCTGACTTGTTACAAAAACTGCGCACTGGTTACCAAATCTGCTCGGTATTCTACCCGATTCAGCCCCTGGATCTACCACTTCCAAAAGAAAGGATCTTGAATTACTGTAAGAAGCCGTGTCTGAACCGTGAACTCTCAAGCTCTCAGGATACTTATCAAGCAAAACCCCGATTAAGTCAGGGCAGCCGGAGGCTGCGCTGACTGGCACATTACATGGGACTGAGCTCTTCCTCCCTCAATGGCGAGTACGTCGATGCGACCTCCGGCTGCGCTGGACTGGATCGCCGTACCTTCTTGAAGATCGCCTCCCTGGGCAGCCTCGCCTTCGCCGCCTCCTGCAGCCTGGAAGGCGAGGAGCGTCTCTACTCCCAGGTGCAGAGCCAGGAGGACCAGGTCACCGGACAGGCCGCCTGGTATGCCTCGACTTGCCGGGAATGTCCGGCTGGGTGCGGCGTATTGGCCAAGAACCGGGAGGGCAGGGTGATCAAGCTGGAGGGCAATCCCCTGCATCCCATCAACTCCGGAAAGCTTTGCATCCGGGGACAGGCCGCGCTGCAGGCCGTCTACCACCCGGACCGCCTCAAGTACCCCCTGCTCAAGGACGGGGAGGGCTGGAAAACGATCCGTTATGATCAGGCCACGCGTATGCTTGAGGATAGAATCGGTGCAGCGACGGCCAGGGGAGGCAACCGGGTCCGGTTGATGAGTCAGATTGAAGGCCGGGCTCTGTCCAAGCTGTTCCAGGAAAGCCTGGATGCTTGGCGCTCGCCAGGTCCCTTGTTTTTCGAGCCCTTGGCCTATGAAGGCCTCAAGCAGGCCAACCGGGTCGTCTTCGGCATATCCGGCCTCCCCTCCTACCGCATTGATCAATCCGACTTCCTCCTGGGGTTCGGAGCCGATTTTCTGGAAACCTGGCTCTCGCCTGTGGAGTACGCCAGGCAGTTCAAGGCCATGCACGGCTATGCGGACGGCAAAAAGGGGATTTATTACCATGTCGGCCCTTACCGCTCCCTGACCGCGGCCAACAGCGACACCTGGATCGCCTGCCATCCCGGTGCGGAGGCGATCCTTTGCCTGGGCCTGGTGCGCTGGATCCTGCAGCGCAAAACCCCTGCGGCCCTTCCGGAGAGAATGCTCCGAGAAATATCCCAAGTTGCCGAGCCCTACAGCCCGGAGTACGTGGCACAGGCCACCGGCATCGCCAGCCAGGGCTTGACCGAAGTGGCTCGGGGGCTGCTAAAGGCCAGGAGCCCCCTGGTGCTCGGAACCGGGGGCCTGTGTCATTCCCCTGCCGATCTGCAGACCAACATTGCGGTCAATCTGCTCAATCTCCTGCTTGATCCAGAGCTGAAAAACATCGATTTCAGCTCAGACCACCGCCTCGAGAGGGCCTCCAGCCGAAAGGAGCAGCTGGCCCTGTTTGATGAGCTGCAGCAGGGCAAGGCGGAGGTATTGCTCCTCAACGAGGTCAATCCGACCTATGCATTGCCTCCCGGGGCAAGGGCCACCTCGACCCTGAAGCGCAAGGATCTCTTTGTGGCCTGTTTTTCCAATTTTCTGGACGAGACTGCCGAGCAGGCCGATCTGGTGTTCCCCACCAGCCTGCCCCTGGAGTCCTGGAGCGAGTACGGCGGCCGGGAGAACCTGCTCTCCACCCTGCAGCCTGCCATGAAGCCCCTGAATCAGGCACCCCACGTAGGCGATGTGTTGCTTCGCATCCTGGGCCGGGAGAGGACTTCGGACAGTCCCTTCAAGGAGTATCTCATCCAAGAGCTGCACGCTGATTGGGGCATCTCCGATACCCGGGACTGGCTGCAGGCAGTCAGCTCCGGTGGAGTATTCGACGCAAGGACGCCTGCAGCTCAGCCGGAGAGCCCGAGCACCGGCTTCAGCCGCTATTTTCAGGCTGGACCGGAGCAGCTCCAGACAGACCGGCCCTCCTTCATCGCCGTTCCTTCCCTGCGCTTCTACGACGGGCGGGGAGCGAATCGGCCCTGGTTGTGCGAGATCCCCGATCCCATCACCAAGGTGGCCTGGCAGTCCACGCTGCTCGTTCATCCCAGCACCGCCCGCCAGGAGGGAATCGCCCATGGGGAGATCGTGTCCTTGAAGCATGGCGGCAAGGTTATCGAGGGGCCGATCTTTGAAAGCGAGAGCATCGTTCCCGGCTTGATGGCTCTGCCCCTCGGTCTGGGCCACAGGGCCTTCGGGCGCTATGCCAAGGACAGGGGGGCTAACCCGGTGCAGTTGCTGGAGGCGGTGCTCGATCCGCTATCCGGGGCCGGTTTGTATGCCGTATCGAACGTCTTTCTGGAACGAACGGGCCGCAAGCATCGCTTCGCCCATACCGACGGCAGCATGGATCAGCACGGGCGGAAGATCGCCCTGACCGTCAGTCTTGAAGAGCTGCAGACCGAAGCCCAAAAAGAAAAGTACGGCTTGGGGATGCACGATTTTCCTCTCACCCTCCCTCTTGCCCAAGGCTACGACAGGACGAGGGACTTCTATCCTCCGCACGACCACAAGGATTACCGCTGGGCCATGGCCGTGGACCTGGACCGCTGCATCGGCTGCAACGCCTGCGCCGCAGCCTGCTATGCGGAAAACAACATCGGAGTGGTGGGAGAGGAGGAGGTGATCAACGGCCGGGAGATGTCCTGGCTGCACATCGAGCGCTATCGCCGCATGGATGCTCCGGATAAGCTCATCTTTCTGCCCATGCTCTGCCAGCACTGCGACAACGCCCCTTGCGAGCCGGTCTGTCCGGTGTTCGCCCCCCATCACAACAAGGAGGGCTTGAACAATCAGATATACAACCGCTGCATCGGAACCCGCTTCTGCGCCCAGAACTGCCCCTACAAGGTGCGGCGCTTCAACTGGTTCGAGTGGCAGTGGCCCGAGCCGCTCCACCTGCAGCTCAATCCGGAGGTTACGGTCCGCACCAAAGGGGTCATGGAGAAGTGCTCCTTCTGCATCCAGCGCATCAAGGAGGCCCATAACCAGGCCAAGAACGAGAACCGCATGATCAGGGACGGGGAGGTGACCCCGGCCTGCGTGCAGACCTGTCCCACAGAGGCGCTCGTTTTCGGCAGCCTCCTGGACGAATCGAGCCGGGTTTTGAAGCTGGCGGCTGATCGTCGCGCCTATCAGGTTATGGGTTATCTCAATACCAAGCCGGCAGTGATCTACCTGCGGAAGGTGGTGTATGAGTCAGTTTTGCCTTCGGCAAATCTGACGTAATGGCAATTTTATTGAAGAAAGCAAAATTCAGATTTCAGTGACGCCGGAGGCTGCGCTGACGTGAGCCAACTCACCTTTGCAGAGATAGACAACACAGTGCTCGATACCCTGCAGCCGGGCGGCAAGTACTACTGGACGCTTATCGCCGTTCTGCTGTGCGGCATCGGTTTCGGCGCCCTCTGCTGGATGTATCAGATCTTTGTGGGCATCGGGGCCGGAGGACAGAACACGCCCGTCCATTGGGGCACCTATCTCATCAACTTCGTGTTCTGGGTGGGGATCGCCCATTCCGGAACGCTCATCTCGGCCATTCTCTATTTGTTGCGGGCTGGATGGCGCAACCCTATAGCCAGGGCCGCAGAAACCATGACCGTGTTCGCCATCTGCACCGCCGGGCTGTTCCCCTTTATCCATCTGGGCCGGGTCTGGATGGTCTACTTCATGATCCCGGTGCCCAACCAGCGGACCCTATGGCCCAACTTCCAGTCGCCGCTCATGTTCGATCTCGTGGCCATCAGCACCTACCTTACGGTGAGCGTGCTCTTCTGGTACACCGGCATGATACCCGATCTGGCCACCATCCGGGACAGGGCGACGGGCGTGAGGAAGAAGGTCTTCACCGTGCTCTCCCTGGGCTGGACCGGCAAGCAGGAGCAGTGGAGGCACTATGCCCGGGTGTACCTGCTGTTCGCCGCCCTGGCCACGCCGCTCGTCATTTCGGTGCACAGCGTCGTTTCCTGGGATTTCGCCCTGGGCATCGTCCCCGGCTGGCACACCACGATCTTCGCCCCCTACTTCGTAGCCGGGGCCATCCACTCCGGCCTGGCCATGGTGCTCACCCTGATGATCCCTTTGCGGCAGGTGTTCCGGACGCAGAACATCATCACCATCCGGATCTTGGAGCGGGTGGCGCAAACCATCGTCTTTACCGGGCTCATCATGGGATTTTCCTACGGGACGGAGCATTTCATCGCCTGGTACAGCCAGAACAGCGTGGAGCTGGAGTCCTTCCGCTACCGCATCACCGGGCCTTACTCCCTCGAGTTCTGGCTGATGGTTATCTGCAACAGCCTCGTGCCGCTGCTGTTCTTCTTCAAGCGCTTTCGAACCTCGCTCGTCTGGCTGTTTGCCATCTCCATCCTCATCAACATCGGCATGTGGTACGAGCGATTCGTGATCATCATCGGCAGCGTGGCCCACGACTTCATTCCCCACGCCTGGGGCTTCTATGCGCCGACGTTCATCGAGTACGGGATTCTTGTCGGCAGCTTTTGCCTGTTCTTCTTTCTGTTCCTCCTGTTCGTGAAACATCTGCCTTCCATCTCCATGACCGAGATGAAGGAAAAGCTCCACCAGGAAGGGGCCCATGGCTAGGCAGGGAATCACGGTTACCGGCCTCTTCGAGGACGATCGGCAGGCTGCTTCCGCCATCCGCGATATCCGGGCCACGGCCTGGAGCCTGCGCAGCGTGCACGGCCCGTTTCCCAGCCGGGACATTTCCGAAGCCCTGGCCGTGAAAAAGACGCCTGTGGGCTGGTTTTCCCTGGCCGGAGGCCTCATCGGGTTGTTCAGCGGATATTTCCTCGCCTCGCTGACTGCCGGACGCTGGGATCTCATCGTCGGAGGCAAGCCGGTACTGGCCTTCATCCCTTTTCTTATCGTCGGCTTTGAGCTCGCAGTGCTGTTTTCCGTGCTCGGCAATGTTTTCGGCTTCATTCTGCTGACCAAGCTCCCGGCTTATAAGGATTTGCCGGGCTATGCCACGGAATGCTCCGGCCGGCATTTCGGGGTGGCGGTGGGCTGCGAGACCTGGGAACGGGAGGCGGTGCGGGATTTTTTCCTGAGCAGGGGCGCCAGGATCTCGGAAACGTGAGTTGACCACACGGATAGCGGTTGCCGGCTTTTATGCAGTATGTAAAAACATTCCGCCTCGCTTTCGGGCTCATGATCATCGGCCTGCTGGCCTTTGTCTGGAGCCTCGCTCTTGGAGAGGCGGCTGTGGCCTGGCGGGCCTACCTCGTCAATTTTCTTCTTTTTTCAGCCATGGCCCAGGGTGCGGTCCTCTTTTCCGCCATGACCAATACGGTGCAGGCTCGATGGAGCTTGCGCCTGGCTCCGCTTGCGGAAGCCTTTTCCAGCTTCTTCCCGGTCTCCTTCCTGCTCTTTCTGGGCCTTTTTCTGGGAGGGGAGAACGTCTTTCCCTGGCTGCACGCAGATCTGCACCACGGCAAGGAGGTCTGGCTCAGCCTGCCTTTTCTGTTTGCCCGGGATCTCCTGGGGCTTTTGCTGCTCTATGGGCTCGGCTTCGCCTACCTGTACTACGCCCTGTGGTTCAGGCTGGGCAAGATATCCGGCACCTCCGGTCTGCGGGCCAAAATGGCGGCACTGTGGCAAGGAAAGAAACCGGACCCGGAAGCCTATGCCCATCGCAAATACCTTTTCGGCATCCTCTATCTGGTAGCCTTTACCCTGGTCCTTTCCCTGCTGGGATACGATCTGGTCATGGCCGCTGAGCCCCACTGGTACTCCACCTTATTCGGGGCCTACACCTTTATCAAGGCCATCTACATCGGCTTCGGGGCCTTGTTCATCCTTGCTGCCTGCCTGCATCTAAGCCGCAAGGCGGCTTTTCAGGTCAGCGACTCGGAGTACATCGATCTGGGCAAGCTTTTCCTCGCTTTCTGTCTCATCTGGGCCGACTTTTTCTACTGTCAGCTGGTGGTTATCTGGTACGGCAACATCCCCGAGGAAACGGCCTATATCATCACCCGGACCTTCATCGCCCCCTGGAACAGAATCGCCTGGACGGTGTTCGCCGTCTGCTTCGTGCTGCCGTTCATCACGCTCCTCAACCGCCGCATCAAGGCCGTGCCTCAGGCGATGATCGGCCTGTGCTCCCTGGTGATTCTCGGTATCTGGCTGGAGCACTACCTCCTTCTGGGTCCGGCATTGGAGGTTCAAACCGGAGGCATTCCGCTCACTCCGGCGGACTTGTTCATTGCTCTGGGATTTATCGGGCTGCTCCTGGCCACCGTGCTCGGCTTCTTGAAGCATTTCCCGGAGCTGCTGCAAGGCCCCGCATTGGAGACTCCGGCTGAAGAGGGCGACGCATAATGGAAGTTCTCCTCGGCACGAGCGCCGTACTCACCCTTTTGCTGATGAGCATCCTCATCGGCACCGGCGGCAAACCGATGCGCTTTGTTACCGCCTTCGGGGAGTTCCTGAGCCGGCTCTTCCACAACCGATGGCCTTTGTTCTTTACCTTTGCCTGTGCCGGGCTCGTTCTCCTCTTTCTCTACATAGTCTATGTGCTTCCGGAGGCGCGTTTGAGCGCCGAGCAGCCTATTCCCTTCAGCCACCGGGTCCACGCCGGGGTGAAGCAGATCAACTGCCGCTTCTGCCATCCGTACGTGGAGCGGTCCACATATCCCGGACTACCGCCGGTGGAGAAATGCCTGTACTGTCACCAGTACATCATCGCCGATCATCCTCAAATCAGAAAGGAGCACCGCTACTTCGACACCGATACCCCGACGCCGTGGCGCAAGGCGAACTTTCTGCCGGAGCACGTGTTCTTCAACCATCAGCGCCATCTTAAGCGGGATATCCAGTGCCAGGCCTGCCACGGCAAGGTGCAAACCATGGACCGCATCCTTGGCCAGCGCTTCAAGATGGGCTTTTGCCTGGAATGCCACCGCAAAAGGGATGCCCAAGTCGGCTGCTGGCTGGCCTGCCACAACTGAATGCGCTGGGGTTGATGCATCATCCCCACCGCATTCAGTTGTCATAAGGGTTTTATGCAAAAGCCTCTGCGCTATGCGACATCAACTGTTTGCATTGCGCTTTCCAGCGTCGAAGAAAGGAGCGAGCTTCCTGAAAGATAACCGGAAAGGACGACTGACTTGAGCGGAACGGAAACGAGAACAACCTCCGGGTACGCCACAGCCAAAGGCTTTTGCCTCACCTCAGCCTTTTGGATGATCGTGGCCACCTTTATGGGGCTTTTGGGCGCAACGGAGCTCATTGCCCCGGACATTACGGAGAACGTGGGCGGGCTCGTGTTCGGCCGGGTGCGGCCGACCCATGTCAATATGGTGCTCTTCGGCTTCGTCACCCCGGGGCTTTTGGCCGCGGCCTTCTATGTCGTCCCCCGGGTGCTGCAGACGAGGCTGTACAGCGAAAAGCTGGGCGTTTTCACCGTAGCCGCCTGGAACATCATGCTCCTGGCCTCGGTGTTCAGCTTGCTCTCCGGCTACAGCCAGGGACGGGAGTACGCCGAGCTCGTCTGGCCGGTGGACATCCTCATCCTCTTCGCCTTCGCCTGCCTCATCTTCAACTTCCTGATGACCGTGCGCCAGCGCGAGGAGCCCCTGCTCTACGTCTCCATCTGGTATGTCTGCGCCGCAGTGATCCTGACCTTTTTGACCTACGCTCTGGGCAATGTGGTCTGGAAGCCGGACTCCGGGGCTTTGCTGGGCATTCCGGACGCCATTCTCCTCTGGTTCTACGGGCACAACATCTTCGGCCTCCTCTTGACCCCGCTGTCCATCGGAGTGGCCTACTACGTGATCCCCAAGGCGATCCAGGCCCCGCTCTACAGCCACACCCTGTCTCTGCTCGGTTTCTGGGCCCTCATCGTGGTCTACGCCCATATCGGCACGCACCACCTGCTGCAGGTCCCGGTACCCACCTGGCTCAAGGTGGTGGCCATCGTGGACAGTGTGGCCATGGTCATCCCGGTCATGGCCTTCCTCATCAACATCTGGTACACCGCCAAAGGGAAGCTAGGTGCAATTCACGCCGACATCGGGGCCAAGTTCGTCTTCACCGGCACCATCATGTACTTCTTCGTGAGCATCCAGGGCTCCATGATGGCTCTTCCCCAGGTCCAGCGGGTGACCCACTTCAACAACTGGGTTGTGGGGCACGCCCATATCGGCGTTCTCGGGTTCTCCGGCATGATCGCCCTGGGCGGCCTGTACTTCATCCTTCCCCGCATTACCGGCAAGCCGTTGTTCAGCCGGCTTTTGGCCGATTTTCAGTACTGGCTCATCCTCATGGGCGTGGTCGGGTTTACGGTGATCCTCACCATAGCCGGGCTCATTCAGGGCAGTGCCTGGCTGAGTGGGGAAACGGTTTATCGGGTGCTGCCGGAGATTCACGTCTACTACGTCATTCGCGCCTCTCTGGGGCTGCTCGTGTTCGTCTCCGCCCTGCTCGGGTTCTATAACATCGCCCGCTCCATCTTCCTTCCGGCAGGAGGCGGCAGATGAGCATGAAGATGACCCCCGCAGTGATCGTTGTCGGGATCGTGCTCATCCTCATGGCCGTGGTTTTCGTCGTCGTGGTCCTGCCCTTGTACCATACCTCGCAAACCAGGCCCTCGGAAATCTTCCGGCAGCGGACCGCTCAGGAGCAGGCGGGGCGGGAGATCTACATCGCCAACGGCTGCGTTTACTGCCACAGCCAGTCCATCCGCAGCTTCGATTGGGGCATAGGGGCGCAGCGCATCGCCCAGGCCGGGGATTATGTGGCCGATCGGCCCATCTTGCTCGGATCGCAACGGACCGGGCCTGACCTGTCCCAGGAAGGAGGTGAGCATCCGGACGACTGGCATAAAGCCCACTTCATCAACCCGCGCTACACAAGCCCGCTTTCCATCATGCCGGCCTTCGAGTTTCTGGGCCAGGAGAAGCTCGACAAGCTGACCGCATATGTGCAGAGCTTGGGCCTCAGGGATGCAGATAGGCGGGTGGCGCGTCAGAAGTACTGGAAGGAGCGGGCGATAGCCGCCTATGAAAAGGGGCCGGTCCAGAACGTGGAGTGGCTCCATTCCAAGGTGCCCAAAGGGTGGCGCAGCATTCCCAATCCCTACCCCACGACGAACGCGAGCCTGGCCAGGGGCCACAATATCTATCAGAACTTCTGCATCGGATGCCACGGCCCGATCGGCGACGGCATGGGCCCGGCCCAGCCGTACCTCTATCCGCCCCCGTTGAACTTCACCATTCTCCGTGATCGGGGGGTATCCGGCGGCATCCTCTATTATCAGATCATGAACGGCATCACCGGCACGGCCATGCCCTATTTCAAGAAGTCATTGGAGTCGGAGAAGATCTGGGAGGTCGGGGATTACGTGGCCAACTACTTCATCAATCAGAGCGATGCGGACACCGAGCCCAAAGGCATCGATGCCGCCAACGAGCCGTGATGGCAGACCTCGTCCCGCTGATACAGTAATGGCGGACACGTATCATACATGATATATTTGCAGTCAAAGATGGGCCCAATATCGAAACCCGGAGCACGAAGTTCGAACCAAGCGCTCAAAATATCTGAATGTAGCGAACGATCATGTACTTCCCCTACTTTCTGAGCTACATGAGCCTTGGCCTGCTGATGGCCTTCCTCGCATTTTTCTGGGCCCTTAAAAACGATCAGTTCTCCGATCAGCAACGGGCCCGCTTTTTGCCCTTGGAAGCCGAGGACTTTGTCACCAAGCCCAGATCCTCCCGGATGAGCCGCTGGGAGATCTACATGCTCGTCTTTCTGGCCTGCGCAGGGCTTGCGGCCAGCGCGGCCGTGATCGTCTGCGCGCTCCTGTGGGCTTGAGCTGGAAGTTTTCCATTGACCACAGAATTCTCTCAACAGTCAAAAGTTTTTGAGTAACACGATGTTTCTCTTGCTGATATTCATGTTCTCATTTGGCTGTGAATGCTTTGGGTTTATCTCTTTGATCTTTTATCTTCGCTCTGGAATTCCCTTCTTCGCTATGCGCCATGCGCTTTGTGTCTCAAGCTCAGATTTCTGCTCTTCACTCTTGCT
>CAZQPF010000077.1:0-231 GCA_964595165.1 uncultured Desulfohalobiaceae bacterium
CCAGCAGCTGCCTCTCGCGGAGGATGGCGTTGCCCACATCCCCGACCCCCTTGCCGTCCACCAGCACGGAGCGGGAGGAAAACTCATCCTCGAACCGGACCCCTTGCTGCAGCAGAGTCAAGGGCTGGCCGTCCTCGAGCAGGATGGACCGCTCAGGGGCCACTCCGCACTGCTTGGCCAGCTCCACGTGCTTGAACAGATGCCGGTACTCCCCGTGAACGGGAATGAAGA
>CAZQPF010000077.1:241-14671 GCA_964595165.1 uncultured Desulfohalobiaceae bacterium
CGGCCGTGTGGATCATGATCTTCAGCTCTTCCATGTGGGCGTGCCCGGAGGCGTGAACCGCCTGCACCTTTTCGTACATCACCTCGGCGCCCATCTTGTACAAGCGGTTGATCACCTTGGTAATGGCCTTGGTGTTTCCCGGGATGAACCGCGAGGACATCACAACCGTATCACCGGGGTGGATGCGCAGCTGCTTGTGCGTCCCCTCGGCCAGACGGGTCAGAGCGGACATGGGCTCCCCTTGCGATCCGGTGACCAGAAGCACCACCTTCTCGTCCGGCAGATCGCTCAGCTGGTCCAGCTGACAGAAGCTCTCGTCGGAAAGATCCAGATGCCCCAGGTTGCGGGCGATATCGATGTTGTTGAGCAGGCTCTTGCCGCTCACCGCCATCTTGCGGCCGAACTGCCTGGCCAGGTCGAAGATCTCCTGGATGCGCTGGATGTGGCTGGAGAACAGGGTGAGCAGGATGCGCCCCCTGGCCTGGGTAAAGATCTCCTGCAGGGTGGACTTGACCTCTTTCTCGGTCAGGGCGAACCCTTCCCGCTCCACATTCGTGGAGTCCGAAAGCAGGAGCTTGATGCCCGGTCTGGCAAACTCGGAGATGGACTCCAGGTCCGTGAAGTGGCCGCCCAGCGGGTTGCGGTCGATCTTGAAGTCCCCGCTGTGCAGGATCCGACCCACAGGGGTTTCCATGCCCAGGGCGTAGCCTTGGATGATGGAGTGGCAGACCGGGAAGAAATTGAAGGCGAAATCCCCGAGCTCGATCCTGTCCAGGGGCTGAACCGGATGGAGCTCAATGGCATCGGCATCGGTCAGGGCGTTGTCCCGAAGCTTGTTTTCCACCAGGGTCAGGGTAAAGGAGGAGCTGTATATGGGAACGTTCAGATCGCGCATCAGCCAGGGCAAAGCCCCGATATGATCCTCGTGCCCGTGGGTGAGCACTACCCCTTTCAGCTTGTCTTTCTTCTCCAGAATGAACTCCAATCTGGGGATGACAACATCCACCCCGTAGTGGAAATCATCCGGAAACATGAGCCCGCAATCTATGAGCACGGCTCCCTGAGCGCTCTCCAAAAGGAGGCAGTTAAGACCGATCTCGCCCAGTCCGCCGATCGGATAGATGGTTACTGCCGGTTCTGTTTGTCCCATTGCTGCAACTCCAAGTATTCATTTTGCATGAGCTCCCAAAGCTCCCGCTTCAAGCGATCCCTCTCCTTCAGGGTGTACTTTCCGGCCCAGTCCAAGGGGTCCAGCGCCTTGATCCTCACCGGGCCCGGACGCACGAAAACGGAACCCTTGGGGAGGACATCGCGGCTGCCGTCGATGATCACCGGAACCATAGGGAGATTGCTTTTCACCACCAGGATAAAGGCGCCGCTTTGGAAGTCCTGCAGGCTGGCCATAGTATTGCGGGTTCCCTCCGGAAAAACGAGCACCGATTCTCCGGACTGCGCCTTATCCACAGCGACCTGCAGATCCTTCATCCCCTGACGCCGGTTTTCCCGGTCCACGGTCAAGTGGCCCGTATTGCGCATCCCGGGGCCGAAGACGGGAATCCTGAACAGAGACTCCTTGGCCAGGAACCTGGGGAAAAAGGAGTCGAACAGGGAAAGGATGATCGGTATATCCAGATGGCTTTGGTGGTTGGATATAAAGATGTAGTTCTGCTTCGGATCAAGGGTCGGCAGCTGGAGCGCCTGCAGCTCTACGCCGCTGGCAAAAACCGCCGACTTGGCCCAGATGAGCTCCAGCCTGCGCCGCAGAAGCTCGGTTTTCCTGAATCGGCTGAGCCCAATGACGGACAGGGATACGAGTACCGTCATGAAGATGAACACCGTCAGAAAGAAGATGTTTCGGAAAACGAGACGTAGCATACCTTTTGGGAGCCTTTTTACAGACGCATCTTCACTGGGACCGCCGCGGGCCACCGCGGCTTCTGCACACGGAGCTTGCTGCAAACAATCCCGCTGTAGCAGCGCGGTCGCTGGCTGCGCCGAGATCAAGAAAAAAGCCGCCCGTAGGCGGCTTATGGCAACACCATTCACGTAGATCGGCAAACGTATTGATCCGCGGCAGAGCTGATCATTCGTCGCCTTTTCTCGCCTCTTCGAGTATCTTTTCCTGGATCTGCGGCGGACACTCCTCGTAGTGGTCGAACTCCATGGTGAACACCCCTTGGCCGCCGGTCATGGCCCGTAAGTCCGGGGCATACTTGAGCACCTCGGACATGGGGACCTGCGCCTGGATCTCGGTGATTCCCTGATTGGACTCATAGCCCATGACCCGCCCCCTGCGGCTGGAGATGTCGCCGATCACGTCCCCCATGTACTCGTCCGGCACGGAAATGGTTAGCTTCATGATCGGCTCCAGAAGGGTCAAACCGGCCTTTTCAGCAGCCTTCTTGAAGGCCATGGATCCGGCTATCTTGAAGGCCATTTCCGAAGAGTCGACGCTGTGATAGGAGCCATCGAAGAGATTCACCTGGAAGTCAACCACCGGATAGCCGGCCAAGGGACCCTTCTTGGCGGTCTCCTGAATCCCCTGATCAACAGCCGGAATGAAGGTTTTCGGAATCACGCCGCCCACGATCTGATTGACGAACTCATAGCCTTCCCCGCGCCCCTTGGGGGCGATTCGAATCCAGCAGTCTCCGAACTGGCCCCTGCCGCCGGTCTGCTTTTTATATCGCCCCTGCACCTCGGCGTTTCCCTTGAGGGTTTCCCGGTAGGGGATCTTCGGGGTCTGGAGCTGGACCTCGACCTTGTTGCGCCGTCGGACCTTCTCCACCACGTTTTCTATGTGCAGCTGCCCCATTCCAGAGAGGACAATGTCCTTGGTTTCCTCCTTGTGCTCCAGCTTGAGGCTCGTATCCTCCTCCAGGATCTTCTGCACCGCCATCATCATCTTCTCCTCGTCCTCCTTGTTCTCCCCGGTCAGGGCATAGGACAGGAGCTGCGGCGGCAGCTTGGGCTTATCCAGAATGAAGGAGTCCTTCTCGGAGCAGATGGTGTCCCCGGTGCTGGTATTCTTGAGCTTGGCCACGGCCACGATGGCTCCGGGGCCGACCTCCTCCTTGCACGGCTCCTGCTTCTTGCCCACGATCCATTGCAGCTGGCCCAGCTTTTCCTTGGCGCTCTTCACCGGATTGAAGACCGGCATGTCCGAGGCGGCCTTGCCCGAGAGAATCCGCAATACGCTCAGCTGGCCTCCGAAGGGGGTAGTCATGGTTTTGAACACAAAGCTGGCCATGGGTGCATCCGGCGAGGACTCCCGCTCGCTGCCGTCCTGGCCCTTCCAGGGAGCCCGCTCCAGGGGCGAGGGCAGCAGGTCCTGGATCATGGGGAGCAACAGGGCTCCGCCCTTGTTCTCCGTTGCCGCGGCAGCGCACACCGGCACCACGTCACCGTTGACCACGCCCTTGTGCAGACCGTCTTTGATCTCCTGGGCCGAAAGCTCGCCTTCCTCCAGGTACTTCTCCATGAGCTCCTCATCGCTCTCGGCGATATTCTCCACGGTAGTCTCCAGGAGCTCGGCCACCCTATCCTGCAGCTTGCTTGGTATTTCGCCCTCTTCAAGCTTGCCCTCGGCAGCAAAATAATAGGCCTTGCCCTCCAGGACATCCACCACGCCTTGAAAGTCGGCCTCGGCTCCGATAGGCAGATAGTTAAGCACCGGCTTGACACCGAGAACCTCGGTCAGGCCGTTGAGCGCGGAATCAAAATCGGCCCGCTCCCGGTCCATCCTGTTGATCACAACCATAACCGGCAGGTTAAGCGACCGTATGTCCCGCCACAGCTTTTTGTCCTGCGCTTTCACTCCGTCCACTGCATCCAGGACATAGACGATGGCATCCGCAGCTACCATCTGATAGGGGAGCTCGCCCTGAAAATTGCTGTCGCCCGGCGTGTCAATCACAAAGTGCCGGTTCTTCTTCCAGGTGTAGACAGCGAAGCCCGGCTGAATGCTTCCTCCCTTCTTCACCTCTTCGGGCTCGAAGTCGAGCGTGGCATTGCCGTTGGGGACCGAGCCCAAACGGTTGGTCAAGCCGGTATTGTAAAAAATCATTTCCGCCAGCGAGGTCTTGCCCGATCCACTGCTTCCAACCAGAGCGTAGGTGCGCTGTTTTTCTAAGACGTCCTGCATCCCCTTCTCCCTTGCATTTTATACATCTCTTCAAACCTGGAGCGTTTGTTCAAAGTGCAGTTCAGAGCTCAAAGCTGGCTCTGCTTGGCGCAGAGCGCATAGAGAAGAAGGCTGTACCCGGGAGCCTGCCTTCGGTGGAAAATTTTTCAAAAGCGAAAGTGTAGCTTAGCCTGATCCAAACTTCAAGCTCAAATATTGCATTTAGGCCTCAAGAAGGATATCGTTCCTAGTTGCCGCTTGAGGCCCTGCTGCTTGCCGTTTGGCAGGGCTGCCGTGCACTGAATGAAAAGGAAAAAGAGATGGATTGCAGCATAAGCTTTAACGGGCGAGGCGATTTATGCCGGTAATCATGGGAACGGCCGGGCATATCGATCATGGTAAGACAACCCTTATCAAAGCCTTGAGCGGCATTGACTGCGATCGGCTCAAGGACGAGAAGAAACGGGGCATCACCATAGAGCTCGGGTTTGCCTTTCTGGACCTGCCGGATGGACAGAGGCTGGGCATCGTAGACGTTCCCGGGCACGAGAAGTTCGTCAAGAACATGGTTGCCGGAGCTGCGGGCATAGATTTCGTCCTGCTCACCGTGGCTGCCGACGAGGGGATCATGCCCCAGACCCAGGAGCACCTGGAGATCTGCTCCCTGCTGGGCATCAGAAAAGGCATCGTGGCCTTGACCAAAACCGATACGGTGGACCAGGATCTCCTGGAGCTGGCCCAGGAGGAGCTCGAGGATTTCCTGTCCACCACCTTTCTGGCCGAAGCTCCGATCTTTCCGGTCTCCGCCCACACCGGGCACGGCATCGAGGAGCTGAAAAAGGCCCTGCAGGAAGAAGCTGCCGGGCTGGAGGCCAGAAGCGACACCGACCTGTTCCGGCTGCCAGTGGACCGGGTATTCACCATGCGCGGCCACGGCACCGTGGTGACCGGAACCCTGGTGTCCGGGAAGATTTCCCTGGGCGAGCCGGTCCTCATCTATCCGGAAGAAACCAAGAGCAAGATTCGCGGCGTCCAGGTGCACGGCCAAAGCGTGGAATCGGTGTCCGCCGGAAGGCGCACCGCCCTGAACCTGGCCGGGCTGGAGGTGGAGGACCTGCAGCGCGGGGATGTCCTGGCCCGGCCCAACACGCTCCTTCCGAGCTACGTCTGGGATGTGGAGCTCACCTGTCTGAGCTCCTCGCCGCGCTCCCTCAAGCACCGCAAGGAGCTCCACTTCCACCACGGAACCCGAGAGGTCCTAGCCCGGATCTATCTATTGGACGCCGAGGAGGTCGCTCCCGGGGAAACCGTTGTGGCCCAGGTCCGCTTTCCTTCCCCCATGGTGGGGGCTTACGGGGATCGGTTCGTCATCCGCTCCTTTTCACCGCTGCGCACCGTGGGCGGAGGCAAGCTGCTCAACCCTCTGGGACGCAAGGTCAAGCGCTTTTCCAAGCAAGTGGATCAGGTCCGGGCCCTGTCGGAAGAGGACCCGCACAGCCTGGTCCTGACCCAGCTGGAGATGGCCGGGCCCACGGGCCTCACCGAGCCGACCCTCCGGGTGATGACCAATCAGTCCAGCAAAAGGCTGCATAAGCTCCTCCAGGACATGTCCGCCAAACAGGAGATCTTTCTTTTCGACAGAGAGGAGCAGCGCTACGTCCTGGGCCAGCTGCTCCAGGATCTGATCGAGGATCTGCTGGACTACATAGCCCGGCATCACCGCAACCATCCCATGGAAACCGGCATTTCCAGAAGCCGCATCACCTCGGAATGGGGGCGTGAGCTCCCGCCAAAGCTGGTCCACTTTTTGCTCGAGCAGTGCCTTAAAAAGCAGCGGCTGGTTACAGATCAGGACGTCCTTCGCTTGCCGGAGCACACCATCTCGCTGGCCAGGGATCAATCCGAGCTCAAGGAGGACCTCATCAAGGCCTATGAGCGCGGCGGCATCACCCCGCCCAACCTCAACGGGGTCTTAGAGGAGCTTCAGGTGAGCCAGAAGGAAGCCCTGCCTGTGCTCAGGCTGCTCACGGACGAAGGCAAGCTTGTCAAGGTCAAGGACGGCCTCTACTTCAGCACGCAGGCCCTGGAGCGGATCAAAAAGATGGTCCTGGACTACTTTGCCGAGCACGAGGATCTCACCCCGGGAGATTTCAAGAACTTGACCGGCCTGACCAGGAAGTACAGCATCCCTCTCTTGGAGCAACTGGATAAGGAAAAGCTGACCATGCGGGTGGGGGATACGCGCAAGCTGAGGAAGAAATAGCTTGAGAGTTCAAAGTTCACGGTTCACAGTTGAATCGAAGTTCCCAGTTCACGGTTCAGTTCACAGCTCACAGCTGATGGCAAGAAATACTAATCGCAGAGCGCATGGCGCAGAGCGAAGAGGGAGATTCAGGACGTAAGGAAAAAACGACTCGTATGAAACTCAACTTTCTAACCCCTCACCCGGCACTCAGTTTCGGGATATATAGCTGAGCCTTATGCCATAAACTCCTTATGTGCCTTCATGGACACTGGGAGATCATTACATCAACCCTGAGTGCCGGGAGCTCCCCTTGGCAAGGGGAGCAGCTTAGAGAGAGTTTCTTTCTTTGATCAACTTGGCTATAGAGACATTCAGCATATATTCGATAAACATCAATGGGTTATTTTCTTTTGATTCAATCCCCATAAATCAGCGCAGCCAGAGGCTGCGCTGATGAGTCACAAAAAAAAGCCGCGTCTATGAAACGCGGCTTTTTATGGGGTGGGTGAAGGGACTTGAACCCCCGGCCACTTGGGCCACAACCAAGTGCTCTACCTCCTGAGCTACACCCACCATGTCGTTGGATTTATCAATGTAAATCACGTCGCGGCCTTGGTCAAGGGTTTCTCCCAGCGGTCTGCACGCAGACCATTGGGAGGCATAGCGCATAGCGCATAGCATGGCTCCGGCCATCCTCTTTTCTTTGTTCCCAAACGCACCTGCAAAAACATGCCTTTAACCATTAACCCGCTATAGGAAGATCATCGCCATGGATCGACTGGTTATAGAAGGAGGCCTTCCTCTGCAAGGCGAAGTCCGCATCAGCGGCTCCAAGAACGCCGCCCTGCCTATCCTGCTGGCCTGCATGCTGGTCCCCGAAGAGGTGACGCTCAAAGGGATCCCGGACCTCAAGGATATCCACACCACCATGGAGCTGCTCCGCCTTTTCGGCTGCCGGGCCCAAATGGAGGATGGAGAAGCCAGGATTCTCGCCGGGAACAATCTCCAGCCCGAAGCCCCTTATGAACTTGTCCGCACCATGCGGGCTTCGGTTCTCTGTCTCGGGCCGCTTCTTTCCAGACTGGGCCGGGCCTCGGTCTCCCTTCCCGGCGGATGCGCCATTGGCAGCCGCCCCATAGATCTCCACCTCCAGGCCCTGGAAAGGATGGGGGCCGAGTTCGAGATCGAGTCCGGATACATCCAGGCCCGCTGCGATAAGCTCCGCGGAGCCCGGATCGTCTTCGACCTGCCCACGGTCGGCGGCACCGAGAACCTGCTCATGGCGGCAATCCTGGCCGAGGGCGAAACCATCCTGGAAAACGTGGCTAGAGAACCGGAGATATCGGACCTGGCCAACTTTCTGAATGCCTGCGGGGCTCGAATCCAAGGCCACGGAACGAGCGTGATCACCATCCAGGGCGTCTCTCGGCTCAACAGCAGCGCCTACCGAGTTATGCCCGACCGGATCGAAGCCGGGACTTACATCGCCTCGGCCGGCATTACCGGGGGCGATCTCAGAATCGCCAACTGTCCAACCGACGCTCTGGACAATGTCCTGTTGAAGCTCCGGGAGCTGGACATGAAAATAAGCGTCGAGGAGGACGGGGTGCGGGCCTGGTCCAAAGGGCCCTTGCAGTGCATCGATGTGGTCACCCAGCCCTATCCCGGGTTTCCGACGGACATGCAGGCCCAGCTCATGGCCCTGATGTGCGTGGCAGAGGGCAGGGGGATGATCCAGGAGACCATCTTCGAGAATCGTTTCATGCACGCCCTGGAGCTCATGCGCCTGGGGGCCAAGATCAAGCTGTCCGGGGATACGGCCTTCATTCAGGGCGGTCGCAAGCTCATCGGCGCCCCGGTCATGGCCTCGGACCTGCGGGCCAGCGCTTCCCTGGTGCTGGCCGGGCTTGCGGCTTCCGGAAAAACGGCTGTGCGGCGCATCTACCACCTCGATCGGGGCTACGAGCGCATGGAGGAAAAGCTTTCCCGGGTGGGGGCCAGAATCTGGCGGGAGAAGGAGTAAGCATCGAATATGGGCCCTGGCGGTTAACCGCCAGGGCCCATATTCGATTCAATCCTTCGGCAAGGCATAATCACCCTGTTCCGGAGCTTCGCCCTCGACAACAGAGCAGGCCGCGGCATCTTCGCCAAACAAGCTGTCCACCTCAATCAGGCCCTTGGTCTCGCCGGCCATCCACCCCACCGGCACCCCGGTGGGAGAGGTCACCAGCTCACCATCGCTCACCAGCTCCAGCCGCATGCCGGGCTTCAGTCCCGACTTTTCTCCGGCGCTTAGGTAGCACCGCTCGCCCTGCACATTGAACACTCTGGCATGGCGGGGCATGAGGCCGGACCTGTCCGCGGCATAGTCCAGCACCCTGTGGATGGCCTGCTGGAGGAACAGCCTCGCCTCCTCCCTGGACTGCACCTCCTGAGACAGCTCAATGACCGGATAGCGATGCAGGAGCCCGGTATCCACCACATTGATCCGCAAGCTCGCCTTCCCGGGCATGCTTTCCGGAATGGAGCAGGATTCCACCAGGAAAAGCATCCGCACCCCGGGATAGAGCCCGGTCACCCTGCTAATGCAGCCCAGATCCTTCTTCTCCAGGCAATCGGTGGGAGCCAGGACCTCGCGAAGCTTGGATTCGGAGACAAAGAGGATATGCCGCTCCGAGGACTCCTGCCTGGCCGCTTTTTCAATGGCTGCAGCCACCTCGTGGGCCACCTGGTTGGAATCCGCAAGCAGCCCCATCTTCAGCTGCAGCACCTTCCCATTATCCGAAACGGACTCGCTGATGGAGTACTCAGGCCCTTGTTCCTCGGCTTGAAGCTCTTGCTCCTGGTCCTTTTTCTCCCCTTGCCCTTGTTCCAGCCTGGCGATTCGCTTCTCCATGGACTCCTGCCTCTCCTGCACCGCCTGGGTCTTTTTCCCCAGCTCGATGTTGTATCCGGTGGCATTGTCCCGGGTTCGCTCACGGAAGTAGTCGCCCGAGGCGAGAAAGGGTTGGTCCACGAACATGCGCCGCACCTCGGCGCTGGAGTACTTCTGATCTTCCGCCTTTTCTTCGGAAGCCACGTCCGGTCCGGAGCTCAAAGGAGCGCAGCCGGAAATGAAAAGCCCCAATACGGCCAAAAGAACGAGATATCCGCTTCGATGCAGCATACATCCACCCTTTAGAAACGTGAGTGCGGCCTGAGAGCCGCACTCACGTTTCTCAACAATACGCTTCGAGTGAATACAGGATGCATTCAGTCCTGAATGCATCCTGTATTTTAGAACTTCCAGATGAGCTCAGCCGCCCAGCGGCTGGCAATGTCGTCGCTTTCTTTTCCGGGCCCCATGGGTGTCGCAGTGAGGGCACTGGTAACGTCCTCAATCCCGTCGCCCGGAAAGAAAAAGGAGGCCTGGCCCTTTACAAAGGTGTTTTTGCTCATGGCCACCGTGAGCTCATTGTCCCATTCCGTGCCTACGTAGCCGGAATCAATTTTCGTAGAAACAGGTTGCCCTGTAACTGGATTGTTCGGAGCCGCAAAGCTCTGCACTACAAAGTCCTCGTTCCACCAGAAGGAGTTCACGTTGGAGCGGATAATGATGAACTTCTTGGGAGTGGCGGTCAGCCCCAAGCTGGACATGGTCAAGCCTGGGTTGTCGCCCCGTCCGCCGCCGTAGCCGGCCCCGTTCTGCAGCCCTCCGGTAAAGACCGGGGTCCCGTTGCCGTAGAGCTCAGGCAGGTATCCATAGAGCAGAGAGCCGAAAACAAAGTTCGTGTCCCCGACAATCGTGTTCTCCCCGCCCCAGTACTGGGAAAAGCGCTGTGCGTTCTCCACTCCCATATAGCCGTTGAGCTCATCGTCATCCGGATCGTCATCGCCGGAGGTATAGACAAATCCGGCATGGGGCTTGAGACTGAATCCAACAAAGTCCTTCAGCTCCAGGGCAACGTCCCCGGCGAATGCGAAAGCGGAAATATCGAAGTCGTCCTGAGGTAATCCGGTGTCATCCGCACTCCCGAACTGATAGACGCCTTCGGCGAACAGCTCAAGCAGGCCGAAGTTTCCGGTATAATAGGCCCCTATGTGGTGGGAGTCGGTTTTTACCTTTTCCCCTGTGGCGACTCCAGCATTGCCACCGGATAGAAATCCCAGGAAATCCTGCACCGGTACGCTTCGAATTCTATCATAGGCATAAAAGGGTTGAATCTTATGATCCTTGTTTACATTGAATGTTAAGTATCCTGCATACAAGGATCTGTCTTCATCTTCCCAATCTTCTAATGTTAATGGCGGAACTCCAGCCACTTTCCGATCAAAAAATTCAGTTGAGGTTTGGAAGTTGTTTTCATCCAGCTTGAAGTAGCCTACGTTGAAGCTCCAGGTATCGTAATCGCCTGTGAGCCAGAAACCAGGATTGTCGTCACCGTATACAAGCCCACCGCCGTCGATAATATCCACGCCCCATACATCCCAGCCGGCATGAAAGCGCATATTCATGGGCAAGGCATAGGTGGCATGCAACCGCTCCAAACCGAAATTGCTGGAGGCATCTTCCCCACCTCTGTTGTCCACTGTATCAGTGTCAATGGGGCGGTCGTACTCCAAAGCGGCATAAAAGCTCCACTTCCTGTCTTCCGGCAAGGCATTGAAATAGAGCCTCGATTCTGAGCGGATATAGCCGTTATTCACCCAGCCTGACTCGTTCAGATGGACCTTGAACAAGGAATCATTGTAAAGTCCACCAAGATATCCAGCGGTTTGCAGATCATCCCCCATCCCGAAATCCCAGTCTGACTCCGTTGTGGGGATCATGCGTACCTGAGCCCCAAAGCTCATCTGGATGCCTTTCTTGGTGGTGACACTCACGCTTCCCGGACCGGTGAGCACGTCCTCGGTGATGTCCTTGGACTCCTCCTGCGCCCAAGCGCTAGCGACACAAACCAAACAAGACAGCAAGATCAACCCGATGCGAAAGACAAGCTTCTTCATCCTTCCTTCCTCCGTTTGCTTCAAAGTTGCACCGGAAAACGCTTGAAACCCCTTAGCCAAGCCTATCAAATCACCATTATGCCTCACCTCCTTATTCGAGAGTTAAAAGCTTGTTTCTATTGACTGTCCGGTAAGCCAAATAAGCAAAAAATTTTCCCTTTTGCAATACCAAGTCCCCCAGGGCGATCGCCCCGGGGGATTTGGCATTACCAGTACTGCTTGCGGATTTCCTTCTTGTTCAGCTTCCCCACGCTCGTCTTGGGGATCTCCTCCACCTCCTCGATGCGGTCCGGGACGCCGTACTTGGGGATCGTCCCCTCCTCCACGAACTTGAGCACGAAGCCCTTGATCTCATCCGAGGACAGCTTTCCTTTGTACTCCTCCTTGAGTACCACCAAGGCCAGAGGGCGCTCGCCCCACTTCTCGTCCGGAATGCCCACCACCGCCACTTCGCTCACAGCCTCGTGCTGGCTGATGATATCCTCCAGGGTAAGGGAGGAGATCCATTCCCCGCCGGTTTTGATCACGTCCTTCAGTCGGTCGGTGAGCTTGAGATAGCCCAGCTGATCGATATAGCCCACATCTCCGGTATGCAGCCAGCCGTTGGTCCAGAGCTCCTCGCTCTTCTCCGGCTCCTTGAGGTAGCCCTGAGTCAGCCAGGGGGAGCGAACCACGAGCTCCCCGGTGGACTGCCCGTCATGAGGCTGGGGATTGCCCATGGGATCTGCGATCCGCAACTGAACGTGCGGAATGGGCAGACCGGTTTTTGTCCGCACCTCTATCTGATCCTCCAGATCCCAGTCCAGCATGTAGGGCTTTAAGTTGGCCACGGTCAGAATGGGGCAGGTCTCGGACATCCCGTAGCCGGTGGTAACGTTGATGCCCCGCTTAAGGGCCTCGCGGCACAGCCCTTTGGACAAGGCCGAGCCGCCGATGATCACCTTCCAGCCGGAGAGATCCGCTTTTTGCACCGCCGGGCTGCTGAGCAGCATGTGCAGGATGGTGGGAACACAGTGGGAAAAAGTCACCTTCTCGGAAAGAATGAGCTTGAGGAGCATCTCCGGCTCGTAACGGCCGGGGTAGATCTGCTTGGTCCCGATAAAGGTGGAAAAATAGGGCACGCCCCAGGCGTGCACGTGGAACATCGGCGTAAGCGGCATGTAGATGTCGTTGGAATCCAGCTCGATGACCGACTTGAATCCGCACAGGGTGTGCAGCAGGCCGTGGGTGTGCAGGACAAGCTGACGGTGGCTGAAGTAGACCCCTTTGGGCATGCCGGTGGTGCCGGTGGTATAGAAGGTGGTGGCGATCACATTCTCGTCGAAGTCGGGAAAGTCGTAATCGCTGGGATTGGGCTGCAAAAGCTCCTCGTACTCCCCGGCCAGCTCGAGGCTCGTCTCCGGCTTTTCCTCCTTGTCCGTAAGGAGCACGTACTTCTTGACCGTCTTGATGTCATCCTTCACCCCCTCCAGCAGAGGCAGAAAGTCGGAGTTGACCAGGATGACGTCGTCCTCGGCATGGTTGATGGTATACAGAAGCTGATCCGGTGCCAGCCGGATATTGATGGTGTGCAGCACAGCGCCGATCATGGGAACGGCGAAGTAGCATTCCAGATAGCGGTGGCTGTCCCAGTCCATGACCGCCACCGTATCCCCCTCCTTCACCCCGAGCTGGTTCAGGGCATGGGCCAGCTGAGCTACCCGCTTTCCCAAAGTGAGATAGTCGTAGCGGACGAGATCCCGATATACGATCTCCTGGTCCGGGGTATAGAGCATGGGCGGCTGGAGGAGATCCTTGATGAGCAGGGGGTACCCGTAGGCAGAGGGAGTCCGTTCAATAGTGCGCAGCGGCATGCCTTCCTCCTTCTTTTTCTTCTTTCAGCTCCAAGGCTTTCTGACTGGAGGCTGCAGCCGAGCCTCCGGCATGGCCTATGGAATGCTATTTACCAACAGCTATACTGGGATATATTTCATAAAGCAAGAGGGTTAGCCTCATCTCATCCAAAATTTTCCCCGTATTCAAACAGCCCGCTGTCCATGACCACCTCGCCGCTTTCCGCATTGATCACCCGCCAGCAGGCTTGGCCTTTTCCCTCCTTCCAGATCTGGGTGGCTATGGGCCGGCCGGGATAGAGAGGCCTGGAAAAGCGGCCAAAGAAGCGCCGCACCTTTTCCGGCTCTCCGGGCACAAGGGCCTTGATGCAGGCCCGGCAGGCAAAGCCGTAGGTGCACAGACCGTGCATGATCGGTCCTTGAAACCCTACCTGGGCGGCGAAGTCGGGATCCACGTGAAGCTGAAAGGTATCACCGGATAGACGATAGAGCAGGGGCTGCTCCTCTGCGGGACGGTCCTGAAGCTCATGATCCGGGGATCGCTGCGGAATGCGCCTCTCCCTTTTGGGAGGCGGATGGCCGCCGAACCCGCCGTCCAACCTGCCGAAGATGCTCATCCGATTGGTAAACAGCTTTTTTCCCGCTCTGTCGCAGGTGACTGCCTCGGCAAAAACCACCGCTCCCTTGCGGGCTCCCAGATCGCAGATATCGGTGATTGTGCCCTCGGTGACCAGCTTTCCTTCCGTAGGCAGAGGCCGGTGCAGCACAAGGTCCTGCTCGCCGTGCAGAACCCCTCCCAGGTCGATCCGGCTGGCAGCGCCCACCTCCCAGAAAAAGTCGAAAACCGCTGCTGCAGCAAAGCTTGGAAGCGGCTTTAAATCCTTCTCGTAGACATACTCCAGCTCCTCAAAACCCGCCCCCACGCCCAGAGCGTAGAGCACAACATCCTTCCAGGTGTACTCCTTGCTAAGAGGGCCAATCTTTTGCCCCCCGGCATCAAGGTCGAGAGCCATGCTCACCTCGCTTCCGGCTTGCTGCGCTTTCGCCAGTCGCCTTATACTAGACTTCAACCATTCCCTGCTGAGCGTACGCTCAAGGCTTCAGGCATGCTCCTGTTTCCCGAAGCGTGCATCTCAGGAGCAGGCTGGCATGTTCTCGCTCTGTGCTCCATTTCGCATAGCGCAAAGCGCATGGCGAAGAAACAAGTATGAAACTCCCCTTCCAACCCCTCACCCGGCACTCAG
>CAZQPF010000078.1:0-4904 GCA_964595165.1 uncultured Desulfohalobiaceae bacterium
CTCAGGTGTATATCACCTATTGCAAGAAGGTGGCATTCAAACTGAGTGCCGGGTTCGCTATTTTGTTTGGAGTTCATAGGAGACACAATAACCACTCATCTTTCAAGGAGGTCGTTATGGCAGTCAGAGAGGAAGTTTACGGATTTTTCATTCCCAGTGTTACCCTGATCGGCATCGGAGCCCACAAGGAGGTGCCGGAGCGGATGAAGGCACTCGGCGGGAGCAATGTCCTGCTCGTCACGGACAAGGGAATCACCGAGGCCGGAATCACCAAGCAGATGACCGATCTCATGGAGAAGGAAGGCCTCAAGGTAACCGTCTACGACGAGACCATTCCCAATCCTACGGACGAGAACGTGCACAACGGCGTGGAGGTCTACAAGAAGAACAACTGCGACTCCCTGATCACTCTGGGCGGCGGCTCTTCCCACGACTGCGGCAAGGGCGTGGGCCTGGTCGTGGCCAACGGCGGGAAAATCCACGATTTCGAAGGCATCGACAAGTCCAGCAACCCCATGCCCCCCTATCTGGCCATCAACACCACAGCAGGCACCGCCAGCGAGATGACCCGCTTCTGCATCATCACCGACACCTCGCGCAAGGTGAAGATGGCCATCGTGGACTGGAGGGTAACTCCGAACATCGCCATCGACGACCCGCTGCTCATGATGGGCATGCCTCCCGGGCTCACCGCCGCTACCGGCATGGACGCTCTGACCCATGCGGTGGAGGCCTATGTGTCCACAGTGGCCACTCCCATGACCGACACCTGCGCCCTTAAGGCCATCGAGCTGGTGGCCGGGTACCTGCGCGCCGCCGTGGCCAACGGGCAGGACATGGAGGCCAGGGAGCAGATGTGCTTTGCCCAGTATCTGGCCGGAATGGCCTTCAACAACGCCAGCCTGGGCCATGTGCACGCCATGGCCCATCAGCTGGGCGGCTTCTACGACCTGCCCCACGGCGTGTGCAACGCCATCCTGCTGCCCCATGTGGAACGCTGCAATCTCATCGCCAAGCTGGGCCGGTTCGTGGATATAGCCAAGGCCATGGGCGAGAACGTGGAGGGCCTGTCCAAGCGGGAGGCAGCCGAAAAGGCCTTGACCGCGATCGAGACCCTGTCCGCAGACATCGGCATCCCCAGAGGCCTGGCCGAGCTGGGCGTCAAGGAGCAGGACATCGCCACCATGACCGCCAACGCCCAGAAGGACGCCTGCGGGTTCACCAATCCCAGGTGCCCCACGGATCAGGACGTGATGAATATTTACAAGGCGGCTATGTAAAAAGGCCTGAGGCGCGTTCAGGGGCGTAGTGCCTATCGCGCCCTTGCTCCATCGGGGTGTCGCTTCCGGCCGCAGGCCGGGGGCGGCACCCTGCTTGCTTGTGACGCGGAGTGGATAGGGTTTTATCGCTGGAAGGCTCCGCGCCTGCGGAAGGCTTGCAATCAGAGGGCAGAACAGCTATTGTAAAAATTGAGCATTTCTGGTTATTCTATTCTTTAACCACCGGGAGCAGGTGGACCTCGCAGCCCGGATATCTGAGATGCCCATGAGGCCAGAATGCATGAGCTGAGCGGGCTTATTCGCCCGGTGTCCGTCGAACCGCAATCAGGAGGGAGTTCCTATGGACAAGATTCTGCGTATAAATGTTACCGGGGGGGAGCCCAAGGTGAGCCAAGAGCCGCTGGGCGATTACGCCGGCATGGGTGGACGGGCCTTGACCTCGGCCATAGTCAGCCAGGAGGTGGAGCCGGATTGTCATCCCCTGGGCCCGGAGAACAAGCTGGTCATCGCTCCGGGCATGCTCAGCGGATCGGCCGCGGTCAATGCGGGAAGGCTTTCCGTGGGCTGCAAGTCGCCCCTTACCGGAGGCATCAAGGAGGCCAACTCCGGCGGTCAGGGAGCCCAGGTGCTGGCAAGACTGGGCTATGCAGCCATCGTTCTGGAAGGCGAGCGGCAGGGCGACGATCTCTACCTGATCCGGATCAACCAGGACGGAGTCAAGGTGGAAAAGGACAACAGCCTGCGCATGCTGGCCAACTACGAGCTCATGGACAAGTTCAAGGATGAGTACGTCAAGAACGGGGCCATGATCAGCATCGGAACCGCCGGGGAGCTGCGCCTGGCCAACTCCACGGTGGCGGTAACCGATCCGGAAGGAAGGCCCACCCGCCATGCCGGACGCGGGGGAGTCGGCGCGGTCATGGGCTCCAAGGGGATCAAGGCCATCCTGCTGGACGGAACCGGTACCAAGAACCGCTCGCCCCAGAATCCGGAGGCCTTCAAGGACGCCAACAAGCGCTTCGGCGAAGGGCTGCGCCGGCATGCGGTCACCGGCCAGGGATTGCCTACCTACGGAACCAACGTGCTGACCAACATCATCAACGAGTCCGGGGCCTACCCGACCTACAACTTCAAAGAGGGCCGCTACAAGGACGGAGAGAAGATCAGCGGCGAGGCCCAGGCCGAGCTGGAAACCAAGCGCGGCGGCAACCCGACCCACGGCTGCCACCGGGGCTGCATCATGCGCTGCTCCGGCGTGTTCGTGGACAAGGACGGGCACTATGTGACCAAGCAGCCGGAGTACGAGACCGTCTGGGCCCACGGCGGAAACTGCGGCATCTGCGATCTGGACGACATCGCCCGGCTGGATTACCTGGACGACAACTACGGCCTGGACACCATAGAGATGGGCGCCGCCATCGGCGTGGCCATGGAGGCCGGCCTGCTGGAGTTCGGAGACGCGAAAAAAGCGACCGAGCTGGTGCACGAGGTGGGCAAGGGAACCCCGCTGGGCCGAATTCTGGGCAGTGGCGCGGCTGCTACGGCCAAGGCCTTCGGCATCGAGCGCGCTCCGGTGGTCAAGGGACAGGCCATGCCGGCCTACGATCCCAGGGCGGTCAAGGGCATCGGGGTGACCTATGCCACCTCGCCCATGGGGGCGGATCATACCGCAGGCTATGCCGTGGCCACCAATATCATGAAGGTCGGGGAGGTGGATCCCCTGAAGGCCGAGGGCCAGATCGATCTGTCCCGCAACCTGCAGATCGCCACCGCGGCTGTGGACTCCACCGGGATGTGCCTGTTCATCGCCTTTGCTGTGCTGGATCAGCCGGACACCTTCCAGGCGCTCATCGATATGATCAACGGGTTCTACGGCCTGGAGCTCACTGCGGACGACGTCACCGAGCTGGGCAAGAAGATCCTCAAGTCGGAGCGGGAGTTCAACAGGCAGGCCGGATTCACCGCTCAGGACGATCGGCTGCCCAGATACTTCAAGCGGGAGAAGCTGGCTCCCCACAATGTGGACTTCGACGTCGCGGACGAGCAGCTGGACCAGGTGTTCAACTGGTAAAGCCAGGCGCAGCCTTTTCTGATACAATGGGCGGGGCAAGTCTCCGCCCATTTTTTTGCCAGGAAGTCGAATATGAAACAAATTGCAGCCGAGATCGAGGTCTTGCTTCCCGAGGAAGCCAGGAGCGAGCTCTATCCCTTGCTGCGGCGGGGCATCTGGTTTGAGGTGGGCCTCGGCCGTTCCCTGGAGGACATCCTGGTCCAGGATTGCGGCATTGACCGGGAGTATCTCAAGGACCGGGTGCAGACCATCTTCTTGAACGGCAATCCGGTGGACGATCTGCAGGCTCCCTTGACTCGTTTCGGTCAGACCATCGCCCTGTCCGCCGCCATGCCCGGGCTGGTGGGCGCGACCATGCGGCGGGGCGGCTATTTTGCCGGCCTGCGGGAAGGAATCAGCCATCGCTGCGACAGCGGGGAGATCTGCGAGGAGAAGGGCTGGCTCAGGCTCAAGCTGTACAACTTTCCTGCCACGGAGCTGGGACCCTCCCTGCTCAGGCGGGGAGTGCTCCTGGAAGCGGAAGCCTGCCGGGAGCTCATCGCCTCCTTGAGCCATGGGTTTTGGCAGAAGAGCCAAGGCGCTACGATAAACGGAGAGGCGGTGGGCTCCGGAGAGGAAATGCTTCGCTTATTGCAGGAGCAGGGCCTGATCCGGCTTCGGGCCAGGGTGTAGGGCTGGTGTTGCGATGAGGCTCTATTGCGGCTCGATCCACTGTCCGTAATCCCGGTAGCGGGACATGACGCGCAGCAGGTCCCGCTTGCTGTCCCGAAACCGCTGCTTCATGTTCTGCAGCCAGGCCAGGTGCTGGCTGGCCTTTTCCCTGTCCAGGAATAGCTCGTGCTCGCTGGGCCGGATGTGAAACCTGGGACCTTGGCTGTCCTGCTCCATGGTCCCTTGGTTGCTGCAGAGCATGCAGCGTACCCGGTGCCGATCCAGAAAGCGGAAGGTATCGCCCCCGCAGACAGGACAAAAGGCCCGATCCGGTGCGGCATCCGGAGAGGCGAGCTTTTGGGCCAGCTCGCCGGCCCGCTGCCGGTTCGCCTCCTCCAGGAAGATCTCCCCGGGCAAGGCCCCGTAGAGCACGGCAGACTCCTTGATGTCGGCCAGGATGCACTTCAGAAAGCTCTCCACCCCCAACAGGGTGTAGCCCTCCTTGCCCGGGATGCCGGCCACGGCGAGGCCCAGGGCCGGCTTGCCCCACAGCTTCTCCCCTTGGCCGTAGAAGCTCAGTCCGCGGTCCAGGAGCTGTTTGAGCGAGGCGTTGGGGCCGAGAAAGTAGGTCGGGGAGGCCACAATGAGCCTGTCGCAGGCGATCAGTGCCTCCAGGATGATCTGGAGATGGTCCTCTGTCTTGCAGCGCATTTCTCCGGAGAGGCAGCTGTAGCAGGCACGGCAGGGCTCGATCCGGAAGTCCGGCAGCCGGAGCAGCCGGAGCTCGTGCTCCTGGGTCATCCGGAGGCTGATCTCCTTGACCAGGATTTCACAGTTGCCCAGGCGGCGGGGGGAGGCGATGAGACCCAGGATCTGCATGGATGACCTGGAGGGAGTTCACG
>CAZQPF010000078.1:5004-14499 GCA_964595165.1 uncultured Desulfohalobiaceae bacterium
CGCTTCCAGCCGCTGGAGGAGAAGCTTCTGCCTCCGCGGGTGATGATATGGGCCTCGATGTGCTTCAGCTTTTCAGCCAGCTTGAGGCTCCGCTCCGGCTGGAGGATGAAAAAGGCCGTGGAGAGGCCGTCGGCCAGCATGGCGCTTGGCGCGATGACCGTGCTGCTGACGGTCCGCCGCGGGGAGTCGCCGCGGGCGCGGTCAATAAGGTGATGGTGCCTTCCGGAGGGGTCGAAGAAGCGCTCGTAGCTGCCCGAGGTGGCCACTGCCAGGTCGCGGAGCATGACGGTCTGTACCGGTCGCTCCTGTCCTTCGGGGTCACGGACTCCAATCTCCCAGGGGCTGCCTTGTTTGCCGCACACGGCTCGAATGTCGCCGCCGGCGTTGATAAGGGCTCCGGCCACGCCGTGGGCCCGCATGGCTTCCGCGGCCCGATCCACAATGTAGCCCTTGGCGATGCCGTCCAAAGTTATCTGCGTCCCGGGCCTCAAGCGTATCTGGCTCGCCGAGAGGGAGATTTTGTCCCAGCCGGTGAGGGCCAGCTTCTCCTGAACCGCGGACCACTCAGGATAGCCGGATCCGGTGCGGGTCCGGCTGCACATCTCCAGCAAGGGAAGAATGGTGATGTCAAAAGCCTTATCGCTCAAGCGGTAGAGCACTCTGGACTGCTCCAGGACTCGGTTCAGCTCCGGGGGCACATCCCGCAGCACCTCGTTTTGATTGAGGCCGCTGATGAAGCTCGAGCTGTCGTGGCGATTGAATATCGGGAGCAGGTCCTCCATGGCGGAAAAGGCTCTATCCCTGGCCTCTCTGGCCTTTTCCTCGGAAGGGTCCAAGACGGTGATACTGACCAGGGTGCCCATAAGGGGCTGGGTCCTGGAGACCCGGCGCAGGGCCTTTTGTCCGGAAGCGGCTCGGGGACGGAGAATGATGGAGGGGGCCACGAGGCCAACTCCAGCCAGACCGGCAGCTTGCAACCATTGCCTGCGATTCATTGCGGATCCGACAGCCATGAGCTCTCCCCACTTGATTATCGGTTCACTCCTATTGTAGACCTGATCTGGATTGATACGTTTCTTTGTCCGATATGTCAAGGAAGGAGGCGGCAAGGCTCGCTCTGCTTTGCGTCACTGTAAATTCGATGCTATAATAATTATTTCCTGTTTAAGACGTACCGGCAAAAAGTCGGTGTGATGGATTCAAGAGCTGGTGTGTTCTTATAACTCTTCGATTTTACTGACAACTGATTACCGACTTCTGACTCCTGCGACTGCAAAGAGGATTTTTTGCAGGCGCATCTGTTTAAG
Source organism: uncultured Desulfohalobiaceae bacterium (assembly GCA_964595165.1). Classification (GTDB taxonomy): domain Bacteria; phylum Desulfobacterota; class Desulfovibrionia; order Desulfovibrionales; family Desulfothermaceae; genus CAZQPF01. The sequence goes on from CAZQPF010000078.1 coordinate 6,312, forward strand.
GGGTTCGGCTCGCATAGCCCTGCTTAAGCGCCCTGGATGCACAAAAGCTCCTCCTGTTGACCGGATAGAGGAAAACAGGTAACCCTAATCCGTATTCTGCCTCCAAGAGCACCGGATTTCTTCGGCCCGGTCTTTGCATATCGTGCCTGCGGCAGAAGGGAGGCCTGGTCAACCACATCTCGGAGGGCCTCATAGATTACCCTTTTACCGGCACTGCCCGAATGACGTTTTTTCACTTTGCTCGGCAACCATCAGCACCCAGCATACCCCATGGTACTCAGCAGCACGTTCAGCAGAAGCCCGCTCAGGCTTGTTGCCTGGCTGGGGAGAAGAGGAGTCGATGTCCTTCGCGAGCTGGGCGGCATCTTTCTCTTCTTTGTGCAGGGGATCGGCTTGCTTTTCCAGTATCCCTTCCAGCTGCGCAAAGTGGTGCAGCAAGTTTACTTCATCGGTGTGAAGTCGGTCTTCGTTATCGTCCTAGTAGGCATGTTCACCGGCATGGTGGTCGGTCTGCAAGGGTACTATACCCTGGTCAAGTTCGGGTCGGAAGGGGTTCTCGGCGGAGCTGTGGCCCTGTCCCTCATCCGGGAGATGGGTCCGGTGCTCACGGCGATTATGGTCATCGGCAGGGCGGGGTCGGCCATGGCGGCTGAGATCGGCATTATGCGCATCACCGAGCAGATCGACGCCCTGGACACCATGAACATCAATCCGGTGCGCTATCTGTTCAGCCCGCGCATTGCCGCAGGGGTCATCTGTTTTCCCTTGCTGACCGCCCTCTTCGACGTAGTGGGCATTGTGGGCGGCTATCTGACAGGGGTGGTGCTCCTGGGGATCAACTCGGGCATCTACTTCTCCCGCATGGAGAGCATGGTCCTCATGTCGGACATCAGCGGCGGCTTCTACAAGTCCCTGGCCTTCGGGCTGCTCATAGTGACCATCTGCTGCTATCAGGGCTATTTCGTCCACACCCGCAAGGACGGGTTCGGGGCCAAAGGGGTCAGCCTGGCCACCACCTCGGCAGTGGTGCTCTCCAGTGTGGCCGTGCTTGTTTTCGACTACGTGATAACATCTTTTCTGCTGTAAGCCATGCCCACACCCCTCATAGAGTTTCAGGATGTAAGCAAGCGGTTCGGGGAGAAGGTCGTTCTCCACCGGGCCAACCTCTTTGTCTATCCCGGAGAGGTAACCACCCTAATCGGCAAGAGCGGGGTGGGCAAGAGCGTTACCCTCAAGCTCATTATCGGACTGCTCTATCCGGATTCAGGGGAGATACTGTTCAGCGGCCAGCCCGTTTCCAAGATGCCCCGCAAGGACCGGAAGGCCTTTAAGGAGCGGGTCAACTTCATGTTTCAGAATAACGCCCTGTTCGACTCCCTGAGCATTTTCGAGAACATCGCCCTGCCTCTGCGGGAGAAGACGAGGTTCGATGCCGGGAGCATCCGGGAGCGGGTGGGGCAGAAGATGGAGGCCCTGGACCTTACCGGTGTGGAGGAAAAGTTTCCCTCCCAGCTCTCCGGCGGAATGCAAAAGCGGGTCGCTCTGGCCAGGGCCCTGGTTACCGATCCGGAGGTGGTGCTTTTTGACGAGCCCACCACCGGGCTGGATCCGGTGCGCAAGAACAGCGTGCTCAGCATGATCACCCACAATCAGAAGAACTTCGGCTTTACCGCTCTGCTGGTGAGCCACGACGTACCGGATGTGTTCTACATCTCCAACCGCATCGCGGTCATTGAGGAGGGCGAGATCCTCTTCCAGGGCCGGCCTCAGGATCTGGAGCAGACGCGGCACCCGGTGATCCACGATTTCATCAACAGCACCGAGGGGCTGCAGAACGAGATCATCGGCCTGGAGACGCGGCGGGGCCTGGAGGGGGTCTTCCAGGAGCGCCAAAGCTCCTCCCAGCGGGAGGAGCCGTTCTTCTTCCTGCTGTTTACGGTGAGCAACTTCGAGCGGATCAAGGAAAGGGTCGGCCATCTGGTGGCCCACGAGGTGGTGGCCTCCCTGATGCGGCTGTTCCGTGAGACCTGGGGGGGCAGGAGAGAGATTGCCTGCGGCAGGTACAGCCAGGACCGGGTGGTCTGCCTCCTGCCGAATGTACCGCGGGACCAGCTGCAGCAGGCATTGTCCAAGATGTCCCGCGAACTGCAGAAAAGGAGCTTCTTTCAGGAATCGGCCTCCACGGACACCTGTGTCAACTTTTCTGTATACGCCGGAGGTGTTGAAGGATCGGCTCAATCCTCCCTGCACGAGCTGGTAGACAGGGCGGGCAATGAGCTGCGGTATCTGGCCGGCCTGGTCTGTGGCAAAAGCGGCGAAGAGTAAGGTGCAAGCATGAGCAGCCAGTACAAGATCGAAGTCACGGTGGGCGTTTTCGTCCTCATCGCCCTGCTGTGCGTGGGGTATCTCACGGTGCAGCTGGGGCAGATGCGGCTCCTCGGCGATGACCATTACGTGCTCAAGGCCCGCTTCAGCTCGGTATCCGGGCTGAACAAAGGCAATGAGGTCAGTATCTCCGGAGTGCCGGTGGGCCGGGTAAAGGATATCAGGCTCAAAACCGACGACTTTGCCGCTATGGTTGAGCTCTCCATCCGGGAGGATATCAAGCTGAGCGACGATTCCATAGTCTCCATAAAGACGAGCGGGCTCATCGGCGACAAGTACATCAACATCTCGCCGGGAGGGTCCGGCTTCATCCTGCAGCCCGGGGACACCATCATCGACACCCAGCCTCCGGTGGATTTCGAGGAGCTCGTCAGCAAGTACGTCTTCGGAGATATGCAACAGTGAAAGCTTTGCTGCTTATTGTATCCCGACAGTCAGGAGTTTTTGAATAACCCATCGTTTCTGTTGCTGATATTGACTTATCTCCTTGATGTTTTGGTCTTAACTGTGAACCGTGAACTGGGAACCTTGAACTCTCACGTTGTATTTTCAAACCGGCTAACAGGAGCTTCTGGATGCGCCAGTTGATCGCCGTATTACTAGGCCTTGGCCTGTTGACCATTCCCGTCCTCGGGCAGGCCAAAGCGCCTTCCCAGACCTTGAAAACCTACATGAATGAGGTGCTCGATGTGTTGCAACAAGCCAGTGCGCAGGACCCCGAGGCTTTGAACAAGGAGGAATTGAGGGATGAGCTGCGCCGGGTAGCCAAGGAGGCCTTTGATTTCGAGATCATGGCCCGCATGTGTCTGGGCCCCCACTGGAGCAAGCTTGACCCGGAGCAGCAGCAGGAGTTCATCAGGCTCTTCATACGCCTTTTGGAGGAAAACTACTTCGGCAAGATACTCCAGTACATCGACGACATAAAGAACTACTCCCGGGAGAACGTGGAGTTCACCAAGGAAACCGTTTTCTCGGCCCGCAAAGCCGAGGTCAAATCCGTCATTCACTACAACGACAAGAAGGTGCCGGTGGACTATCGCCTCGTTTCCCTGGATAAGGGCTGGAAGGTCTACGATGTATCCGTGGAAGGGGTGAGCCTGGTTCAGAACTACCGCAGCCAGTTCCGGGACATGATGTTCCGCAGTTCCCCGGAGGAGATGCTGCAGTCCCTGCGCCAGAAGGTGGAGGCCAAGAAGGAAAGCTAGTCCATCTTTGCTCAAGCTCGTTTAGGGGTTCAAATGAATTTTTCCTTTCGCCTGCCAAGACGCAGCTGCAATAAGTACTTTTTGCAGCTTTGCCTGCCAAACAGGCCTCTCATCGCCTTTGCTGCAGTCTGTCTGTTGGCCCTGGCCCTGCTGATCGGGATGCCCAACGGCGCTGCGGCGCAAAACGCCACCGCTGTCCAGGACGACCTGCTTCAGGAGCTGGGAGAGGACTACGGAGCGGATGAGACCCGGCGGATCAGCGATCCCCTGGAGCCGATGAACCGGGTTTTCTTTCAAGTCAACGACAAGCTCTACCTCTATCTCCTCAAGCCGGTATCCTCGGCCTATGCCCGGGTTCTGCCGGAAAACTTCCGGGACGGCCTGGGCAATGCCTTCTACAACCTGCGCATGCCGGGCCGGCTGGTGAACAATCTCCTCCAGGGGAGGCCAGTCCGGGCAGCCAAGGAGGCGGGGCGCTTCGCGATCAATACCTTGTTCGGCTTCGGAGGGCTCCTGGAGCCGGCAAAAGGGATCGGCGCCCTGGCGTCCAAGCCGCCGGAGAAGGATACCGGGCTCACCTTGGCCACCTGGGGAACGCCTCCGGGGCTGTATCTGATCTGGCCTGTCTTGGGGCCTTCCAGCCTGAGGGCAAGCCTGGGCAAGGTGGGCGACCATTTCCTGGACCCCCTGAGCTATGTCGATCCTTCCCTGCTGGGTACCGGGCTCAAGGCCGGAGAGCGGATAAACTCTCTTTCCTTTCGCCTGGGCGAGTACGAGGATCTCAAGGAGTCGGCCCTGGACCCCTATTCAGCCCTCAAGGACGCCTATACCCAGTATCGTTTCAACCAGATCGACAAGTAGCCGACCGCGGTCTCGGCGCAAGGCGCAGCCGAGACGTTCAGCTCCAGATACACCTGCAAAGATGCGACTGCAAAAGGAACCTTTGCGGTCGCATCTTTTTAGAGCAACCGCATTCCGGGGCGCTCCAGCAGCGCCCCTTTTCTTTGCCCTATGCCGGATGAACATATTCGCATTCAGGATGCCAGTCACCACAACCTGAAACACATCGACCTGAGCATTCCCCGCAACCAGCTGGTGGTGGTTTGCGGCCCCAGCGGCTCCGGGAAGTCCACCCTGGCCTTTGACATCATCTATGCCGAAGGCCAGCGGCGCTATGTGGAATCCCTCTCCGCCTACGCCAGGCAGTTCCTTCCCCAGCTGGACAAGCCCAGGGTGGAGAAGATCGAAGGGCTTTCCCCGGCCATCTCTCTGGAGCAGCATACGAGCACCCGCAACCCCCGCTCCACAGTGGGCACCGTGACCGAGGTCTATGACTTTCTGCGCGTGTTCTTCGCCAGGCTGGGAACCCCGTACTGTCCCCACTGTGGCGATCCCATCCGGGCCCAGTCCGCAGACGAGATCATCGAGTCCATACTAAAGCTCCCGGAGCAGACCAGGTTCCTTCTCCTCGCCCCTGTGGTGGAGCACAAAAAGGGGACCCAGGCCGATCTGTTCAAGAAGCTCCGTTCGCAAGGGTTCGTCCGGGTTCGCGTGGACGGGGAGGTCCACTCCCTGGAGCAGGTGCCGGAGCTGGACAAGAACAAGCGCCACCAGGTGGAGGTGGTGGTCGATCGCCTGGTGCAGCGGCCGGGTCTGCGCAAGCGCTTGGCCGACTCCCTGGAGCTGGGTCTCCAGGTGGGCTCCGGACGGGTGCTGGTGAGCATTGTCGGCGGCGAGGAGCTTTTCTTCAGCACCCAGGCAGTATGCGGCCGCTGCCAGATCAGCCTGCCCAAGCCCAGCCCGCAGCTCTTTTCCTTCAACAGCCCGCAGGGGGCCTGCCCGGAATGCTCCGGTCTGGGCAGCCGGGAGTACTTCGAGCCCAGGCTGCTGGCTCCCAACCGCGGTCTCTCCCTGGCTGAAGGGGCCATTGTCCCCTGGCGCAAAGGCCGGGTGCTCTCCAGGTATGAGGAGGTATTGCGCCAGCTGGGGCGAAAGTTCGGTTTCGACCTGCACACCCCGCTTGGCGAGTACTCATCTAAGGCCCTGGAGCATCTGTTTTACGGGGACGGGGAGCTCAATTGGCCCGGCGTGGTCTCGGTTCTGGAATCCAGCCTCCACTTCGGCCGCATCTGGCAGGACGAGCTGGCCAGGTTCCGGCAGAGCAGGCCTTGTCCGGCTTGCGGCGGGGCGAGGCTCAAGCCGGAATCTCTGGCCGTCCGGGTGGACGGGGTGAGCATTCGGGATTTCTGCACCTGGTCCGTGCGGGCCGATCTGGAATGGATCCAGGGCCTCTCCTTCACCGGCATGCAGGCCGCCATCGCCGAGCCCATTCTGCGGGAGCTGCAGCACCGGCTCCAGTTTCTGGTCAGCGTCGGGCTGGACTATCTCAGCCTGGAGCGCAGCATGTCCACTCTGTCCGGAGGCGAGGCGCAGCGGATCCGTCTGGCCGGACAGCTGGGCTCCGGTCTGGTGGGCGTTACCTATGTCCTGGACGAGCCGAGCATCGGGCTTCACCCCAGGGACAACTCCAGGCTCATCGAGTCCCTCAAGAGCTTGCAGCAGCGGGGGAACACGGTGCTCGTGGTGGAGCACGACGAGCCCACCATCCGGGCTGCGGATCACGTTCTGGAGCTCGGTCCGGGCTCCGGGGCTCAGGGGGGAGAGGTGGTCTACAGCGGCGACGTACCGGGGCTGCTCAAAGCAGAGGACTCCCTGACCGGGAAGTATCTTCGCGGCGACCTGAGCATACCCATCCCCGCCAGCCGCAACCATCCGGTGGGCTTCTTGAGGCTCCAGGATATCCGGACCAACAACCTCAAAGGGGTGCACATGGATCTGCCCCTGGGCGTGCTGGTCTGCGTAACCGGGGTTTCCGGGTCGGGCAAGAGCTCTCTGGTGGTGGACACCCTGTACAAGCATCTGGCTCTGGCCAGGGGGATGAAGGTGGATAATCCCGGCCAGCTGGGCGGGATGAGCGGCGAGGAGCAGGTGGAGAAGATCGTGTCCATCGATCAGACGCCCATCGGCCGCACGCCTCGGTCCAACCCGGCCACCTACACCAAGGTCTTTGACGAGATCAGGACTATCTTCTCCTCCACGCCGGAGGCCAGAAAGCGGGGCTACCGGCCGGGGCGGTTCAGCTTCAACGTGCGGGGCGGCCGCTGCGAGTCCTGCCAGGGAGAGGGACAGATCCGGGTGGAGATGCATTTTCTCCCGGATGTGTTCGTCACCTGCGACGTCTGTCAGGGCCAGAGGTACAACCGGGAAACACTGGACGTGACCTATAAGGGCCTCAGCATCTCCCAGGTGCTCGGCCTGAGCGTCCGGCAGGCGCGCAGCTTTTTCGCCCATCATCAGAGCCTGGATCGAAAGCTCCGCATTCTCGAGGAGGTGGGGCTGGAGTACCTCACTCTGGGACAGCCGGCCACCACCCTGTCCGGCGGGGAGGCGCAGCGCCTCAAGATCTCCCGTGAGCTGGGCAAGAGGAATCTTCCGGGCACGCTCTATGTTCTGGACGAGCCCACCACCGGGCTGCACATGCACGAGGTGGGCAAGCTCATTCAGGTTCTGCGGGAGCTGGTGAGCAAGGGCGCTACTGTGGTGGTCATCGAGCACAATCTGGACGTGATCCGGGCCGCGGACCGGGTCTTCGATCTCGGACCGGGCGGGGGGGAGTTCGGAGGGTGGATCGTGGCCCAGGGGACTCCGGAGGAGATCCGGGACGATCCCTCCTCGGTTACCGGAGCCTATCTCAAGCGCTTCCGGAAGTGAGATCCAGCTTGAGCTCGATGGTCTCCGGATCGTCCGGGGTGGTGGTGACCTTGAAGCCGAACTTTTTGCCCAAAGCCTGCATGGCCCGGTTCTCCCGCAGGGTGTAGGCCACGAGCTCGCTTGTGCCCCGCTCCTTGCAGTAGCGGACCATCTTGTCCATCAGCAGGCTGCCCAGCCCCTTCACCTTGAGATCGGTGCGCACCACAATGGCGAACTCGGCGGTGATGTTGTCCGGATCGAAGAAGGAACGGATGACGCCCACCGTCTGCCACTGCTCCTCTCCTTCCAGCAGGCAGCCGATAAAGGCCATCTCCCGGTCGTAGTCTATCTGGGTCAGCCTGGCCAGCTGGGAGTGGGTGAACTCGTGCACGAAGCCGAAGAAGCGCATGCGCAGGTCCTCGTCCGAGAGCCGGTTGATGAACTCCAGGTGCTTGTGCTCATCCTCGGGGCGGATGGGCCTCAGAAGGACCTCCAGGCTTGAGGGGAGGGTGTGCTTCTCTTCCAGATGCTCCGGATAGGGGCGGATGGCCAGCCGGGAGGGCCCGGTGGAGCTGGCCGGGGCGATCTCGATGAGGGCGTCCAGGGCGAGAACGCCCGAGGCGTCGGCCAGCAGCGGGTTGATGCTCAACCCGGTTATCTCCGGAACATCGATGATCAGCTGGGAAAGCTGGACCAGGGTGAGGCGCACGGCCTCGAGATCCACCTCGGGCTGCCCCTGGGAGCCCTGCAGGAGCCTGGAGATCTGGGTCCGCTGAATGAGCTCCTTGGCCAGGGTCATGTTCAGCGGCGGCAAGCCCACGGCCTGATCCCGGAAGACCTTGGCAGCC
>CAZQPF010000079.1:0-14120 GCA_964595165.1 uncultured Desulfohalobiaceae bacterium
GGGCCTGGCTGCGGGCTTTATCCTGCTCCAGCTTTGTTTTCGCTTCCTGGAAAGCCTTGTTCAGCCCGGCCTTGACCTCATTGGCCAGTTTTCCGGCCCGAGGCCGGTCCTCGTCCGGGAGCTGCGGGAGCGTGGCCATGTACTGAACCAGGCGTCCCTTGCGGCCCAAAAACTGAACCCGGAGCTGTTCTAATTCCTCCGGGCTCTGTGTGGCGCCTAGAGCGTCTCGGAACTCTTCCTCCAGGGCCCGCAGGCCCTGCTCGAACTCCGAAAGCGTGCTGGTCACGGCTTAAAGCCTCGTTTTTGCCTGTTCCGCCAACTTGGAGAATCCGGCCTCATCCCGGACGGCCATATCGGCCAGAACCTTTCTGTTCAGCTGGATATCGCACTCCTTGAGGCCGTGCATGAACTGGCTGTAGGAGAGGCCGTGCTGGCGGGCCGCAGCATTGATGCGCACGATCCAGAGCTTTCGGAAATCGCGCTTTTTGCGCCGCCGGTCCCTGTAGGCGTGGCATAAGCCCTTTTCCACCGCCTCTTTGGCGGTGCGGAAGAGCTTGCTTCTGCTGCCACGATAGCCTTTGGCCTGCTCCAAGTACTTTTTGTGCCTCCGGTTCGTGGTTTTTCCTCTCTTGACTCGCATGGTAACTCCCTCCGAAGAGAATGAGGACCGCTCTTAGTCTGGGTTGGCTAGCGGTCCGATAGGTTCGTGCTTTGCTGCCTATTTGCCGAGCAGTCGACGAATGGCTGTTACATTCGTCGAATCCACCAGGGTGGAGCGGCGCAGATTGCGTTTCCGCTTGGGGCTCTTCTTGGTCAGGATATGGCTGTGGTAAGCCTTGTTGCGCTTGAGCTTGCCCGAACCGGTAAACTGAAACCGCTTGGCTGTGCCCCGGTGTGTTTTGATCTTAGGCATAGATCCACTCCTTCTTGCATAGGGGATGAGCGCCGCTTTACAGCGCAGATGTCAGGATTTCTGGGAGACCGGAGCCAGGATCATGTACATGGTCCGACCTTCAAACTTGGGCGGCTGCTCGACCTTGGCTTCATCCGCAAGGGCATCGTGGATGCTGTTCAGGATCTCCTGGCCCTGCTCTTTGTGCACGATCTCCCGACCGCGGAAAAATATGGTGATCTTGCAACGGTCCCCCTTGGCCAAAAATCTGCGGACGTGGTTCAGCTTGGTTTGCAGATCGTGCTCGTCGGTCTTGGGGCGCAGCTTGACCTCTTTGAGCTGAATCTGGACCTGCTTCTTTTTGGCCTCCTGTTGCCGCTTGCGTTGCTGATACTGGTATTTGCCGTAATCCATGAGGCGGCAAACAGGGGGATTGGCCTTGGGTGCCACTTCAACAAGATCGATTCCTTGCTCCTGGGCAAGCTTGAGGGCTTCACTGGTGGCCATGATCCCCATCTGCTCGCCGTTTTCATCGACCACACGCACTTCTGGTACCCGAATCTGATGATTCCGGCGTGCTTTAATAGTTGAAGCTATAGCTCATTCCTCCCCGTTTGAATGGTTCATTACAGTCCTCCCAAATGAAGGAGCCGGTGGTCTCAATATCCTTGGAGCCGAGATTCTGTCCGTTGCGTTGCCGGATGTTGACCGTTTCGGACTCCATCTCCCGGTTGCCGACCACAAGGATGTAGGGAACTTTTTCCAGCTGCGCCTCCCGCACTTTGAAGCCCAGCTTCTCGTTGCGCAGATCCTTCTCCACGCGAAGCCCGCGCTTGCGGAGACGGTCCTGGACACTTTGCGCGTATTCAGCCTGCTCGTCGGTGATGTTCAGGACTCTGGCCTGAATCGGAGCCAGCCAAGTGGGAAATGCTCCGGCGTAGTGCTCGATGAGCACTCCGAGAAAGCGCTCAATGGCGCCCAGCATGGCTCGGTGGACCATGGCCGGACGGTGGCGCTGCCCGTCCTGGCCCACATAGGTCAGGTTGAAGCGCTCCGGCAGAGTGAAGTCCACCTGAATGGTGGTGCATTGCCAGCTTCTGGCCAAGGCATCCTTGAGCTTGATGTCGATCTTCGGGCCGTAGAAGGCCCCGTCCCCGGGGTTGATGTCATAGGGAACCTCCAGGGATTCGATGGCCTGGGTCAGAGCCTTTGTTGCCCGGTCCCAGGCTGCATCGGAGCCGATGGACTTCTCCGGCCGGGTGGAGATCTCCACCTCGTATTCAAAGCCGAAGATGGAGAGCACATCCTGAACAAAGGTGATGATGCCGGTAATTTCCTCCTGCAGCTGGTCCGGGCGGCAGATGATGTGCGCGTCGTCCTGGGTGAACTGCCGCACCCGCATCAGGCCGTGCAACACTCCGGATTTCTCGTGGCGATGCACCGTGCCCAGCTCGAAGAAGCGGGCCGGAAGATCACGGTAGCTGTGGACCCGGGAGTTGAAGATCAGCATGTGGGCCAGGCAGTTCATGGGCTTGATGCCGTAGACCTGCTCGTCGATCTCGGTGAAGTACATGTTCTCCCGGTAGTTCTCGTAGTGACCGGAACGCTGCCAGAGCTCCTTGCGCAGCAGGGTGGGCCCCTGGACCAGCTGATAGCCGCGGCGCAGGTGCTCTTTGCGGGAGAAGTCCTCCAGAATAGTTCGTACCAATGCCCCTTTGGGATGCCACAAGGGCATGCCTGGACCGGCCTCGTCGGAAAAGCTGAACAGATCGAGCTGCGGGCCGAGCTTGCGATGATCCCGCTTCTGGGCCTCCTCCAGGCGTTGGAGGTGGGCCTTGAGATCCTTCTCGCTGGCCCAGGCGGTTCCGTAAATGCGCTGCAGCATGGGACGGTTATCGTCTCCCCGCCAGTACGCCCCGGCAACGCTGGTCAGCTTGAAGGCCTTGATCCATCCGCTGGAGGGGACATGGGGGCCTCGACAGAGATCGGTGAAGTCTCCCAGAGTGTAGATGCTCACCGGATCCTCTTCCATCTCCTCCAGAAGCTCCAGCTTGTAGGTCTCATTCAGGCTGAGGAAAATCTTGCGGGCCTGATTGATGGAGACCGCTCTTCGCTCAAAGGAAAGATCAGCCTGGATGAGCTCCCGCATTTTGGCTTCAATGGCTTCCAGGTCGTCCGGGCTCAAAGTTCGCTCGCAATCGAAGTCGTAGTAGAAGCCCTTATCTATGGTCGGGCCGATGGCGATCTGGACATTGCCGAACAGAAGCTTTACCGCGGCCGCCATGACGTGGGCCGCACTGTGACGCAGTATATGCAGCCCTTCCTCGCTGTTGAGGGCCACCGGGTCGAGCTGCTTGCAATCTGTGGGTACGGATTGACTGAGGTCCAAGAGCCGGCTGTCGCACTTGCAGGCCACAGTCTGCTTGAATTGCTTGTTGCTGAGAGCGCCGGATAGAATCTCGCCGCAGGTTTGGCCGTCAGCAACCTCCACCTGGTGCTCGGCTATGTTTACCACCACAGTCGAATCCTCCCGCAAAATATACCCTCGAAAAGAAATAGGGAGGCGGAAGCCTCCCTAAAGATGATCCTGGTAGGCGCGAGGAGATTTGAACTCCTGACCCCTTGCGCGTCAAGCAAGTGCTCTACCCCTGAGCTACGCGCCTGCTTAGAAAAAAGACAATTATCAACCCTGTGCCGATGCTGTCAAGGGCTGTTTGGAAAACTTCCCCAGGCCCGGCTCCTTCGTTGACGAGGTATATGAATTCAGGTATAGCACAAACCCTGTGGATACCGACTGTTCGGGCGCTGTTGCCGACCGCTCGTCTCAAGGAGGTGTCCTGTGCTGGGCAGGAAGAAAAAGCCACTTTGCGGGTCGGTCCATTATGGAAGCGCATTCCGTGCTGTTCGTCACTTCCGAGATGTATCCCTTCTCCAAGTCCGGAGGGCTTGGGGACGTGATGGGCGTGCTGCCTTTGGTGCTCAAGGATCTGGGCCTGGAGGTCACGGTGCTCACTCCCTTCTACGGCCGACTGTTCACCTCGGATTTTCAGATACGACTGCTGAAGGAGCAGTGTCCGGTGGGCTATCCCTGGCCGGATGTGGCTGCGGATATCTATCAGGCGGACTACTTCGGCGTTCCGGTGTACTTTGTGGATCGGCCGGAGTACTATGATCGGAAAAACTTTTACTGTACCTACCACGGGGACTACTTCGACAACTGCGAACGCTTCATCTTCTTCTCCCGGGCCGCTCTGTCCTGGGCCGGGCAACTGGAGGAGCCGCCGGACATCGTCCACGCCCACGACTGGCACTCGGCGCTCATCCCGGCCTACCTGCACTTCATGCGCCAGGCAGAGCCCTTCTGGCGCAGAACCAAAACGGTGCTGACCATACATAATCTGGCCTTTCAGGGGCAGTACTCGGCCAGGCTGTTCTGGGAGTCGGGTCTCCCGGACGCGGCCTGGAATCTGGACGGGGCGGAGTACTACGGTTCCTTCAACATGCTCAAGGCCGGCATTGCCTACGCCGACGCCATTACCACGGTGAGCCCTTCCTATGCGCAGGAAATCCTCACCCCTCAGTTCGGGTTCGGCCTGGAAGGAATCCTGGGCAAGCGGTCCGACCGTCTCCACGGCATACTTAATGGGGTGGACTACACCATCTGGGATCCCAGCCGGGACCGGTTTCTGGTTCAGGCCTATGACGCGGACGACCTTTCCGGCAAGCAGGCCTGCAAGGCCTTCCTCCTGGAGCAGATGGGGCTGCATCCGGACTTTGCAAACCTACCCGTGCTCGGCTTTATCGGACGGTTACGCAGCCAAAAGGGCATTGATCTGCTGCTGCGGATCATACCGGAGCTCGTAGAGCGCGAGGTGGGCATCATCGTTCTGGGCGAAGGGGATCTGGAGATCGAGAATCAGCTGAGCTATCTGGTTGAGCGCTACCCGGGCCGCATATCAGTCTGCATCGGCTATACTGAAGAGAAGTCGCATCAGATCATGGCAGGCGCGGACATCTTCCTCATGCCCTCGCGCTATGAGCCGTGCGGCCTGACTCAGCTATACAGCCTCCGCTACGGGACGCTCCCGGTCACCTCGCCGGTGGGAGGGCTCAAGGATACCGTGCTCAGTTATCCCCAGCCGGGCTGTACCGGGTTTAGCTTTCGGGAAATCACTGCCGGCTCCTTTCTGGAGGCCATCCAGACGGCAGTTGAGGTCTGGCAGGACCAGGCACAGTGGCGGGCTATGCAGCGCCGGGCCATGGCTCAGGATTTTTCCTGGCTCCGTTCTGCGGGGCAGTATTTAGAAATCTATTCCGCCCTGGCCGAGTCCGGCTTTTAGCCCTCATTGCCGCCGGGAGCCATCTTTGCTAGTATTGAATAAGACTGAAAGGACCTTGCCGCTCTCTTGGAGCAGCCCTTTGTCTGCACTGCAAAAACGGATGACAGATCCGGGATTCCGGTTTTAAGGATGCAAAACCATGCATGAAGCAAGCCTAGGCTACTCCATCCAGGACTATATCAGCGGCCGAGACATCGAGGCCACCACGTATGAGGATCTGCGGCAGGCCATTGCCAGGATGCTGGTGGAGCAGAAAGGGTATCCCAAGGATCGAATTGCCTCCAAGGTGCCCATCTCCTTTAGCATCGACGGCCAGGACTTCTCCCGCAGCGTCGATCTCCTGGTCTACGACAGTGAAGCACGTCCCTTGATGGCGGTCTTTTTCTGCGCCGGGGAGGTGGAAACCTATATCCGGGAGTGCGTCGCCGCAGCCAGGCTTATCTCTGAGGGACCGGCCAAGCTCGTGGTGGCCACGGATACCAAGCAGGCCCTCCTGCTGCGGGTTCAGGACGGGGAGAGGCTTGACTTGCGCGACTATCAGGCCCTTCCGGAGTGGCGCTCGCTGCTGGAGCTGGGAGGCCAGCTGGGGGCTTATGAGCTTACGGAGGCGAAGCGAAGGGTGGAGGAGCGCCTGCTGTATGCCTTCAGCGAGCTGAGCTGCGGCTGCGGCCCGGAGTGCCCGCCGGAACAGGCCTGAAATCTGCGCCGGGAAAAGCCCGGCGGCTACATCCTGTCCTCCCGATCCAGGAAGCGGTAGTTGATGGCCTCGGCCAAGTGGCTTACCCCTATTGAATCCTCTCCCGCCAAATCGGCTATGGTTCTGGCAATGCGAAGAACGCGGGTATGGGCCCTGGCCGAGAGCCCCAGCTTCTGCACGGCCTGCTCCAGGAAATCGTGCTCCGTATCCGTGAGCTGGCAGAACTGCTGCAGCCATTTTCCGGCCAGCTCGCTGTTCGTCCGATAGCCTATCTGGGCAAATCTCTCCTTTTGCAGCCCCCTTGCTGTCTCGATGCGCTGGCGCATGGTTGTGGAGTCGGTGGAGCCGGTCTGCTGCTTCAGCTCCTTGTAGGGCACTGCCGGCACCTCCACGTGGAGATCGATTCGATCCAGCAAGGGCCCGGAGATGCGGGAGCGGTAGCGCTGGATCTGCCTGGGGGTGCAGGTGCAGGGGTGGGTGTCGTCCGTCCAGTAGCCGCAGGGGCAGGGGTTCATAGCTGCGACGAGCATGAAGTCTGCCGGATAGCTCAAGGAGATGGCCGCCCTGGAAAGGGTCACCACGCAGTCTTCCAGGGGCTGGCGCAGGACCTCGAGAACGTGCTTTTTGAACTCCGGCATCTCGTCCAGAAAGAGGACGCCCCGATGGGCCAGCGAGACCTCCCCCGGCTTGGGGTACTGGCCCCCGCCGATGAGCCCGGCATCGGATATGGTATGGTGCGGGGCCCGAAAAGGCCTTTCCGTAACCAGGGCCTGGTCCCTTTCCAGCTGTCCGGCTACGCTGTAGACCTTGGTCACGTCCAGGGCTTCGTCGAACTGAAGAAGCGGAAGAACCGTGGGGATGCGCTGGGCGAGCATGGTCTTGCCGCTGCCCGGCGGGCCTACGAAAAGCAGATTGTGGCCTCCTGCGGCAGCGATTTCGATGGCCCGCTTGGCGTGCTCCTGGCCCTTGACCTCGCTGAAGTCAAGGGCGAAGTGGAGGCGGTCGGCCCAGAGCTCGTCGATCTCGCAGCGGTAGGGCTCCAGTCTGGACCGGCCGCTGATAAGGTCCACCGCCTGTCGCAGGGACTGTACGGGGTAGACCGCAAGGTCCTGGACCACGGCTGCCTCTGCGGCGTTGTCCAGGGGAACCACCAGGCCTTTGGCCTGCTGGTTTCTGGCCAGAAGGGCTATGGGCAGGACCCCGGAAATGGGCTTGAGCTCCCCGTACAGGGAGAGCTCTCCGGCGAGAAAGTATCCCTGCAGGGCTTCCGGGGGCAAGGCCTCGGCCGCGGTGAGCAGGCCCAGGGCCAGGGGAAGATCGTAGGTGCTGCCCTCCTTGCGCATGTCCGCCGGGGCGAGATTCACGGTGATCCGGGCCGGAGGCAGCTTGTAGCCGCAGTTTTTAAGAGCCGTGAAGACGCGTTCCTTGCTCTCCTTGACCGCCCCTTCCGCCAGGCCGACCATGACAAAGGCCGGGATCCCGGACCGGGTCAAGTCCACTTCCAGGTGGACGTTGAAGGCCTCGATGCCCAAGAGAGCGGTGGTGGAAACCTTGGCCAGCATGATCAGTTCACCATATTGCCGATTCTCCCCCAGCGAATCTCGGTCAGCCCGCTCCAGGACCAGTAGATGATCCAGGCCTCGCCCAGGATCTCCTCGCGGTCCACAAAGCCCCAGAACCGGGAGTCGTAGGATTCATCGCGGTTGTCCCCCAGGACGAAGAACTTGCCCGGGGGAACCTTTACCGGACCGAGGTTGTCTCTGGCCCGGGGGTCGAAGCGGTGCGGCGGCCACTTGTCCATGGGGAAGGGCTGGCTGACGAGCTGTTGGCTGGAGTGGCGCGCATAGGGCTCGGTGAGCTTCTTCCCGTTGCGGTAGACCTGCTTGTTGCGGATTTCGATCCTGTCTCCGGGAAGGCCGATGATGCGCTTGATGAAGTCCTTGGACTCGTCTTCCGGGAACTCAAAAACCACGATATCCCTGGATTCGGGGTTGGAGAAGGATACCAGGACCTTGTCCATAATGGGCAGTCGAATGCCGTACATGAACTTGTTGACCAGGAGGTGATCGCCGATCTTGAGCGTAGGCAGCATGGAGCCGGAAGGGATCTTAAAGGCCTGCACCACAAAGGTGCGTATGAAAAGGGCCAGCACCAGGGCGATGACTAAGGCCTCGGCATACTCTTTGAATAATCGCTTGGCTTTGGAGCTCATGAGTTGTCCTTTAAGTCAGATTTGCCGGAGGCAAAGCTCGTATGAAACTCCACTTCCAACCCCTCACCCGGCACTCAGCTTGACTTCAACCTTCTTCCATTTGAGGCTTTACTACTGAGCAATTGCTATTGTTCAAGCTTGTGCTGAGACTTGGCAAACTGAGTGCCGGGAGCTCCCCTTGGGAAGGGGAGCAGCTCAGAGGTAGTTTCTTCACTGATCACCCCGGCTGCAGCAACGTTTAACTAACTTATTGAATATAATGATTTTCTTTCTCTTTACTCGACAGTCAAAAGTTTTTGTATAGCACATTGTTTTTATTGATGATATTGATGAACTCTTTTGACTGTGATGGCTTTGGATTTATCTCTCTGATTTCTTAGCCTTAACTGTGAACCGTGAACTTTGAACTTTGAACTCTCAAGCTCTTTAACAAATTGCTAATAAGTCAGCGCAGCCGGAGGCTGCGCTGACTAGTCCTCGTCCTTCTGAAGCGCGGCCAGAAAAGCCTCCTGGGGTAGCTCGATGTTTCCCATCTTCTTCATCCGCTTTTTGCCTTCCTTCTGCCGCTCCAGGAGCTTGCGCTTGCGCGTGATGTCCCCTCCGTAGCATTTGGCGGTGACATTCTTGCGCAGCGGGGGGATCCGCTCCCGGGCCACCACCTTGTTGCCGATGCAGGCCTGGATGACCACCTCGAACAGCTGGCGGGGAATAATGGAGCGCAGCCTCTGGGCCAGGAAACGGCCGGTGCGATAGGCCTTGTCCCGGTGCACTATGCAGGAGAGCGCATCCACCGGATCCTGGTTGATGAGCACGTCCAGCTTGACAAGATCGGCCGGAAAGAAGCCGATGAAGTCGTAGTCCAGGGAGGCGAACCCCCGGGTCAGGGACTTCAGCTGGTCAAAGAAGTCGTAGACGATCTCCGCAAAGGGAAGCTCATAGGTAATGATCACCCTGGAGGAGGAGAGGTAGCGCATATCCTTATGCAGGCCCCGCTTTTCCTCGCACAGGTTGAGCACGTTGCCCACGTACTCGTTGGGAACGTGAATCTCCATGCGGACATAGGGCTCGGAGATCTGCTGGATCTCTCCAGGATTGGGCAATAGGGAGGGGTTGTCTATCTTGAAGCTCCGCCCGTCGGTCCGGAGCACCTCGTAGGCCACTGAAGGCGCGGTAGCGATGAGCTCGGCCTCGAACTCCCGTTCCAGGCGCTCCTGAATGATGTCCATGTGCAGCAGCCCGAGAAAGCCGCAGCGAAAGCCGAAGCCGAGGGCGTTGGAGGTCTCCGGCTCGAAGCTGAAAGCGGTGTCGTTGAGCTGGAGTCGCTCCAAGGCTTTCTTCAGGGGATCGAACTTGGCCGGCTCGGTGGGATACAGCCCGCAGAAGACCATGGGCTGCACCTTTTTGAAGCCCGGACACGGCGTGGAAGCCGGATTGTGGGCTGAGGTGATGGTATCCCCCACCCTGGCGTTCTTGAGATTCTTGATGTTGGCGAACATGTAGCCCACTTCCCCCGGTCCCAGCCAGCTCACCTCGGTGGGGTTGGGGGCGAAGACCCCGAGGCGGCTGATCTCGAACTCCTTGGCGTTGGAGGCCATCTGGATGGTCTGCCCCGCTTCCATGGAGCCGTCGAAGACGCGGAAGAGGACCACCACCCCCTGATAGGGGTCGTACCAGGAGTCGAAAATAAGGGCTTTGAGCGGTTGGTCCAGGCTCCCTTGAGGAGGTGGTATGTCGCGGACGATGCGCTGCAGCAGCCTGTCCACGTTGAGCCCGGATTTGGCGCTCACGTGCAGGATGTCGCTGCAATCGATGCCGATGGCTTCCTCGATGTCCCGGCTGATCCGGTCCGGCTCGGCGCTTGGCAGGTCGACCTTGTTCAGCACAGGGATGATTTCCAGATCGTGGTCCAGGGCCAGATAGACATTGGCCAGAGTCTGGGCCTCGACTCCCTGGGAGGCGTCCACAAGGAGGATAGCCCCTTCGCAGGCGGCCAGGCTGCGGGAGACCTCGTAGTTGAAGTCCACGTGGCCCGGGGTGTCGATGAGATTGAGGATATAGGTCGTGCCGTTTCCAGGGGCATACGGGATGCGCACGGTTTGGGACTTAATGGTTATGCCGCGCTCCCGCTCCAGATCCATGCGGTCCAGGAACTGATCCCGCCGGTCCCGTTCCGGGATGAGATCGGTGAGCTCCATGATCCGGTCGGCCAGGGTGGACTTGCCGTGATCGATATGGGCGATGATGCTGAAGTTGCGCAGGGTCTCTTTATTGGGACGCATACAATCTCAAGGCTTGGTTTCTGCATGGAAAAGGGAGCCTGAACCGCCCTCTCCGTTCCGGCAAGTTCGCCCGGAAAGAGGGGGATGCAGGGCAGACGTATATCCTAAATCCCGTTCGCTGTCTAATCGCTGCTCTAAGGCAGGGAGAACCTCCCGGGGCTTTCCGGGAGGCAGGATCTTTGCTAGCTATCCGATGAGCTTGTAGTAGTAGCTGTCGGCATACTCCCGGACCATGCGGCGAGCCGAAAAGTAGGAGGCCGTGCTTTTTATGCTGTTCTTCATCTTGCGCACCCAGTCGTGGGGAACGCCTGCTTCAGAGCTCTGGTAGTACAGGGGTATGATATCCTCTTCCAGAAGCCGATACAGCTCATAGGCATCCTGCTCATCGCGCTCCGAGTCCGAGAGCTGGTCCTGAGTGTTCCCAATGGCCCAGCCGTTTTGGCCGTTGTACCCCTCGATCCACCACCCGTCGAGGACGCTCAAATGGGGAACGCCGTTGAGCGCGGCCTTCATGCCGCTCGTCCCGCTGGCCTCCATGGGCGGCTTGGGGTTGTTGAGCCAGATGTCCACGCCGTGCACCAGATACTGGGCCAGCTGTTCGTTGTAGTTCTCCACAAAGGCCACGCGTCCGGCAAGCTGGGGGTCCCGGGCCAGGTTGAAAATGCGCTGGATGATCCGCTTGCCTCCGTCGTCCGCAGGGTGGGCCTTGCCGGCGAAGATGATCTGAATGGGCCGCCAACGGTCGCGCAGGATGCCCTTTAAGCGCTCCAGATCGTAGAAGATGAGGTCGGCGCGCTTGTAGGTGGCGAAACGCCGTGCGAAACCCAGGGTGAGGATGGAGGGATCCAGCATGGTCCCCTGGGCTGCGAGAACCGAGGGGTCGGCTGAGGAGCGCCATCGCTCTCGGGCCAGATGGCGAATGTAGTTCAGCAGCTTCATCTTGAGCCAGTAGTGCGTCTGCCAGATCTCCTTGTCCGGGATCTCCTCGATGAACTCCCAGATGGCCGGATTGTCGTGCTCCTGCAGCCACCCTTCTCCGAAGTACTTATTGAACAGCAGGCGCAGCTTCGGCTCCAGCCAGGTGGGTAGATGGATGCCGTTGGTCACTGCGTCTATGGGAATGCGCTCCTGGGAGCGGTCCGGCCATAGCGGCTGCCACATGGCTCTGGAAACCCGGGCGTGCTTCTGGCTCACCCCGTTGCAGCTCCCGGAGAGGCGAAGCGCGAGCGCGGTCATGTTGAAGCCGGCCTGGGGATGCTCCGGATGGCGTCCCAGGTCGAAAAATGCCTCGCGGTCCAGCTCCAGGTAGGGCCAGTAGTTGTGAAAGTACTTGTCGATGAGCTCGAAAGGGAAAACGTCGTGGCCGGCCTGGACCGGGGTGTGCGTGGTGAACAGCGTGCTGTGGAGGATCTGCTGTCTGGCCTGCTCGAAGCTGAGCCCCTCCTGGATGAACTCCCGCATGGCCTCCAGCAGAGTGAAGGCGGCATGGCCCTCGTTGAGATGAAGCATGCAGTAGTCAATGCCCAGCTGCCTGAGCACGTTGTAGCCGCCGATGCCGAGGATGATCTCCTGAAGCAGCCGCTGCTCCGGGTCCGAGGTGTAGAGCCGCTGGGCGATGGACCGGATCCAGGGATCGTTCAGCAGGTTCTCGGTATCCATGAGCAAAAGGTCCACTTGGCCGACAGCCACCTTCCACAGCGTTACCGAGATGGTGGGCTTGATA
The DNA here is from genome assembly GCA_964595165.1 of uncultured Desulfohalobiaceae bacterium. Lineage (GTDB taxonomy): Bacteria > Desulfobacterota > Desulfovibrionia > Desulfovibrionales > Desulfothermaceae > CAZQPF01. Next base: position 12,144 of record CAZQPF010000079.1, read on the forward strand.
ATCGGCACCTGCACGGTGAGCTGCTCCCCGTTCTCGTCCCACACCTGGTTGATGGATGCGGACTCCCGGTCCAGGGTTTGGGTCTCGTTTTCCTGCCAGCCGTCGGAGCGGATGATCTGCTGCAGATACCCGGAGGGGTACATGAAGCCCAGCGCCACCAAGGGGATGTGCAGGTCGCTGCACTCCTTGAGGTGGTCTCCGGCCAGAAAGCCGAGACCGCCGGCGTAGAAAGGCAGGGAATGGTGCAGCCCGTACTCCGCGCTGAAGTAGGCTACAGGGCATTCCCTTTCTTGTAAGGGGTGGAGCACGGATCGATTGATGCAGCTTCGAAACTGGGACATCACCAGATCGTAGTGCCGCAGGTAGTTTGCATCCTGAGCCGCTTCCTGCAGGGCTTTGGGGGATATGGTTTTCAGCATGCGATCCGGGTTGTGGCCGCTGTCCTTCCAGGCCTGCCGGTCCAGCATCTTGTACAGCATCCTGGCTTGCGGATTCCAGCTCCACCACAGATTCTCAGCCAGATCGCCCAGTCCGTTGAGCCTGTCCGGGAGGTTGGGGAAGGTATTGTTCTTGATCGTGTATCTCGTCAAATTGATCCTCCACAAGGGAACGGGCCGGAGTTTCCTATCGCAAGGCGCAACCGGGCCGGAATATCTCTGCAAAAACGATACCATTTAGCAGCGATTCCGGAGATCGTCAAACCGGCTTTAGAGTTCAGTTCACGGTTCACAGTTAAGGCAAAGAAATCAAAGAGGTAAGTCAAAAGCACTCAAAGCCACATCAACTCGTCAATATCAGCAATCAAAGCAATATGTTATTCAAAAAGTTTTGAATGTCGAGAAGCCGGCGATATAGGAATTAATATTCCTTTTCTTCAATTAATTGCCAATGGGTCAGCGCAGCCGGAGGCCGCCCTGGCGTGCGGTCCTTTGCTTCCCGCCGGGGTCAGGACTTGATGAGCTCCTCCCAGCGGTTCTTTTCGGACCAGGAAAAGCCCCCAGGATAGCAGGGCCACAAGGACCGGTTCTGGTACAGCGGCTCCTGCTCCAGGGGGTAGGGAGAGTGGGCCTGGGCCTTGGCAAACAGGCTGGAGCCGGGTATCGGGGAGTAGTAGGCCAGGTGGGGGCGGATGGAAAAGCGCTTGGCGAAGCGCACGGCCCGCTCGATCTCTTCTTTCATTTGCCCCGGAAGGCCGAAAAGTATGTAGGCGCCTACTTCTTCCTTGCTGAATCCGGCTTGAAGCAGGTTGCTCAGGCCGGCCCTCCATTGCTCCTGGGTAAGCTTAGCATCCCAGCGGTTGCTGAAGTCGGCGCTTTCCAGACCCAGACGGACGGTGGTCAAGCCGGCGGATTTCAGCCTTCGGCACAGCTCGAGGCTCAGGTAACGAACGTGCAGCCCGTTGGGGGTATGCAGCCGGACTCGGTCCTGCCGGGTGCGCAGGAGATCCAGCAGGGGCAGAAGCCACTTCTCCGGACCAACGAGAAGGGCGTCGTCGTAAAAGGCGAAGTCCCGGATGCCCCGCTCCAGCTCGGCCTCAACCCCGGGCCACAGATCCGAGCCTTCTGCCTGGATGAATTCCGGGGCGATTTTGCTGCTGGCGCAGTAGGAGCAGTTGAAGGGACAGCCGCGGGATCCCAGTATCACGGAGAATCGGGCCAGGGGATAGAAGGTCCCGAGCAGCGTGGAGGTGAAGCTGTACTCGGGGCGATTGTGGGCGTCAAGGCCAAGCAGGGACCACAACTGCCGCCAATTGCCTTCCTCCTCTGCAGGGCCTTGAACAATGAGGTCCGCCGGGACATTGGCCCTGGCGTGATCCGGGCACAGGGTGGCGTACACCCCGCCCAGGGCTATGGGCACGCGGGGCCAGACGCGGCGGACGAGCCTGGCCGCGGCGACAGCCCCGGGGTACCAGTAGGTCATGGCCGAGGACAGGAGGACGAGATCCGGGGGAGGGGACAATCTCTGCAAGGCCTGCTC
>CAZQPF010000080.1:0-3346 GCA_964595165.1 uncultured Desulfohalobiaceae bacterium
TTTACTGCAAGTAAAGCGCTCCGCCTTACTCAGGCGCTGTGCACGCTGTGGGCGCTGTGGTGAAAAGTCTCTTTTCCCCTCAAACCCGCAGAGAAAAGAGCATTGCCCGCGAAGGGCCGCGAGGTTACGCGAAGCTCGCCTGGGGCGAAGGAGCCTATCCTGCCTGCGATAAGCAGGGTGGATACTCATTCTTCAAACGTGGCGATTGGTGCGATTCGTGGACCCGGATCTTTTATGCTTGAGCTGTTTTGCGAAAGAAGAGATCCATGGGTTTGAGCTGAAAAAAGATGTTTTGTGACCTTTACAATCCGAGCAGAAACTTGACAGCAGGAATGCATTGGACCTTCATGCCTTGATGATTGAAAACATCTTCAAGATCATTGGTGATGAGGATGGCTTCTGCAGTCTTTTGAGCATGATCTCCTGGGGACTGAAACTTCAGCTCTCTTTCAGGAATCGCATTGATGCCCGAATCTTCATACCAGACCTGTATCAGCTTGGTGATGCTGGTTCCCTGCTTGATGGCAAAGTCGATTTCACGGCTATCAGCCAGGAAAAAGACTTCTTGAAAATGTTGTATGAGGTAACAGAACATAATATTTTCGATCAGATGCCCTGAGTCTTCGGAAAAAGAAAAGGCAACCCTATTACGCAAGCCTGTATCTATCGCGTAAGGCTTGAAGCCTGCCCGCAACGTGCTTTTGAGGGAAAATGAAAGCTTGTGCAGCTGGAACACGAGATAGCTCTCCAAGAGCGCTGAGACATAGTTTTCGGTTTTGTCCTGGGATATGGTGAAGTTCTTTTTGAGCTTGTTGATGCTGGTCAGCCTCGCCGTGTTGGTCAAAAGATAGACAGCGATGTTTCGCAGGCTGACTGTATCCCGAATCTGGTGGCGGGTCGCGATGTCCCTGAACAGAATGTCTTCAAAATAGCTCTTGAGCAGCAGCTCCTTATCGTCTGCCCGGGGCCTCAGAACAACTTCAGGGAACCCTCCATGAAGCAAGTATGCCCGGAAGAGGTTTCTGATCACTGGCTTGCTTCGGATGTAATCGAGCTCGTTCTTTATGGAGATGTCGTTGAATCTCAGGAACTCTTTAAAGGACAGAGGGAAAACCTCAAAGGAGACCTGCCGTCCTGTGAGCTTGGTCCCGATTTTCCGGCTCAGAACATGGGATGAAGAGCCTGTGATGAAGACTTTCAGGTTTTCGGTCTCGCTCCGACCACGGACCCAGCTTTCCCAATCGGGTATGTTCTGGATCTCGTCCAGGAAAAGCCAGCATTTGCCCTGAGGATTGAGCCTCTCCCGGTACGTCCGGTAGATCTGTTCCAGCAGATCCACAGAATATTCAGGAGAGAACAGCGGCTCCTCAAGATTGACCCTGAGGATGTGCGTCGGGTCAGCTCCTTTGTCCAGCAGATGACCTATAATTTGGGCCATGAGGGTTGACTTACCTGATCTGCGTATTCCTTTGAGGACAACAACTTCCCTTGACTCGAGCTGGTTGAGGATAGAAGGAAGCAGGTCGCGTTCAATGCCAGAGTCGATAACGCCTGTTGACCAGTACTGGTTGTAAGCGGCCAGGATTTCGAAAAGCTTGGTGGTTTGCATATTTTGATCGGCATGTCGGTTGATTTTTCAAAAAATATAACCGATGCACCGATAAGTCAAGAGCCTGGATGCATAAATCGGATGTCGGGAGGAGGGGATACTTACCGTTAAAAGAATGGGTTAGACAGGATGTACAGGATTTGATGGATTTTTGATCGCCTGCCGGAAGTGCCTGCGATCAAGGATATTCAACAGAAAGTAGTATAGCATTTTCATCAGAGAATCTCGGCTGTTTGCCAATCGCTTGCCGCAGTATCCATCCAGCGTCTGGCCTCAATGGCGTTCTTTTCAGCGCTCAAAGAGAACCACTCCTTCTCTGAGGATGGTTTGGATAAATGGCCGGCGGGATATCCTTTCCAGCTCTTCAGGGGTATAGATGAAAAGCTCGACCTGGTGCTTGGGGAAGAGCTCGTACAAAGCGAGAAAGTCCTCAAATCTCTTGAACCATCGCTTGTTGGTATCCACGACGAGAAGCAGGTCGATATCGCTCCTCCTGGTAGCGGTTCCTCTTGCCAAAGAGCCGAAGATGATAGCCTTTTGCACCTGCTTCTCTTGCAGCAATGGAATGAGCTTGTCTTTAATGCTCTCTAGGGTAAGCATATCGGAGTATACCTGCCTCTACTGATATATTGCCTGCGAAGTAACGCGAAGGGCCGCCTGGCGGCGAAAGAGTCATCCTGCCTGCGATGAGCAGGCGGGATATTCTTTTCTTCATTCGTGGAGATTGGTGAAGATTCGTGGACAGAGCTCTTTTTCTTTAAGATTTTATCCACGAATTTACACGAATTATCACGAATCAGATCCCTTGCGCTTATCGCGCAAGGGATCGAGTGATCGCCGGGAAGAAGCTCACTGTTCGCATAGCGCATGGCGAATAAACGCGAAGCTCGCCTCTACCAGTACATCCAGCTGCTGGTGGCCAGGACGTAGATGCCAAGCAGGGCATTGGTCACGGCATGGGACAGGATGGGGGAGAAGAGGTTTTTCGATCGGTAGAGCAGCCCGGCGTAGACAAGACCGGCTATGATCCCGGGGAGCCAGCGCAGGTGCTCGAAGCCGAAGGCCAGCGCCACTGCAACGAAGGAGAACCAGGTGAACGTCCCGAGCGGGATCGACTTGAAGCGGGTCTCGATGAGAAAGCGCATGGCGAAGGAGCGCCAGAAGAGCTCCTCCATGACCGGCACCACGAGGACGGCCCCGAGCAGGCGAAAGGAGATGAAGGCGGCATAGCTGCCGCCGCCCATGCCTTCCGGGCTGAAGGCTTCTACTGTTGCAAGCGGAGGGTAGAGCCCTTCCAGGCCGATCCAGACGGCAAATACGAACACCCCGCCGAGAACGGCCAGCCAGTCCAGTGTGAAAACAATTTCACTTCGGACCTGACGCCAGAAGGCAGCGAGAAGAACGCCTACAAGTACTGTTTTGACCGGATAGGTTATCAGGGGCGACAGCTTGAGCAGCGGTCCGAGGTAAGTGAGGAGCGCAAAGAGACCGAAGGGAAGTACATAGGGTATGGCTTCCAGGAGGGGGGAAGTCTCTCTATCCCGGCTCAGCTGATGGTAGGTGGAAGCTTCAGTAGTCGAGTCCTGTCCTTTATCGTTGCTCATGCAAGATCCTTATTGCTTTAAGAAAATTGCTCGCGAAGGGCCGCGAATATACGCGAAGCGCCTAGCGGCGAGGGCGGTTGCAAAGAAAAAGAGAAGAATTGGTAACCGCCCGCTACGCTAGACCAGAGGGACG
>CAZQPF010000080.1:3446-4595 GCA_964595165.1 uncultured Desulfohalobiaceae bacterium
TTATCGTCAAGTGAGTCTGCGAACGGGCGGTTTAGGCTTCTGCAAAGAAAAAGAGAAGAATTGGTAACCGCCCGCTACGCTAGACCAGAGGGACGAAAGAGCGACGAGAAGAGTTATTTTTACCCCAAGCGACTCTCCTTGGGGTAAAGATTCTCGCCTGCGGCGCTATTTGAAGCTGATTCACATAGCGCGCTAGCGATGGCGCTTTTGCCTCGATCAGCGTCGAGCGAGGCAAAGAATCTGCCCGTCTGCCTGGTAGTCTGCCTTATCGTCAAGTGAGTCTGCGAACGGGCGGTTTAGGCTTCTGCAAAGAAAAAGAGCTTAGTAACCGTCCCCCGGCACTCACTTTACTATAGGCAGCATGGAGTCTTTCCCTCGATGCGTCTTTTCCCAACATGGGGTGCAATGTCAACGTGGTCAGTAAAGTGAGTGCCGGGTTGACCAGAGGGACGGCCAGAGCGACAAGAAGAATACATTTTGCCCCGTGCGACGGTCCCCGGGGCAAAGGCTCTCGCCTGCGGCGCTAAGCATTGATACGCTTTAGTCCATTTCATCAGCTGCTAATCGGCGAATGACCAATGAGCTGAGCCTCAGGAACCATCTTACTGACCACAGACTACAGATCACTGAGGTCCGGCCATCGACCTCCGACCTCTGACGTCCGATATCTTACATCCGGCCACCGGCATCACCGCCACTCCTTAGGCGGATTGTTGGTCCGCATGATCCTGGCCAAGCGATAAGCCGGCTTACCCGCCTTGTAGGCCCATTCGGAGCGGACCATCTCCTTGGCGGCTCTGGAAAAATTCCTGTTTTCCAAGGCCGAGAGCATGCGGTGAAATTTCTGCAGCCCTTTGATGGAGGTCCCTTTGGCCATTTCCACGAGAACCCGCTGCCGGGTGACAGAGAGGTCTGCATATCCCGGGATGAGATGCCGCAGCTGGACGTAGATCTCCCGCCCCTCGGGTTTGAGCTTGTCCTTGAGAGGCAGAGGTGAAGAAGCTGACAGCTCATGGCTCATAGCTGACGGCTTGGAAGGTTCGCTTGTGGGCTGAGAGCTTTGAGCCTCTTTCTCTTCACTCTTGCTGTCAGCTATCAGCTGTGAGCTATGAGCTTCTTTTTGCTGTGAACTGTCTGTGAACTGTGAAC
>CAZQPF010000080.1:4695-14096 GCA_964595165.1 uncultured Desulfohalobiaceae bacterium
TATTCTTGCTATGAGCTATCAGCTGTGAGCTATGAGCTTCTTCCTGCTGTGAGCTATGAGCTTCTTTTTGCTGTGAACTGTCTGTGAACTGTGAACTATTCTTGCTATGAGCTATCAGCTGTGAGCTATGAGCTTCTTCCTGCTGTGAGCTGTGAGCTTGTTCCTCACTCTGCTTCTGCAGATCAGCCGCTTTGTCTTCCCCCTCGGAGTATTTCCAGCCGAAGACGGCGTACCCCTTCTCGACCCAGGACTCGTGGTTGATGGCGTCCAGAAGGGAGGCCCTCCAGGGCGAGAACCAGGCCCCGGCAAAAAGGGCGACCGCGAGGAAGGCCACGACGAAGCGCCATCTGAACCGGGTCTGAAAGGACTTCCCTTCCAGGTCCCGGTTCACTTCCTTGATAATGCCGGCGTTGATTCGCTGTTGATCGGCCCCGAAACCGGTTATGAGCGCATTGTCGCAAAGGATGTTGATCTTCCGGGGGGTGCCGCGGGAGTAGTTGTAGATTCTTTTCAGGGCCGCCCTGCTGAACAGGGCCTTCGGATCCTCGGCCCCGGCCTTGCTCAAGCGGTGCAGAATGTAGTCCCGGCTCTCCTTTTTGGACAGGGGCTTGAGGATGGCCCGGATGGCGATGCGCTGCTTGAGCTGCCGGAGCTCGGGACGGTTCAGCTTGCTCTCCAGCTCCGGCTGGCCGATGAGGAAGATCTGCAGCAGCTTGTCCGTGCTCGTCTCCAGGTTGGACAGCATGCGCAGGTTCTCCATGGTCTCGATGGGCATGTTCTGCGCCTCATCGATGACCAGGATGACGTTGTAGCCCCTCTTGTACTGGCGAATGAGCACCGTGTGCAGGTGGTGCACCAGATCCGAGATCTCGTCCTGGGTGGCTTGCTCCTTCTCGCTCGCGGTCTTGGGCAGTGGGACGCCGAGCTCGGCGTAGATGTTCTTCAGCAGGGCCTTGAAGGACAGGTTGGCGTTGAAAACAAAGATGGTCTTCATCTTGTTCTGCATGCCGCGCTGCTCCAAAAAGGTTCGGAGCACCGTGGTCTTGCCCAGCCCCACCTCGCCGATCACGGCCACGAACCCCTTGCGGTTCTTCAGCCCGTAGATCATGGAGGCAAAGGCCTCCTTGTGGCTGGGGCTCAGATAGAAGAAGCGCGGGTCCGGGGTGATGTGGAAGGGCTCGCGTTGGAGACCGTAGTAGGAGAGGTACATTCTTTTTAGCTCATAGCTGATAGCTGATAGCTCATAGCAAGAATATAAAGGAGCTTATAGCTAGAAAAAGCTCACAGCTAACAGCTTATTGTAACCATTAAAAAAATTGAAAATTAGATAAAGGCTGTTATATGGAGTTTATAAGGCTTGATAACATCTTGTGGATTTCTTCAGCTTCGCTATATAATTTTATATATGTATTTTCATTGAGCCAGGTCTTTTTACGAAATATTTGCAATAAGGCAACTGTTTCAAACAAGGAACCACGGGAAACATAAAGAAAGTGAATAAACTCCTTTTTGGAGTATCTCCCTTTACCCTCGGCAATATTCAAAGCTATTGAAGTAGAGCATCCTTCAAGCTGCTCAATCAATCTATAATGCTTTCTTGGTGTGTCCAGCTCATCTACGGTATCTATGACCATTACGGAAAACTGTAAGGCTTTTTGATACACTTGCAGATCTTCAAAGGAAAAAGGCATATGATCATCCTGTGGTTTTTTTTGTTGCTCATGAGCTATCAAATGTGAGCTATCAGCTTCTTTTGTTGTAAGCTTCTTCCCTCTCCTCTCTTACCTCTTCCTTCTTGCTATCAGCTGTGAGCCATGAGCTATGAGCTTCTTCCAGCTATCAGCTGTGAGCCATGAGCTATGAGCTTCTTCCAGCTTCTTCCAGCTTCTTCACCAGCTCCTCCGCTTTCGCCTTCTCCGGGAAGGGCTGCTCGGAGGAAAGGGCGGTCTGCAGGGCTTCCAGGGCCGCCTGGTCGTTGCCGTTGCGGTGCTGGGCCACAGCCAGGTGGTAGTTGATGCTCGGATGGTTGGGCATCTGGCCCAGGGCGTCATTGAACTGGGCGATGGCGCTGGCGTAGGCCTTTTTCTGCACGTAGATCCAGCCCAGGGTGTCGGCGATGCCGGGATCGTCCGGACGCACCCTTTTGGCGGTCTGGGCTAGAGACAGGGCCTTGTCTATGTTGCTGCCGGTCTCCACCATGAGCCAAGCCAGGTTGTTGGCCGCAGGCGCGAACTCCTCGTTGATGTCCAGGCATTTCTGGTAAAAGGACTTGGCCTTCTCCAGGTCGCCCTTCTCCTGGTGCAGCATGCCCAGGCTCATGGCAGCGGGGAGATACTCGGGCTGCTTTGCGTGGACCGACTCGAACTGCTGGATGGCCTTGTCCAGCTCCCCAGTGGCGGAGTAGATCTGCGCCAGCTGCAGGTAGGGCGTGGGCCAATCCGGGAAGGCCTGCATGGCTTGGCGATAGTCCTCTTTGGCCTGGTCCAGCTGCCTGAGGTTCAGGTGGACCATGGCCTTGGTGGAGAGGAGAAAGGAGCGCAGCCGGTTGTTGTCCTTGTGCTTTTCGATCTGCTCCCGGCAGAAGGCGAGCGCCTGGTCCGCATTCTTTTGCAGCAGATGAATGACCGCGATGTTGCGCAGGGCTTGTGTGGACTGCGGGTTCAGCTCGAGGACCTTGCGGTAGTGCTCCATGGCCCGGGAATGATTCTCCCGGTTCATGGCCAGCTGGGCCAGCTGCATATAGCCCAGGGGGTTGTTGGGCGCCAGCTCGGTGATCTTGGTAAAGGATTGCTCCGCCTGGTCGAAGTCCTGCTCCGCCATGGCGATGCGCCCGCGCAGGAGATGCCCCCGCACGTCGGCCGGGCTGCTGTCGAGCGCCTTTTGGCAATGAGACTTGGCCTGGTCCAGGTTCTTTTCCCGCAGCTGGATCTCGGCCATCATCATGTTGGCCCGGGTGTGCTCCGGATCATGTTCCAGGGCCTTCTCCAGGCTGCCCCGGCCCTGGTTGTCCCGTCCCAGGCCGAACTGGGCCAGGGCGGTGTAGAAATGCGCTTCCGCCATCTGGGGGTGGTCCTCAAGTACCGAGGCAAAGGTGTCCAGGGCCTGGGAGTACTCCCGTTTCTTGAGCTGGATCTTGCCTTCCAGGACCCGGGCGTAGGTATCGCCCTCCTGGATCTTTTTGATTCGGGCCAGGGTCTCCTCGGTTTTTTCGATCTTGCCGGTGTCGTAGTGGACCTGGGCCATGGCCCGAAGCGGCCGGACGTCCTTGGGAAACTTCTCGGCCGCCTTTTGGAAATGCTCCAGGGCGGCATCATAGCTGTGGGTGGCCAGATAGAACTTGCCCAGATTGAGCCAGGAGGCAACGCTGTCCGAGGCCTTTTCAACCCCCTGCTTGAGCGTTTTCTCCGCGGCGTCCACCTTGCGGGTCTTGATGTAGTAGTCGGCCAGCAGGGCATAGAGGTCCGGGTTGTCCGGGGCCTTTTCCACGGCCTTCTGCAGCTGCTCCTCCGCCAGCTCCCTGTTGCCGATGCGAAGGTAGAAGCGGGCCAGATTGACGTTATGCCGCGGATCTTTAGGATACTCGGCGATGATGTCCTTGAGGGTCTGCTCGGTCTTGGCGCGGTTGTTGTTCAGGCCGTAAAAGCTGGCCAGCTGGTATCTGGCCTGCGGGGAGTCTTCCTGGAGCTCTACTGCCTGCTGAAAGGCTTCTTCCGCCTTCTGCATGCGTCCTAGAGCTGTAAGGCACTGACCGAGCATGATATGGGCTTCAATGCTCTCTGGGTCTGACTCCACGGCTTGTTGCGCGTAGTCCAGAGCCTCATCGAACTCCTTCTGCATGGCTAAAGATCTGGAGTAAAGGAGCAGGGCTTTCGTGTTTTTCGGCTCCTGCTTGAGGACGGCTTCACAAGCCTTCTTGACATCCTCGTAGCGCTTCCCCCGAAGATAGAAGGCGGCGGTTTTCAGCTGGGCCTCCACATGGTCCGGATTGATGTCGGCCGCTTGGTGAAAGGCCTGGAAGGCGTTCTTCGCGTTGCCGCGCTTGAGGTACACCTCGCCGAGATAGTAGTAGGCCTCGGCATGCTCCGGCCTGATCTGCAGGGCGTTCTTGAGCTCGATCTCGGCCTTTTTGTACTTCCCGGCTTCCAGATCCTGTTTGCCTTGGCTGAAGTGGTTCTCAAACTTCTCCGTCTTGCTCGTGCAGGCGGAGGCAAGGCTCAAGCAGAGGATGCAGAGCATCGAGACAAGCAGGTATTTCCTAATTGGATCGGACATAGGACAGGGTCTCCTTAGCTCAATGGTATCATGTTTAATCTGCTGAAAATGCACCTGCAGAGAGAAATTTACTGCCAGCAGGCACAAGCTTAGAATGAACTCTTTTCAAAAGCAATTTCCATGCTCAAAATGACGGCCCGGCGGTAGAGGCCCGCCGGGCCTTTCATTTTGACATATCAGGGAGCTGGATCTGCCGGAAGCCGCGGTGGCCCGCGGCGATCCCAGGGAAGATGTCGGAAGCCGCGGTAGCCCGCGGCGGTCCCAGGGAAGATGCCGGAAGCCGCGGTGGCCCGCGGCGGTCCCAGGGAAGTGGCGGCCACTGGTGCCGGCCTCCGATGCCCGATACCCGATGCCGGAAGTCCGACTTTCGTCTTCCCTCTTGCTATCAGCTGTGAGCCGTGAGCTATGAGCTTCTTCTAGCTGTAAGCTTCCGAAGGGAGGCGAGGCTGCAGGGGAAGGCGCAGAGAAAGGACATTGTTCCCGGCCTCGCTCGTGATGTACAGCCGGGCCCCGAGAGAGGCGAAGTAGGACAGGCCGCAGGAGAGAAAGCCGAGGTGCTTGGCGTCCTTGGGGGGGTAGGACTCGGCAAAAGGAGCTTCGGCGGAAAGCTCGATGGATTCCTTCTGGAGACGCTTGCTTCCGTCGTTGATGAAATCGATGTGGGCGTGGCTCTCATTGGCCCAAATAATGATGTGCAGCTGCTTGGCGCGGTAGAACAGAAGGGACTGATAGGTATAGAGAAGAAAAAAGTCGATTCCTTTGGAAAATTGCCAAGAGAAGCCGTGTACCGTAGGGAAGTCCGATACGGAAAGATGGAAGCTTCCGCCATGGGATACCAGAAGGGACTGCAGGCACTGGTCAAAGTTTTTGATGCGCTGAGCCACTTTTTCCTTGACAGGAATGGTTTCCTTGGGCCTGGAAATAACCTCCTGGGTGCTTTCGGTATCCATCAAGCGAAACAGCTGAACAAGATTGTTCATGCTTTCATTAGCATATTCAAGTGTTTTCTTTATCTCGTGACATTGCTCGATGTTTTTATAGTTTATCTGCGACTTGCTCAGCTTGGGAAGCGTTTCTTCCATGTAAAAGATGCTTAAGCCGATCTTGCTTCCTGCTCGGGCCAAGGCATGCTGGGCCGGCTCTTTAAAGCTTTGGAAAAACGTACCCCAGTAAATTTCGTAGAGCAGCTCCTCCTCGAAGCACCGGGGAAGCAATTTCTTTTTGCCATATTTATCCGAATCAGCTTCCAGAGACGGCTTGCGAGACACCATTTGGCTCACGGTGTTCAAGGGCAGCTTGAGCTTCGCTTCCTGCAGGAGCTCGACACCGCAGTGAAACCTATCCTCTCCGTTGGATCTCCATTTCACGATACCGCTGACTTGAACTTCCTGATTGTTTTCTGGGGTAAAGGACAGAACTACGATCTCATCGATTTGCAGGGGCTTGGGGGAGACGGCAAGAATCCCGTTGCGGGAGATATTCTTGATGATGCAATCGATTATCTGCGAGGCATCCTGGCTCCGCGAGATTTGAGCCGGCGTTTCAAGAGGAAGTCGGGGTTCCTTGCGCTTTTCACGTTGATGGTCGAGTGGAGCCATTCCTTATCCGCAGGTATGCATACCGCTGTTGAGCCGGTGATGGCTTGAAAATGTATAGTAAGACAAAACTGTTATGCAATTTTAGCACCAGGGGTCAAGGCTTCTCCCCTGTATGGCTTTTTGTGGATAACATTTTGTTTTTTTGCGTTATTTTTGCGGAGGGTCCTGCATGGAGCACTCGCTCTGACCTCGTGCGGGAAGTTATTTGCATTTCAAGTGGAAAAGCGTTTCAGCAAGCGCGGGTGGACTCGGGTCATTGCTCGGGGGACAGGATTGCGAAGCCGAGTTTCAGCTGTGTGAAGGTGCATGTCGGACTTGTGCAACTCGTTGCATGTCAAGGCGAGATGCAAAATGGACGAACACATGCGAGACTTTGAAAGCCCATCCTCCTGGCATATTTCTGGCATGAAAAGGCTCGTTCGGCAACCGTCACTCCACCACGACGCCCTATTGCAACAGGAGAAAGCCGGAAATTTCTCACATCCGTATTGTAAACCTCGTATGACGCACGTTGTTATTTTGTCCAAAACAGCCTCTTACGGCCACTACCTGGGATCGCTCATCGAGCATCTCGACTTGAGCTACAAGCTCGTTTTGGACAATAAAAAGCAAATCGACGATGCGCTTTCGCCGCAACCCTGTGCGACCGTTCTGGAAAACGATCCGCCCGGGGAAGCATGGCGGAAGCTGACCACTCGTCACAGCAAGATCCCCTTCATCATCATAGACGGGTCGAAGCAAGGGGTCGAGCCCAATCCTCAGAACTGCACCGTTCTCTCCAAGCCGCTCGATGTAAGCTCCTTCTGGATGGCCCTGGACAAGGCCGTCAATGGCAAGCAGAAATCCCGAGCGCTCCTGCAGAAGGATTCCGATTCCTTCCCGCTGATCATCGGAGCTAGCCGTGCCGCCAAGAACATTCGCAAGGACATCGCTCGCGTCGCTCCCACTGAGTTTCCCGTGCTTTTGCTTGGAGATACCGGAACCGGCAAAGGCTTGGCCGCTCTGGCCATCCATAAGGCCTCGCAAAGAGGCTCAAGCCAGTTTATGGAAATAAACTGCGCCACCCTTCCGGTGAACCTTATGGAGAGCGAGCTGTTCGGCTATAAGCAAGGCGCTTTCACCGGAGCCTGGCGGGATAAGCCGGGCAAGTTCCAATTGGCGGAAGAAGGCACCATCCTGTTGGACGAGATTTCGGAAATGTCCCTCTATATGCAGGCCAAGCTGCTGCAGGTCCTTCAGGAGGGAGAGTTTTCCGCGGTCGGCGGCATGGAGAACGTCAAGGTAAACGTCCGGATCATCGCCGCCAGCAACTCCAATCTGAAAAAGCTCATAGGAGACGGAACCTTCAGAAGCGATCTCTACTATCGCCTGGCGGTGATCACCATGCGGTTGCCTTCTCTCAAAGAAAGGAAAGAAGACATTCTCCCCCTGGCCAACTACTTTATGGACAAATACTCGAATGTCTACCATAAGCACGGGCTTCGCATCACGGATCAGCTGCTCAGCTTGCTGGAAGCCTACGATTGGCCGGGCAACGTCAGAGAGCTGGAAAACGTGATTAAATCCTTCGTGGCCCTGGAAAACGAGGCCATGGTCTGTGAGCAGCTGCAGAAACGAATCGAGTCGCGAGAGCCGGAAACCATTCAGGAGATCTCCCTGCCGCAGCGTTTTGACCTGGAGAGCGATTTCTCCTTGAGGAAGTTCTCTGGCAAGGCTGCTGAAAAGGCTGAAAGAAAGCTCATTCAGCGAGCTGTTCAGGAAACGAACGGCAACAAGAAACGAGCGGCTCGTCTCCTTGGGGTGAGCTACAAGTGCATGCTGAACAAAATAAAAGAATACGGAATGTAATCCATGCAAATACCCAAGATCGATTTTCAGCCCTACATACAGATCGCCTGGCGGCGGAAATGGTGGATCATTATTCCTTTCATCCTTTGCTTGGCCGGCGGAGGGGGGTACGTGGCCACCAGCCCCAAAATGTACCGGGCGAGCACCCTCATTCTCGTGGAGGCGCAGCGGGTGCCGCAGCAGTATGTGCAATCCACGATTACCGAAAGCCTGCAGAGCAGGTTGCAGACCATTTCCCAGCAGGTGAACAGCCGCACCAACCTGGAACAGGTCATAAAGAATTACAATCTGCTTCCTGAAAATAAACAGCCGGAGCAGGGCATTCTGGAGAAGGTCAAGAGGAGGCTCTTCAGGCTCATCGGCCGGGAGGTGCAGGCCGAGGACAACAAAGGGCCCTCCATGCTGGGGATGGTCAAAAATGTTCGGGACAAAATCGATATCTCCCTCAAGGGCCGCAATCAGGCCTTTGAGATCGCCTTTGAATGGAAGGATCCGCAAAAGGCTGCCGATGTGACCAACGCCCTGGCCTCCCAGTTCATTGAACAGAACCTCCGGGTGCGGGAGGAGATGGCCATGGGCACCACAAGCTTTCTGGACTCGGAGGTGGATCGCATCCGGCGGGACCTGGAGAAGAAGGAGCAAGCCCTGGAGAAGTTCAAGCGGGAGCACATGGGCATGCTCCCAGAGCAGCTCAATTCCAACCTGAGCACGCTCGCTCAGCTGCGGGAAGAGTTGAACAACCTGCAGAAGCGAGTGGAGATGGAGAAGCAGCAGGCAACGATGCTGCGCAATCAGATGAGCATGAACCAGGACTTCAGCATGTCCAATGAGCCGCTGTTGGATTCGGAGATGCAAAGCGGCCCGAGCGGCGAGGTGTCCCGGATGCAGGAGCAGCTGGACCAGCTACTGACCAAGTATACCGCAAGGCATCCGGATGTGGTGTCGCTTAAAAAGCGTATTGAGAAGATGAAGCAGCAACAGGAGCGCGAAGCGGCCAACGCTACCACGCCTGCTGAGGAAGAGATGGCCCTGCCGCAGTTTTCGCCCCAGGATATGATCAAGCCCCAGCTGGAGCAGATACAGGCCCGCATCCGGGACTATGAGAAGCAGATCCAGGAGACGAGGCAGGAGATTCAAAAGTACAAGGAGCGCGTGGAGAAGACCTCCGAGGTGGAGCTCGAGCTCAAGGATCTGCAGAGAGACTATGAGACGGTGCGGGAGCGCTATCAAAGCCTGTTGGCCAAGAAGCTCAACGCCCAGATGTCCGAGGAGCTGGAAAAGCGGCAAAAGGGAGAGCAGTTCCGGGTTGTCGACCCGGCTATAGCCCCGGACCAGCCATTCAAGCCGGACATCAGGAAGATCCTGCTCATGTCCCTGGTGCTCGGGCTGGGCATGGGCGGCGGGCTGGCCTATGTGCGGGAGACCATCGACCCGGCCTTCTATACGCCCGAAGAGGTGGAGACCTACCTCAATACCAAGGTGGCGGTCAGCCTGCCGTATGTAGACAGCAAGAAGTCAAGGTGGCGGAAGGGAAGAAGTTGACAGCTGGAAGAAGCTCATAGCTGGAAGAAGCTCATGGCTCATAGCTCATAGCTGATGGCAGGAAGGAAGACGGTGGTCGGAAGTCGGATTTGCCTCCGGCAAATCTGACTTATGGGGTTAATTTAAAAGAATTCAATCCCT
>CAZQPF010000081.1:0-13861 GCA_964595165.1 uncultured Desulfohalobiaceae bacterium
AAGGGAATGATATGCTCCCTTCTTATGGTATTGTCCTTGGTATTTGCTGTGCCGCGCTGCTCACTCTCGTTCATGCAAGCGTCTGCTCCGCCCTGCAGCTCTGGGAAATACTTACTCATTTCCTGCATTGCTCATGATGTGTAAAATTCGTATGCTTATGTGATATCGGAAGCCCTCTGAATTACACATTACGTGCATGGCTCAAAACGTGTAATGACTTGCTGCAATCTTGACGAGCTTTCTGGATCGGAGGGCCGAGCCAGAGAGGCATCGCTACCGGGTGCTGGCCTGCGATTTTGAGCACAATCTCGGGAAGTGGTCCGATCCGATGCCTGCCCAGGCGATCGGCGAAGCGGTGCAGGAGCAGCTGAGCCGCGAGGAAAGGATCGGAGGGGCTATGCCACGCACACGTTCAGCGTATACACGAACAAGGCCGGGGCGGGGTCAAACAGCGGCGTGTCGTGCTCTACGGGGGCTCGCTCACCGGGGCGACTGTCTATTACACATTTCGTGCATGGCTCGAAATGTGTAATGACTTGCTGCAATCTTACCCATAATGTGCTTGGCATGTTTTGTGTAATCCCCAGGAGATGATATGCTCCCTTATCGCTGTGTTGTCCTTGGTATTTGCTGTGCCGCCTTGTACGTTCTGGCTTTTGCAGGCGTCTGCTCCGCCCTGCAGCCCGAGGAGGTGCTCGTGATCGCCAACAAGAAGGCGCGGGCGAGCGTAGGCCTGGCCGAGCATTACATGGAAAAGAGGGGCGTGCCCGAGGAGAATTTGGTTCAGATCTGGGTCGATGCGCAAGAGCACTGCAGCCGAAAGGCATATGAGGAAAAGATCGTTCCCCCTGTGCAACGGTTTTTGCAGAAAAACGAGCCCGGAGAGCGCATCCGCTGCCTGCTGCTCATGTACGGCGTGCCGCTCAAGGCGGCCGGTCCTCCGGCGAGCGAGGCCGAGAAAAAGGCCATGCGCCAGCTGCAAGCCAGAAAGGAGCAGCTGAGCCGGCAGCTGGAGGCAGCGGAGGGAGAGGCGCAGGATAAGGTGAAGAAGCAGCTGCAGGAGATCAAAAAGGAGATCAAGCGGGAGAAGCAGAAGCGGAACCGCTCGAGCTCGGTCGATTCCGAGCTGGCCCTGGTGCTGGCCGAAGACTACTCCCTGTCCATGTGGCAGCCCAACCCCTACTTTGCTGGCTTTCAGAACAAGGACCTGCCCCTATCAAGGCAGGAGGTGCTCCTGGTCGCCCGGCTGGACGCACCGGACAGCGATACGGTCAAGCGGATGCTTCAGGACAGCCTGAAAGCTGAGAAGGAAGGCTTGAACGGAACCGCCTACTTCGACGCACGGTGGCCAAAGCCCAAGAAGCGCAAGAAGTCCGGATACGGGCTGTACGATCAGTCCATACACCGGGCGGCGGAGCGGGTGAAGCAGCACGGAAAGCTGAACGTGGCGCTCGACGACAGCGGCGAGCTCTTTCAGCCTGGCGATTGCCCGCAGGCCGCCCTGTACTGCGGCTGGTACAGCCTGGCCCGCTACGTGGACGCCTTTGAATGGCAGCCAGGGGCCATCGGCTATCATATCGCAAGCCAGGAGTGCCAGAGCCTCAAGCGAGGCGAGTACTGGTGCAAGCGGATGCTCGAGGACGGCGCTGCCGCGACCCTGGGCCCTGTAGGAGAGCCGTACGTGCAGTCCTTCCCCGTTCCGGAGATCTTTTTCGCCGCTCTGCTGGACGGCCGCTACACCCTGGCCGAGGCCTACGCCCTGTCGATTCCGTATTGGTCCTGGAAGATGGTCCTGGTGGGGGATCCGCTGTATAGGCCGTTCAAGAGCGAGGGCTAGGAGGCTAGGAGGCTGGGAGGCTATAAAGCAAGAAAGCGGAAGTAACATAAGAAGCCGAAGCAAGGCTTATCCACGAATCGCACCAATCTCCACGAATGAAGATGAAAGAATATCCCGCCTGCTCATCGCAGGCAGGATGAGCTTCCTCGCCGCCAGGCGATATTCGCGGCCATTCGCGGGCAAAACTCTTTTCTTTGCAGGCCTGGAGGGGAAGACCTTGGCCCGCGAAGGGCCGCTAAGCACGACGAAGCAAGAAGGCTTCCTTCTTGCTATCAGCTGTGAGCTATGAGCTGTGTGCTTCTTTCAGGAGTGATGGTCTTCCTCGCCGCATATACAGAGTATGCAATGAAATCCTTTGCATGCCCAGAATCGTGTGCAAGCCATTGCACATCAAGACATGGGCAGCTCTGCCGACCTCAAACAGCCTTACTTATATCTCTCCAATATTTCAGACGTTTTTAGAAGATTGAGAAGCCTTCCCTGTTTGGAATGAATATTGCCTAGGAGGGGAAAACGAGCAATCAAATTCTAAACCCGGAGCGAACCATGAAGTATTTATGCACATTGCTCATCCTCGCAGCCTTCCTGGCTATGCTGCCCATCTCGGCGGCGCACGCTTGGTCTGTCACCATCGAAGATAACTATTTCGGCGCTGATGATAACGGATACGGAGATGTTATTGAAGATGGCTCAACAGATGGCTTGTTTGATATTTTTCGTGCCGAAATCAGGCTGTTAGGTTCCGACTTAACGGTAGATATTTTCACCGAGTTTGCAGGGCAGGCTGATGAATCAATCTTGCCCAGCCTTACGTCATCCGGTAATGGAATCGGATACGGCGATCTATTCTTAGCGTCGGCATGGACGCCAAACGGCGATCAGCCCTTTTTAGAGGACAACACTGCCACAGGCACAGCCTGGGATTATGTCCTGTCCATTGACGACCGATGGGATGCTGGTGGCGGAGCAGCCTCGCTTTACAATATAACTGCCGGCTCGATTTCCAATTCAGAGGACCTCATGACGGGAGGCATCTTTCGTAACGGGCAGGAGGTGGCATTCAGTCCAACTGGAGATGATATCTCCCAAGGAACTTGGAGTGTGCACGATACGGATAATGAGGGATATATCAGCTTCAATGTGGATATATCTGACACAAGCTTGCTGGAAAGCGACGGCATTGCCTTTCACTGGGGCGAGACCTGCGGCAACGACGTGATTGAGGGCTATGCCACTACCCCCGAGCCTGCCACCATGCTCCTCTTTGGATCGGGCATGCTTTGCCTGGCCTATGCCGGGAGGCGATCGAGAAGGAAAAGGAGGAGAGAGAAGAAACTGTAACCCTGCCTCTCCTGTCCGATCCGGACTAGAAGCTTTGCCCTTGCTGAGAGCCTACGGCTCAGGCACACCAACGTTGAAACAATTTGCAATTCAATTCGCGTCTATTCGCGGCCATTCGCGGGCAATACTCTTCTCTGCGGGCTTGAAGAGGATGAGATGAAGAGTGTCTCTCGCCCGCTCGTCGCGAGAGCTCCTCGCTAGAGGCGCTGAGCTCACAGAGAGTTTCCACTGCGGCTGAGCCGGCCGCAGGAAAAGTGTGCTCACTCTTCGGGAAAGCTTTAAAGACTCTTGTCGGGAGCATCGTGAGCAAAGGCCCGGCTCGGGCATTTGTTCACAAAAGGGGCTCTTCTCCTTCTGACCTCAGCGGGCTCTGCGTGCTCGAGCGAGTCCGCGAGCGGGCGTGAGGAAGGGTTGCAGAGATGTCTCTCGCCCGTTCCTCGTTGACACTCGTCACTAGAGGCGCTGATGGCACCGAGTTTTTTGCCGGCCACCGAGCCGGTGTCCGGCAAAGGGGGGGGCGAAGGAGATTTTGGTGGCTGTTCCCACCGCGCCGCTGCATCCCGGCCGATATGTCCGCAACGCGCCTCTCAGGCAATCCCCTCACCAGCCAGTCCATAATCTCTTCAGCCCGGTTCAGCCGCCCTCGACTATACGTGTCCTTGTCCCACACATGCTGGCTCGAGGAGACCTACGTGAGGAGCACTTCGATTCCACTGGTGTGTGCAACAAAGTGCTGCTGCAGTTCCTGGGAGACGACGCCCAGGTGCGAGCGCAGCTCCCAGACGTTCCAGCGATCCCTTCCCAGAACGTTTACCCTGCCATCAGCCGGATAGATCCCCCGCGGTGAGGAAATCCTGTTCCACAGCTAGCCGGCTTGGTATTCCTAGTCTGAAAATAATTAATAAAAGTGGAATGATAAATGGCAAATGTTCATTTTTATCGAAATAGGTTGTTGAGGAGCGCTATAGAGTGGTACTTCATTGCATCCCGAGGATTTTGATGGCAAGCGATAGACAAAAAATATCTCGTTTTTTCAGTTGTTTATTTTCAAATACCAAATGGAATGTGTGGCACTAAATTTGCTAAGTGGTAAGCGGATAATTCTCGTAAAGTGCTTTGGCCCAAAAAGGCTTAACTTGAATTTGGCAAAACAACTTTTAAATAGGTAGTCGCTTGAGTTTTTGTTATATAGATTATAATAGTTCATCCTGTAATGCAACAATAGAGTAAACGAGGCTTTATAAATGAAGATTAATCAATCGAATTGTCCTTTTTATTGTGTGATAGTTTTGTTTTTATTATTTTTAAATCCCTCAAATAGCAATGCTTTGTTAAGTGAGTATTCTTTTAATACGACTGACAATGGTACAAAAGTTTATAATGTTGATCCTGGCCTTGAAGGTCCAATTGGTGCAGGCGATACTTATTCTTCTTCAGAATATGATAATAGCGGAAGTCTTATAGATGACGGTTACTACTATTACAATGCCAATGCTACATATATAGGTACGGTAGACGGGAATACATCTGATCAAACAGTCGAAGAAATTTTGCAATGGTACTTAAACAATAACGATTTCACTATTAGTTCTTCTGAAAAGGTGGAAGCTCCAGATACAAGTAACTCAACTTTATATATCAGCTATGCACCAACGTCTGACTCTGGAGAGTTCTATTCAGGTACATGGTCAACCTATTCTCCAGACTGGAATGCTACCAATGTTCCACAAAATTGGCTGTTGGGGCAAGATCCTGAACCTGATGACACTAAACCTTCACTTCAATTTTATGCAGTCAAAGGGAGTGATAGTTTCGCTCTCTTTGAAGTTGACCCAACACGTTCTGCAGGCACCTGGAATGTGAGTCGGCTCGATAAATCAAATGCTAATCCTAACGGAAATAACGGTGGTCCATTCTCTATTTCACATTATACCGGGTATTTTGTTGACGACGGCGGCACTGGAACTCCTGATGAGCCTGAGCCAATTCCTGAGCCTGCCACTATGCTCCTTTTTGGGACAGGGCTTATAGGTTTTGGATTTGTTGTAAGAAGAAAATATTTGAATAAATAGATTTAATATGGAAAATGAGCAACAGGGGGCCTATGGCCCCCTGATATTGTGGAATTATTTGTGTTAAAAACTATGTAGCTAAATAGATAAATCCTGTGAAGTTTGACCCACATTGCCAGCCGAGTCGTAAGCCTTTCCAGTAAGCGTATGCGTGCCGGCATCGCCGTTGTCCGTATCCCACATCCACTTCAGGCTGCTCCCTGATTCGGTCTTAACAAGGGTTCCATCCAGGTAAAGCTCCACCTTGGTCACCCCGACATCGTCGAAGCCCTGGACCTCCACCTTGTACTTCGGCTTTTTCGGGTTGCCGATCTTGTCGATGACCATGGTTACGCTCGGGGCCTGGGTGTCGGTGGTATCCTCGGTGTTGTCCACAGTGACCGTTACAGTGGATGAGACGCCCACATTGCCTGAGGTGTCCACAGCCTCGGCGGCGATGTCGTGCGATCCGTCGCTCGCTGTGGTCGTATCCCAGGAGACGCTGTAGGGCGAGCTGGAGTCCGAGGCAAAGAACGCTCCGTCCAGGTAGAACTCGACGTAGTCCACCCCGACATCATCGCTGGCTGAAGCTGAGATGGTCGTGGAACCGCTAACCGTCGCCCCATCGTCAGGAGAAGAGACCGAAACGGTGGGTGCTGTAGTATCTGTTTCTGACTCAGCATTCATGGCGGCATCCACAGCAGCGTACACATTCACTTTTCCGTGGCCAAAAGAGGTGTCAAAGCCACGCTCGCCCAAATCGTCGGCCGATTCCTGAAGCAGCTGTACAACCTGAGAGTTGGAAAGTGAAGGATTGGCGGATACCATGAGGGCAACCACACCGGCGGTTATCGGAGAAGAAAACGACGTTCCGGACCGGTCACCATATCCGCCGCTATTGTTCGTGGTAAGGATGGAAACACCAGGAGCGCAGACGTCAATCCAGCTTCCATAGTTGGAGAAATAAGCCAGCTGCGAGCTACTGTCCGTTGCTGACACAGCTACTGCATGTTCGCAGGCGGCCGGGTAGTATGGGGTATCGGTGGAGTCATTGCCTGCCGAAGCCACAATAACTGCCCCATTGTTCCAGGCGTAATCAACCGCATTTTGGAGGGTGTAGGAGCTGCTTGAACCGCTTAGGCTGATGTTCATCACTCGGGCGCCATTGTCCACTGCATAGGTGATAGCTTCAGCTATGTCAGAGTAAGAAGCTGTGCCATCGCTATTGAGCACCATTAAGGGCATAATGGGGTTCTGCCAGGCGATTCCTGCTACACCGGTAACATTATCGCTCATGGCAGCTGAGCTGCCCGCAACGCCTGTCCCGTGGCCATAACCATCAGCTGTATCGGTTGTGTCGTCAATGAAGTTATGGCCAGTCATAAGCTTATTCGAGAGGTCCGGATGGTCTGGGTCCACCCCGGAGTCAATGATGGCAATCGGTACTTCGCTGTCTCCGAAGCTGAGATCCCAGCCGCTGGGTGCGGATATGTCAGGTAGATGCCATTGATCCGGGTAGCGGTCGTCGTTCGGGGTGTAGACCGGCTTAGCGAGATAGTTCGGCTCAACAAAGCTGAAGACGGGGTTCTTGCTCATGGCCGATCGGATCTTGTCCAGGGCATTGTCTGGAACGGAAATCAGCTTGACCTTGATCTGCTCGATCTCCTTCTTGACCTCTGCTCCGTGCTTTTTGAGCGCGGCCTGCACCTGGGCTTCTCCGGCCCAGGCCTTGGGCTGGACCAGGAGCTCGCCGGGCACAAAGTCAGGCTTCTGCTTGGCTTGGGCTGGGGGAGTGAAAAAGATGAAACTGGACAGGGCAAGAATGGAAACAAAAACAAGTGCTCTTTTCATACAAACCTCCGTTGAAGATGACGTGTCCCTTGGAGAAACAAGCCACCTCTTCCGGAGGTCGCCTGTTTCTTCGGCAGCCCGGCCGTCCCAGGCATCAGCTCCCGGGGCCCGTGGCTTTGTGCCCCCTGGTTGCCCAGGGTTTACCCTTTCGGAAACGTTCTGCAGTTGACGTTTTTCTGGACAAAAAACTGGCCTTGGCCGCAACGTTTCACGGTCTACAAAGCAAATTCGAGACCAAGGCAAGGCTTTGACAAAACGTCAATCATTCAAGGGGGAAGCGATTCGGGAAGGATATGGAGCTGTCTATTTCATGGCAGGCGGGTGACAGACAATGTCCTATGAGTTCCAAGTTCACGGTTCACGGTTCACAGTTGAAAGAAGCTTATAGTGAAACTCCCCTTCCAACCCCTCACCTCCGGAGTTTCTTCCAGTGATAAAACGGCTGCCTTGACGCTCGATAGCCCAAGGCCGTGTTTCATGGGGTAAAAATCACACAGGGCAAGCCGGAGGCCAGCTGGAAATTTTCTTTCTTCATCTCTTTTCATCTCAATCCTGTTGATCCTGTCTACAAAACTCTTCGGAGCTTTTTCTTTAAGGAAGGGATTCTCTCTTCTTGAAGAATGGTTTCGACAGGATTTACAGGATGAGCAGGATTTTTCACCGTGCCGGAGGCCCGGTGAAAAGGGCTTTATGCCCGGAGCAAAAGATTTCTGCCTTCGCGTCTATTCGCGGCCCTTCGCGGGCAATGCTCTTGGCTCCGGGATTCTTAGAAGAAGATTTACTAACTAACCGCTAAGGCGCAAAGTACGCGAAGAAGAAAGGTTTCCCCTTGCCGGGTGAACGGCAAAGGGGAAAGCTTCACGCCTGATAAGCATGCTGCTTGTATCCCGTTGCGGAAAGCGATGTAATCAGCTCCCAGCTTTCTCCATATAAGCCTCTACCTCATCAATGAAGCGATCAAAATCATCGCGGCCGTCTGATATATTTTCAATCAGCTGCTTGTCATCTACCTTCCAATACCTGTGGATCAAGCTGTTTCTGAAATCGAAGAAGGGTTTTAACCGATCAAACAGCTCCTTGGAAAGGATCCCATGCTCATATCCCTTGACAATCGTGTCAATGTATCCGGATACAGCAACTCCTTTTTCCTTGGCTAGAACGTGCTGCAATGTGTTGGACATGGCCTCGGCAAGCTCAATGAGGATATACTTGGCCGCCTTTAACGGAATCGAGTCCGCTGCCAGCTCGTTTTGCTCAATGAGCTCCTTTAAAGCCAGACTGTTCTGCCTTATTTCGAACAAATAGCTCTTGACTCGAACAGAATCCGCCCTCACTGCAGCAGCTCCTGAATAAGCCCTTCGCATTCGCGGTATTTCAGGCTGTAGCGCTCCAGAAAGGCCGCCCGCAGATCCGGGTCTTTGTCCACAAGGACTCGACCGCCTTCCAGTACGCTTTTCAAGTAGAGCAGACCGAAGAGATCGGATTGCACAAGGAGGCTGTTGATAACACGGATATCGAAAATGTCTGGAGGAAGCCCCGTTTCTCTGGAGAGATCGTGCTTCAAGTCCGCTGATAAACGATGGGGTTCAGCAGATTGGCTGGTGAAAACCGCAAGATCGATATCATTGCCTGCCCCTTCTGACAAAAAGGAGCCGTATAGAAAGGCAAAACGCACTCGTTCCTCTTGGAAGAGGACGTTGATCAAAGCATTGGTGAGCTCGTGGCTCAATCTTGCATCCATAAGGCTCATTACAATAGCACTGGCACGGGCTCAAGGCAACTTGCGGGTTACCCCTCCAGGCTCGAATACGTCGCCTCCTTCTCCATCATCGTCAGACGCTCCCCGGCAAAGAAGAAAGCTTGGCCCGGTAAGGGCCGGGAAGCACTGCTAAGGCAAGAATGCTTCCACATAGTGCGATTTATTCCATAAAATGAACAACATATCAGCGCAGCCGATAATATTTTGTTTCAGCTATTTGGTTCCTCAATAGCAGAAAACAAAAACTCGGATACGGTTTGGATCAATATGTTTTGCGTATCTGACGCTTTATTCATGTAAGGGCCAAAATGGGTTATGTCGCCGGTCAGCAGGTGCGTTGCCCTTCCATGAAGAGCTGCCAGGAATATCGGCTTGTCCTTGTCAGGAAGATCAAGAGGGCAGCTTCTCTGGAAAGGATGGGAGAGGATTTGGATATACCTACGCAGCTCCTGCATTCTATCCTGATATTCAGGGAATTTGATGCAGATATTGCGGCGAGCTTCCTCATAGGCGAGCTGGCTGGTAAGCAGATCCCAGCATCCGCATCCCGCCATTTCAATCAGCAGCGAGGCCTTCCCGGCAGGATTATGGGCTGCTGTAAATATGACGTTGGCGTCCAGGAAGACCCGCTTCACTTCTTTCCACCAAGCCTCTCCCGAATGAGGTTTCGGGTTTCCTCATCGAGCCGGTCCTCTTCATCCCAGCGGGCTATATCCCCATTGCTGTAGATCTCGATCTCCAGGACGGCTGCAGGCCGAAGGACCAGCTCGCCGTTTCTCTCCTCGGCAATTACGGTACCCCCGGCTTCAAAACCGAGCTTCTTCCTCAGATTCGCTGGCAGCGTGATTTGGCCTTTCTTGGATACTGTAAGCGTTTGGCCCATATGAGTACCTCAATCGGACATTTGAGAGTAAGATATCCGACTTTCCGAATTTCGTCAATTCAGAGCAATGCAAGACATGCGGGTGCATGAATAAATCCATCAAATCCTGTCTAAAGCATTTTCCAATATGGAGTATCCCTTCCTTAAAGAAAAAAATCCAGAAGAGCTTGGGAACAGGATTGACAGGATGAGAAGAAGCTCTTTTCCTACATGCCGGATGCCAGACGGAAAGCTTCACCTCGCCCTCTGGGCGGTCCTTTTTCGCCACCGGGTCGATCGATCCCTTGCGCCTTCAGCACAAGCGGGTTAAATTTGCCATACGTCGTGTATGAAGGGGAAGATCTATTTGACTTCCACCATCAGATCCTCTGTTTCGATCTCTCCAAGTGCTCTCTGGAAGTTGACTTTACCAGTCTGTGACCCAAAATAATATAATACAGCAAACCAGATACCCAAAGAGGCGATAGATTCATGTCTATCAATAACTTCATGCTGACTCTCGATCCAGTGGCAGCTCGATTTCTTCAACACGCCACGCAGCATAGGAAAGGGCTTCATCGATATCTTCACGCTCAAGATATGGATATAACTTCAAAAGCTCTTCTTTGCTTTTCCCAGAGGCTATAAGTCCGACGTTTGTGCCTACGGTGAATCGCATGCCACGTATACAGGGCTTTCCTCCCATGATGTCAGGATCAAAAGTAATTCTTGAAAAGATACTCATTCAATTCTCCAAGACTGGTTGTTATTATCTTGGCAGATACCTTATGCAAAATCGAGCTTCCCTGCAAGGACGCTGCTTCCCGGATCAACTCGACGCTGATCAATGCAAACCCGCCGCAGGCGAGAATCTTTACCCCAGGGATGGCCGGCCCCGTGAAATCTCTTCCCATTTAACTGGGGTCGCCTGGGGTAAAAAGCTTTCATCTTGTCGCTTCGCTGGTCCCTCTGGTCAACCCGGCACTCACTTTACTATAGGCAGCATGGATTCTTTCCCTCGGTGCGTCTTTTCCCAACATGGGGTGCAATGTCAACGTGGTCAGTAAAGTGAGTGCCGGGGGGCGGTTAAATAATCTCTTCTCTTTGCAGATTTTTTCTAACCACCCGTTCGCAGACTCACTTGACGATAAGGCAGACACCGGGCAGACGGTATTTGCTTTGCCTCGCTCGACCCTGATCGAGGCAAAACAGCCGATCGCTGACGCGATAGGTGAAACAACTTCCAGGAAGCGCCGCAGGCGAGAGCCTTTACCCCAAGGAAAGTCGCTTGGGGTAAAAAAGGGTTCCTCTTGTCGCTCCGGTGTCCCTCTGGTCTAGCGTAGCGGGCGGTTAAAAACTCTCTTCTCTTTACAGAGATAGTAACCGCCCGTTTGCAGACTCACTTGACGCAAAGGCAGACCCCCGGGCAGACGGGGAAACTTTGCCTCGCTCGACCCTGATCGAGGCAAAAGCGCCGATGGCCGGCGCGATATGGAGATCTTACGAGGGTGTCCAGGTTAACATGAAACGCACCCACTGTGTACCCAGTGTGTCTTAGGACATGATTGAGGTAGGCAAACAATGGTGATTTAGGGCTATGGACTTTGAAAGCGCACCTTATGTTCCGTCAAGACGATGAAGGAACCAGTCCAGTCTGTTGCTGCCAAATCTGATAAAAAAAGGTCCCGTATCATTCGACGGAGCTTCAATCGGCCGGGATGCCGCAGTCTCACAAGTAAAATTCCTGCATGAGTACCAGGCTTAAACATGTTTATGTCGGAAAAATCCATATCCTGGGTAATCAAAAAGCGTTTTTCAGCCTGTACAGCATCCCATAACTCTGTATCGGAGACTCCTTGCATCCCCTGTTGATGCGTACTTAAGACATCATGACCATTTTCCTGTAAATCTTTTATCAAAGATTGAGGGATGTTTTCGTCAAGCTTTATCTTCATGCTACTTTTGGGACTTGTGGTATCGGAAGGTCATCATACGCTGCTTCAGCAGCAAACATGATAACAGCCTGAACCTGTTTTTCAGTAAGGCTTGGAAAGTCGGTTAAGATATCTTCGATGGTTGCACCTTCAGCTAAGCTGGCCAAAATAGTCCGCACGGTTATCCGTGTACCACGAAGAGTATACTCTCCACCGCAAAAATCTGGATTTTTTGTGAATTCTTGTCTGTACCCCATTACAAAACCTCACAGACTGGGCTGGCAATGCTTTGATTGTTTTTTTGAGCTCATTTACTAACATAACAATCAAACAATATACATCAATAGGATGAACTTCAACCTGACTATCGCAAGAAGGGAAATCCTGGCCAGCCAGGCTCAACGTGCTGGCATGCCTGAACAATCAGTGCATGAGATATGTGCAGGGCAGGCGCAGACTCACTTGACAAGAAGCCAGACCCCGGGCAGACGGGCCGAATCTTTGCCTCGCTCGACACTGATCGAGGCAAAACAGCCGATCGTTGCCTCGATGCACCACCCTTCGCAGCAGAGCCTTTGGGCTGACCAAGTCGGGCAGCCCAAATTGTTCTCTTTGTCAGTGGATGTCTGTGTGGGTCTGTGGCTGAAATCTCTTCCCCGCCACCCGCTTCGCTCGACACACACAGACTCAATGGACATTGGCATAAATCTTTCACCGCTCGACTTGATCGGCGAAAGGGTTGCCATCGCTGGCGCGATATCATACCGCTCCGTGAGCGGCAGAATCTTTGGGCTGACCAGGTCGGGCAGACCAAATTGTTCTCTTTGTCTGTGGCGGTCTGTGTGGGTCTGTGGCTAAAATCTCTTCCTCGCCACCCGCTTCGCTCGACCTACACTGACTCAATGGACATTGGCATAAATCTTTTCACCGCTTGACTTGATCGGCGAAAGGGTTGCCATCGCCGGCGCGATATCATACCGCTCCGTGAGCGGCAGAATCTTTGGGCTGACCAGGCCGGGCAGACCAAATTGTTCTCTTTGTCTGTGGCGGTCTGTGTGGGTCTGTGGCTAAAATCTCTTCCCCGCCACCCGCTTCGCTCGACCTACACTGACGAACACAGACTTTTCTCTTACCCGACATGGGCAAGAAAAAGGGTGTACTCGATAATGAGCCATGATTACAGTACGAATCGTTTTATCTCTGCTTTAGGGTATGTAAAGTTCACTAGCAAACCAACACGATAACCTGTGGCCTTCAAGTAGTTGAGAAGTTGTGCCTGATGCACCTTTTCTAAGCTATCAACGCATTTCACTTCAATTATTACCTGATCCTCCACAATGATATCTGCATAGTATTCACCAACCAGCTCTTCTTTATAAACAACATTCAGCTGTGCTTGTGATACAGCATTGAATCCCTGCCTTCCAAGCTCCACCATTAAAGCATTTTCATAGACTTTTTCTAAGAATCCATATCCAAGAACACTGTTTACTTCAAACACCGCACCATTGATAGCATACGTCAATGCATTCATGTCCATCCAACGTTCTCCTTTAACGCTCGCGAGAGCAGCGCCTTTGGGCTGACCAGGTCGGGCAGACCAAAAGCGTTCTTCGTCTGTGACGGTCTGTGTGAGTCTGTGGCTAAAATCTCTTCCCCGCCACCCGCTTCGCTCGACACACACAGACTCAATGGACATTGGCATAAATCTTTCACCGCTCGACTTGATCGGCGAAAGGGTTGCCATCGCCGGCGCGATATCAGAGATTGACTGCCTCATCCAAGAAGGGAGAGCTTTTCCCGCAGATAGGCGAATCCATTAGCGACATAGTATCTTCGCATATCCTCCTCCAGAATGGAGCCGAGCTTTACCTTAAAGTCCGCCTTCCTGAACCCTTGCAGCTTCTTTTGGAACTTTTTTAAGGATTCCGGGTCAAGCGATGGCATTTCCAGGCCCTTTCGAAGCAGAAATTCCATATCGAAGCAGTCCCGTATCTCGCCCCGGTCAAGAAACGCCGCCACCTTGTTCTTCATGCTTTGCTTCTGCAAGATATCCATAGGAGCGCAAAAGCCTCTGGGTTGGCAGAGGAAAAGCTTCACTCGCTGCCACCAGCTTGTCCCAGTCCAGCCTGCCGGCCTCAAGGGAAGACACATCCAGGGCATAGCGGCCCAGAGACATGAGGTACATAGCATCGAGCAGGGCTTTCTCCGGGCTGGCTATAAAAA
>CAZQPF010000082.1:0-3897 GCA_964595165.1 uncultured Desulfohalobiaceae bacterium
ATCCGGGCGTCGGCCGCGGCGGCGGTGAGCTTTCTGGCCGCAAGCAAAGGATCGCTGCAGAGCCAGCCTTTGTGCATCAGCTGATCCAGGGCCCGGCCGACTCCCAGTCCGGCCCTGTGCTGCAGGCCGTAGTCCGCCAGCCTAAGGTTCATCTCCACGCCCCGTTCCAGAAACTCGAGGTCCTCGGGGTCGAGCTCGGGAAGGCGGCGCAGGAGATCGGCCAGGCTGGATTGGGTGAGCCAGGCCTCGACATCCGCTACGCTGATCGATGACCGGGAGCGGCTGGGAGCATCCAGAAGCGGGCTGTCCTCTACGGGTTGGCCATCGAGCCGAAGGGAGACAATCCGCTCGTGAAAGGTTTGGATCACTGCCTCGGCAGTATGCTGCGGGGTGGATACCCGGCACTTGATATACAGTCCGGTCTGCTCGGCAGAGAGGTTGACGGTTATCCGGCCGGAGGAGGCCATTTTTTTTGCCTTGGCCACCACCTCGGAGGCTGCGTCCGCGAGGACCTGCATCTTTTTGCCCGGATCGCCGCCCAGCGCCCCGAGCCCGGCAGCCACATCCAGGCCCTGGAGCCCTCCGGTGCCCGGAATGAGAACCCCGAGCCCGTTCTTGAAGATGTTGGGGTCGGTCCAGACCTCGATGGAGGATATGTCCTCCCGGGGGAGGAGCGAAGCTGCGGCGGCAGCTCCCAGGGCCACGGCCACCGGCTCGGTGCAGCCGAGCGCAGGGGTGATCTCCAGTCTGAGGAAGTCTTTGAGGCTGATGTTCATTTCCCCGCTCCGCAGGTTGCCAGGAGATCGGTCCGATCCCTCTGGAAGAAGTACAGAAAGGCGCACAGGACAAGGGCGTGATCGATGCTGCCGTCGGCTATCAAGCCCGGAATATCCGCCAGGGGCCGCAGGAGCACTTCGATGTCCTCCCTGTCGTCCATGGCCTGGGAGTGGTTGGGCTGAACGTCGCTCACCACATAGGTGTGGCAAACGTTGTCCAGAATGGCCGGATTGGGGTGCACGGCTCCGATGTGCCTTGGATCGGACCCGCTGTAGCCGGTTTCTTCCCGCAGCTCCCTGAGAGCGGCCCGGTCCGGAGTGTCCCCGGGATCAACCAGTCCGCCCGGTATCTCCAGGGTGTTCTGCCTGATGCCGTGCCGGTACTGCCGGACCAGCACCACCTCCTCCTTGGCTGTGAGAGGGATCACGTTGACCCAGGGAGCCGATTCCAATATGAAGAATTCATGGGTCCTGCCGGTGCGCGGAGAAACAGACGCATCGGTTCGGATATTGAAAATGCGAAAGCGGCGCTCCAGCTTGCTGGCCACAACTTTCCAGGGCTTGGGTGGGGACATGGGTCTGGCTCCGAAGTCAGCTTTGCCTCCGGCAAATCTGACTTAAATGGGAATTTATTGAAGAAAAATCATTTTTTTCACCATCTTGATTGAACCCGGCACTCAGTTTGCCCAGTCTCAGCTCGCGCTTGAATAAGAGCTGCTGCTCAGGAGTGTATCACCTATGGGAAGAAGGTTGCATTCAAACTGAGTGCCGGGTGCCTGGTTCGCAATATTGCATGGAGCTCATGCGAGGCGCATTGTAGAAGGGTGGTCTGAGAAATGCAATCCAGCAGTAGAAGCATTCAGGATGGTAGTGGTTGACTTTGCTTGGCCCGTCGGCCTATGAAGGCCGGGTTGTTGGACATTATTGAGAATAAGGACAGAAGTATGCCTTTGCGGTTATCCGTTGCCCTGAGGGAAGCAGTGGAGGATGTACAGGGCCGGGGTGTGACCAGAGAGATCAAAAGGGCTCTGGGACTTGAGGTGGATCAGGTCGAGCTGGTGAAGATCTACACCCTGGATGGCCTGGGCCGGGCTCAGGCGGAGCAGGTGATGGATCGCGCCCTGCTGCACGATCCCGTGCTCAACGAGATAGCAATGCAGCCCACGAGCAAGGGCTTCGATTGGATCGTGGAGGTGGGGTTCAAGCCCGGGGTCACGGACAATGAAGGGCGCATAGCCCGGGAAAGCCTGCGCATCGGGCTCGGCCTTTCCTCAGCCGCCGCCCCGGAGGTGTACACCTCAGTGCAGTACCTTCTGAAAGGGGATCTGGATCGCTCCCTGGTGGAGCGTATTGCTGTGGATCTGCTGGCCAATCAGCTCATCGAGGACTACCGGATCAAAAGCGCTTCCCAGTGGGCAGAGGAGCCCGGCTTCTCTCCCGAGGCGCCCAGGGTGACCGGCAAGTCCACCGATCAGGTGGAGGTCATTGCCATCTCCAGCCTGGACGACGAGCAGCTTCAAAAGCTGAGCAGCGAGCGCATCCTGGCTTTGAGCCTCCAGGAGCTGCGCTGCATTCGCGATTACTATGCAGATCCCCGCACCGCGGCGCAGCGAGAGAGATTCGGGCTTGCCCCCGAGCCCACAGATGCGGAGCTCGAGGTCTTGGCCCAGACCTGGTCCGAGCACTGCAAGCACAAGATCTTCAATGCCAGGATCGACTACCGCGACGAGGACAAGGGCCGAAGACAGACCATTGACAGCCTGTTTGCGACCTATATCCAGCAGAGCACCGCCAAGCTCCGGGAAAGGATGGGACAGGAGGATTACTGCCTCTCGGTCTTCAAGGACAACGCCGGCGTAATCCGCTTCGACCGGGAGCACAGCGTGTGCGTCAAGGTGGAAACCCACAACTCGCCTTCGGCGCTGGACCCATACGGCGGGGCCCTCACCGGAATCGTCGGGGTGAACCGGGACCCCATGGGCACGGGCCTGGGGGCTCATCTTTTGTGCAATACCGATGTTTTCTGCTTCGCCTCCCCCTTTTACAGCGATCCCATCCCTCCCAGGCTGCTCCATCCCCTGCGGGTGATGGAGGGCGTGCGCAAAGGGGTGGAGCACGGGGGCAACCAGTCCGGCATTCCCACGGTGAACGGAGGGCTCGTCTTTGACGAGCGGTTCCTGGGCAAGCCCCTGGTGTTCTGCGGCACGGTGGGCCTCCTGCCGGCCGAGGTACAGGGCCGTCCCAGCCACGAGAAGCGGGCCCGGGTGGGGGACTATGTGGTCATGGTCGGCGGAAGGGTGGGCAAGGACGGGATCCACGGGGCCACCTTCTCCTCCGAGGCGCTCCATTCCGGATCTCCGGCCACTGCGGTACAGATCGGCGATCCCATCACCCAGCGCAAGATGTACGATTTCCTCATGCGAGCCCGGGACAATGGCTGGTACAACGCCATTACGGACAACGGGGCCGGAGGCCTGTCCTCCTCGGTGGGGGAGATGGCCGAGGACACGGGCGGATGCGCCATCGATCTCTCCAGGGTGCCGCTGAAGTACGACGGCCTGGTGCCCTGGGAGATTCTGCTCTCCGAGGCCCAGGAACGGATGACCCTAGCCGTTCCGCAGGAGCATCTGGAGGAGTTTCTCGAGCTGGCCGCAGAGATGGACGTGGAGGCCACCTCCTTGGGGCAGTTCACGGACAGCGGCTTCTTCCGCGTCTTCTACGGCCAAAAGACGGTGGCCGACCTGGAGATGGACTTTCTGCATCACGGCCTGCCGCAGATGCGCCTTAAGGCGGTCTGGCGCAAGCCGAAGCAGGATCCGCTGCGCTTCGAGCAGGCCTTGAGGCCGGCTCCGGGAGAGATGCTGCGCAGGATGCTCGGCCGTCTCAATATCTGCAGCCGGGAGTACATTATCCGCCAGTACGATCATGAAGTGCAGGGCGGCAGCGTAATCAAGCCCTTGGTGGGGGCGCGCCAAGACGGGCCCGGGGACGCGGCGGTGCTGCGCCCGGTCCTGGACAAGCCAAGGGGGCTCGCGGTCTCCAACGGCATCTGCCCCCGCTACAGCGATCTGGATACCTACTGGATGATGGCCTGCGCCGTGGATGAAGCGGTGCGCAACAA
>CAZQPF010000082.1:3907-13800 GCA_964595165.1 uncultured Desulfohalobiaceae bacterium
GAGGTCCCGTGGAAGCCGTTCTACGATACGTTGATTACGCAGTTGGGTATTACGGGAGCGCGCGGGTTCGATCTGCAGACCTGCGAGTTCAATCCTGCTCCGGGGGAGTACGACATCGATGCCATCCGGACCGAGATGGTGCGAAAGCAGTACCTGCATCATGTGGCCGACTCACTCGGGGAGATCTTTCGAGAACTCTCTTGTGTGCGCACGCCTGCGCCGTGGATGAAGCGGTGCGCAACAATGTGGCTGTGGGCGGCAACCCGCACCACATGGCCGGGGTGGATAACTTCTGCTGGTGCGATCCGGTCCAGTCGGAGCGCACCCCGGACGGCCACTACAAGCTGGCCCAGCTGGTGCGCGCCAATGAGGCCCTGGCCCACTTTTGCCTCGGCTTGGGCATTCCCTGCATTTCGGGCAAGGATTCCATGAAGAACGACTACTTCATGGAAGGCTACAAGATCTCCATCCCGCCCACAGTGCTCTTTTCTCTGGTCAGCGTCATTCCGGACGTGAACCGCTGTGTATCCTCGGATTTCAAGCGGGCCGGGGACCGCGTCTATCTCCTGGGGCTCACCCGCCGCGAGCTCGGGGGAAGCGAGCTCGCGGCCGAGCTGGGCCTTTCCGGAGGGGAGCCGGTGCAGGTGGATCTTCTGTCGGCCAGGCAGCGCTACCATAGCCTGTATGCGGCCATACAGGAAGGCCTGGTCAGCGCGGCCCACGATCTTTCCGACGGGGGGCTCGGGGTGGCCCTGGCCGAGATGGCCATAGGCGGCGATCTGGGCGCGGCTGTGAGCCTGGATGCCGCACCTTGCTGCCCGGCCGACCTGGAGCCCGAAGAGATCCTCTACAGCGAGTCGGCCAGCCGGTTTCTGGTCACTGTGGCCCCGGCAAAGCAGCAGGCCTTTGAGGGCTTTTTTGCCGGGCAGCATTGGGCTTTTATAGGCGAGGTGCGCCAGGAGCCCGCCCTTGGGATCGACTGGCAGGGGAGGCGGTATCTGAACCAGGATCTGGCCGGGCTCAAAAGGGCCTGGCAAGCAACTATGGATTGGTGAGGCCGGGGCCAGTCATGCAACCAGCAACCACCTCTGCGGCCCACATGCTCAAGTCCTTTTGGGCCGGCGGTCCGGGATTCGCCATCTTGGCCCTTGTTCTGGGGCTCATCCTGGGAAGCTTCGCCAACGTCTGCATCCATCGCTTTTTGAGCGGCGAGTCCGTGGTCGCCCCCCGTTCCAAGTGCCCCAGCTGCGACCATCAGCTGGCCTGGTGGGAGAACCTTCCGCTCATCAGCTTTATTTGGCTCCAGGGACGCTGCCGCTCCTGCCGGTCTCCGATCAGCTGGCGCTATCCGCTGGTGGAGTCCGCTGCCGGGCTGTGGTGCCTGCTGCTGGGGCTCAAGTTTGGTCCGGGAGTGGCCTGGCTGGTGTACCTGGCTTTCGGCTTGCTGCTCATCGTGGTGAGCTGCATCGATCTGGAGAGCTTTCTCCTTCCGGATGCGATGACCATACCCGGCGGGGCGCTGGCTTTTGCCGCCGGCTGGCTCCTGCTGGGGCTGGGATGGAAGGCCTCGCTCCTCGGCGGCATAGCCGGGGCCGGCTCCTTTTGGCTGCTGCAAAAGGGCTATAAGCTGCTCAAGGGGATCGAAGGCCTGGGCAGCGGGGATATCAAGCTCATGTTCCTGCTGGGAGCGCTGCTGGGATGGCGGGCCCTTCCACTGGTGGTTTTCTTCGCCGCTGTGAGCGGACTGGCGGTGAGCCTCCTCTTTCTGCGTCTGCAAAGCGCCAAAGGGCTGCAGACAGCCATTCCCTTCGGACCTTTTCTGAGCCTGGGCGGGATGATCTATATCCTCTGCGGGCCCCAGATCTGGAGCTGGTACCTGTCCTGAGCTAGTCAGCGTGGCCTCCGGCAGATCTGGCTTAATGGCAATTTCAGGGAACGAGGGGGGCCTGATCCAGACCCAGGGAGACCTCCAGGCCGAGCATGAGATTGGCGTTGGCCACAGCCTGACCCGAGGCCCCCCGGCAGAGGTTGTCGATAGCGCTGACAATGATCAGCTGGCCGGTCCGCGGATCAGATACCAGCCCCACATCGCAGAACATGGTTCCCCGAACGTGCCTCGTTTCGGGGAGCATGCCCTCCGGCAGGAGACGGATCCATCTTTTCCCCTCGTAGTGCTCGGCAAAGGCGCGGCGTAACGCCTCCGGCTCCAATCCGGGCCGGGGCCGGGCGTAGATGGTGGAGAGAATTCCGCGATCTATGGGCAGGAGATGGGGGTTGAAGGAGACGGTGAGCTCCCGCCCCGCGATCTTGGCCAGCTCCTGCTCGATCTCCGGTGTGTGGCGGTGGAGGCCCAGGCTGTAGGGCCGGAAGGTGTCCTGGATCTCGCAGAACAGGGTGCCGGTCTTCGGCGTGCGTCCGGCTCCACTGGCTCCGGATTTGCTGTCCACGATGAGGCTTGCCGGGTCGACAAGGCCTCCAGCCAGCGCGGGGTAGAGGCCGAGGATCACCGAGGTGGGGTAGCAGCCGGGGTTGGCCACCAGCTCGGCCTGGCGGATGGATTCGGCATAGAGGTCCACCAGGCCGTAAGCGGCCCGGCTCAGCAGCTCCGGATGCTTGTGCTCCAGCCCGTACCACTGGGCATAGATCTCTGCCGATTGCAGCCGAAAGTCGGCGCTGAAGTCCACGACCTTCACCCGGCGCTGCAGAAGCTCATAGGCCATGCTCATGGCGCTGCCGTGGGGGATGGCCAGGAAAACCAGATCGCAGCAGGCGGCAATGCGCTCCACCTCGGGCTCGGATATCTCCAGCCCGCCCAGCTCGCGGCCGTAGAACTGGGGAAAGACGTCTTGCAAGCGCCGGCCCTTCTCCTGCCTGGAAGTGGCCATAGCGAGCCGGAATGCGGGATGGGCCTCCACCAGGCGCAGCAGCTCCATCCCTGTGTAGCCGCTGGCTCCCACCAGCCCTACGTTTATCCTTTCTGCCATGTCGCTTCCTTTGTTCTCAGCAGCGTTGCACGAACTTCACCCGCAGCTCAAAGAGCACGTTCTTGAGCAGGTTCGCCTCGTCCTCGGTGAGGTTGCCTTGGGTCTTCTTCTCCAGCATGCTCAGGATGTCTATGGTGTGCCTGGCCATCTCCAGGTTCCGGCTGATCTCTCCGCTCGTAGGATCGGGAACCTCTCCCAGGTGCACCAGGACCGAGGAGCTCAAGGACATGACAAAGGTGTTCATGTCCACCTGGGGCATCTGCGTGGTATCGGTCTCTTGGCATTTGACGTCCTGATAGGCCTCGGCGGCCTCTTTGCGCTCAGCCTTGGTGGCTTGGCGTCCGGGCTTTTCCTCAAAAGACAGCTTCTCGCTCATACTCCCAATCCTCCAGGGTCTTTGCGTTTTACTGGGGCGATTGCCCGTGTCCCTGCTGTATCGCCCTTTCGGCCCACTGCGGCATCTCGGCTGTCCGGGCCCGCTCGTAAGCCTGCATGGCCTGCTCCAGATAGCTCGCATCTTGCGGCGGCCCGTTCATCTCGGAAAGAACGGCTCCCAGAGCATAGAGCCCGGCCAGCAGGTCGGCGAAGTCAAGATCGCCCATGTGGCCGATGCGCACGATGCGTCCCTTGAGCTTGTCCTGCCCCCCGGCCAGAAAGACGTTGTAGGCCTCAGCTACCCTGGAGACCAGCTCGCCTCCGTCCAAGCCGCCGGGCAGGGAAAGGCTCGTCAGCCCCCAGGTGTAGCGCTCCTCAACCAGGGGCTTCAAGCCGAGCCCGGCCGTTCCCCGCCGCACCAGGCCTGTCCAGGCCCACTGCCGGCGAAAGACATGCTGAAGACCCATTTCGAAGAACAGCTCCAGAGCGGCGTCCAGGCCGAGTATGAGATTCACCGGAGAGGTGAACAGGGTCTGCCCTTGCTCGCTCTTCTGGAGCTCGCCGGCGAGGTTGAAGTAGAAAACATCGCTGGCAAAGGATTGTGCCTTTTCCCTGGCCCGGGGAGAGAGGCTGATGAGAGCCAGACCGGGCGGAAGCATGAATCCTTTCTGGGAGCCGGTGAGCAGGCAGTCGATGCCCCACAGGTCCATGGGACAGGGAGAAACCCCAACAGCGGATATGCCGTCCACCACGAGGAGCACCTCCCGCTGCTGCGTCAGCCGGCCCAGCTCCTGAATCGGATGCAGGGCTCCGGTGGAGGTCTCCGAGGCCTGAACAAGGAGGCCGCGGATATCCGGATGGGTCTCCAGCATCTCCTCCACGGCCCCGGGCTGAACGGCTTCCCCCCAGGCCAGCTCGAGGGAAACGGTTTCCAGGCCGCGGGACCGGGCTATGCGCCGCCAGCGCTCTCCGAACTTGCCCGCCTCAACCACGAGGACCTTCTCCCCGGGGCGAAAGAGATTGCTGGCCGCGGCCTGCATAGCCCCTGTACCGGAGCAGGAAAGGGGCAGCACGGTCTGGCTGGTGCCGAAAAGGGCCTGCAGCCTCGGCTGCACTCTGGAGTAGATCCGGCTGAACTGCGATTTGCGGTGGTGGATCATGTCCTGGGCCAAGGCGGTTTTGACCCGCTGCGGTATCTGCGTCGGTCCTGGAGTGAGCAGTCGTAGCTTGTGGTGCATATCTGGTCCTAATTATCTCGGGGTACCCATGGAACCATATACAGGGTTTATCGAATGAGCTCCAGTATTCATCCCGAAACTGAGTGCCGGGCTACAGTTTCGTTTAGCCAACATCTTGAAAAAAAGATTTTTTTCTTCAATAAAATGAGCATGAAGTCAGGTTTGCCGGAGGCAAAGCTGACTAGTGGGCCCGGGCCCAATTGTCGCCAATCCCCCAGTCCACGGTCAAGGGAACGTTCAAGGAGAGCACGCCGGCCATGAGCTCGGCGCACCTGGTGCCCGCCTGGAGGGCCTGGTCCCGGGGAGCCTCCAACAGGAGCTCGTCGTGGACCTGAAGGATGAGCCGGGCCCCAAGCTCTTTGAGGCCGGCATCGTGCTCTACCCGGAGCATGGCCATTTTGATGAGATCCGCAGCGCTGCCCTGGATGATGGTGTTGATGGCCATCCGCCTGGCTTGCTGGGCCAGATTCTCGTTGCGGGAGTTTATATCCGGGAGCAGCCGGCGCCGCCCGCTCAGGGTGGTAACCAGCCCCTGCTCCCGGGCCTTGTCGGCCATGGTTTCGAAGAATTTGCTTACCCCGGTGAGGCGGCTGAAGTAGATCGCGATGAACTCCTTGGCCTCCTGCAGCTTGATGTCCAGCTCCCGAGCCAGCTTTTGGGGGCCCATGCCATAGATGAGGCCGAAGTTGATGGTTTTGGCCTTGCGCCGTTCCTCGGAGCTGACCTCGGCCTGGGGCTTGTCGAACAGCAGCCCGGCGGTGCGGGTATGGATGTCTTCGGCCTGGGTGAAGGCCTCCACCAGATGCCCGTCCTGGGACATGTGGGCCAAGATGCGGAGCTCGATCTGGGAGTAGTCTGCAGCGATCAGCTGGCAGCCCGGCTCGGCTACGAAGCAGGAGCGCATTCTGGGGCCGAGCTCGCCGCGGATGGGGATGTTCTGCAGGTTGGGATGGCTGCTGGACAGCCTGCCGGTGGCGGTAGCCAGGTTGTTGAATCGGGTGTGCAGCCTGTGCTCCTGGTCCACCAGCTTGGGAAGCGGGGCCAGATAGGTGGAGCGGAGCTTGTCCAGGCTGCGGTAGCGGAGAATGTCCTTGATGATCGGATGCTGCTGCTGCATGGATTCCAGGACCTGGCTGGCTGTGGAGGGCACCCCTCCCGGGGTCTTCCGGCCCGGCTTGAGGCCCAGGGTGGTGAAGAGCATCTCGGCCAGCTGCTGCGGCGAGCGGAGATTGAAGGGAGCTCCGGCCTGCCGGTGGATGCTTTCGCTCAGCTCCTGAAGGCGGCTCTGCACCTCGTTCAGGAAGGAGGCAAAGGCCTGAAGGTCGATTTTGACTCCCCGTTGCTGCATTCGGACCAGGACCGGGACCAGGGGGCGCTCCACGTCGCTGTAGAGCGCTTCCAGGCCGGCTTGCCGCAGGCGTTGCTTCAGCAGCTGCCCGATCTTCAGGGCCGCCAGCCCTTGGTTGTCGATATGGACCCCTGCTTCCGGGAGAAAGGCCTCCAGAAGGCGGGGCCATTCGTAGTTGCGCTCTTCCGGATTGAGGAGATAGGCGGCCAGGGCGATATCGAAGCATTGCTCCAGGGCAAGCCGTTC
Source organism: uncultured Desulfohalobiaceae bacterium (assembly GCA_964595165.1). Taxonomy (GTDB): domain Bacteria; phylum Desulfobacterota; class Desulfovibrionia; order Desulfovibrionales; family Desulfothermaceae; genus CAZQPF01. The sequence continues at coordinate 10,099 of CAZQPF010000082.1, forward strand.
CCAGGCCGGATCCTGCTCCAGAAGATCCTTATAGGAGGGCAGAAACACTTCCCGCGCCCGCCGGAGCGAATCCAGGAGAGACTTTTGGCTGGATCGGATCTGGAGCTCCTCCCCTTGCAATCCGAGCAGGATGCAATCCCCTTGCAGCGCAACCCCAACCCGGCGATCATGGATCTCTGACTGAAGGCCTTCCACCCCGGATTCCTGCTCCCTGGCCTGGACGGCCCGGCCGCCTGCGCCCTGGTCCGGCTGGGGTGCTCCATCTTGAGTGAATTCAGGGAGCAAGCTCTTGAACTCATAGTCCTGCAGGAAGCTTTGCAGCTCCTGCAGATCAGGCTGCTGCACCCGGTATCGGCCCAGATCCGGCTCCAGGTCGAGATCGGTGCGCAGAACGGTTACCTTGCGATAGATGTCCAGCTCCTGCAGCCGGGGCTCCAGCTTGGCACGTTCCTTGGGGCTCAGCTCTCCGAGGCCATGTTTGAGCCCCTCAATGGAGCGGAAGCGCTGCAACAGCTTGCGGGCCGTTTGAGGGCCTACTCCGGGAACGCCGTGGATATTGTCGCTCTTGTCCCCCACCAGGGCCAGATAGTCCGGCCATTGCTCCGGGTCCAGGCCCTCCTGGGAGCGAAAGTCCTCCAGGGAGGTGATCTTCTCGTTTTTGCCCCCCGGGTCCCAGAGAACAACCTGCTCATCCAGGCACTGCTTGAGATCCTTATCCGAGCCCACGATGACCACAGGGCGCTGCCCTTTGAAGCGATGGGCCAGGGTGGCGATGCAGTCGTCGGCTTCTGCTGCATCCGGGCCGCCGACAATATAGGGCAGGCCCAAAAGCTCCATTCCGTTCAGGGCCGGCTCGATCTGCCGCTCCAAGTCTTCCGGCATCCGCTGCCGCTGCGCCTTGTAGACCGGAAGCATCTCCTGTCTGAAGGAGGGGCCGCGGCCGTCGAGGAAGAAGCAGGCGTAGCAGGGCTTCTCCTGGCGGAGGACCTTGTGGATCACTCGAAGCAGGATATAGAGGGCATTTGTGGGAAAGCCGTCCGACCTGGCCAGGTCGGGAAAGGCATAGAAGGCGCGGTATAGAAAGGAGCTCCCGTCTATGAGATAGAGAGGTTCCCGGTTCCAGTCGAATTGCTCTTTGAGGTTCATGGGCCGCCGAGGTCTGGAAAGAGAGCGCTTCCCGGAAGAGGCTACTCCTCCCGAAAGCTTTCCTCCACCATCTTGGAGTATTTGGGGGCGCTTTTGTTGACCAGCTTGCTTTGCTGGAGCCGCTGCCAGATGAACTGCTGGGGATGCTCGTTTTCCAGCCGCTCCAGGGGGATTTCGGCCCGGGCCATGGACTTGTGCCCCCCGGCATTGCCGTAGTCGCTGAAGAGCTTGCTGGCCAGCTTGCCCATGTCGGTTTTGATCCCGTCGCCCCGGAATATGGCCACCAGAGTGTTGCCGGTGATGCCGCAGATGATGTCCCAGGTGATGTCGTGCACCCGGAGGAAGAAATCGGCCAGAACCACCAGAATGTCGGTGGAGTCAACCTGGCCCATGAATACCGTGAGCCCGTCTCCGAAAAGGCGCATTTTGCGGAAGGCCTGGGAAAAGTACTTCAGCCACTCCACCCGGAACTCGCTGCGCACGATTTTGCGCAGGATGAGGTGGTCCGCGTACTTGCTCAGATAGCGGAAGGCCTTGATATCGGCATCCAGAAAGTGCTGCTCAAAGCTGTGGGTGTCCGTCTTGATCCCGTAGAGCAGGGCGGTGGACAAAAGCTTTCCCGGCCGGAGGTTGAAGTTGTACAAGAACTCGGTGAGCAGGGTGCTGTTGGCTCCGTACTCGGGCTGGATCTCGGTGAAGGGCGCCTTGACCGGCCGCTCCTTGCTGGTGGGATGGTGATCGATGATCACCGAGAAGGTATACTTCAGGAACTCCGGATGGTGGTGCGGCTGGGAGTCCACAAGCGCAAACCGGTCGAACTGGGCCGCCAGAGGGGGCGTGAGGCGGCGGACCGGGATCTGCAGGTAGCGGATCATGGCCAGATTGTCCGGACGGGAGACCTCGTTGACCATGGCCAGGCCGATGAACTCCACCCGTCTGGCCAGGATGCGCTTGAGGGCCATGGCCGAGGCCATGGCATCGGGATCGGCGATGAACAGGATGAGCCAGCGCTCGTTCTTTTTGAACAGCCGCATCAGTTCTTCGCACTTGGCGTCGAGCTTTCGGAAGTATGACATAGAAGCTGCCGGGTTTCGATCCGAGATAGGAGCTATTACTGGCTAAGCGGGCTGTTAGAGTCGCTCCGCCTAGAACCGATCTCCCATTTCCTAATCCAGGTGGTGAAAATGTCAAGAGAGTCCTGAAACTCGGGCCAGGAGAAGACTTCCAGCACGATGACCGCATCCCGGGGGAGCCTGTGCAGAAGGGAGAAGAGAAGGTCTCGGCCCGCAAGGGAGAGGCGGGACAGGGAGACATGGCGTCCCCCGCAGGGAGCGTAGAGGTGGAGCATGCCTATGCGCTCCTGGAGACCCGGGAGCTCCAGGAGCTGCTCCTGTTCGTACTCCAGAAGGTGCCCCAGATCGAGGCATACCCGGCAGCGCGTGGATCGGATAAGGGGCCACAGCCGGACCAGATCGTTGCCCTTGATGTTTTCCAGATAGAGAAGCTCTTCCTCCCAGCCCTCGGCGCGCCAAAGCCGGAGGAGCCCCGCCAGGGCATCAGGGTCCCGCGGGGGATGGAGGACAAAGCAGCGGGGCCGGAGAAAGGAGATTTTGGCGATCAGCTGCCGCACGGTAGAAAAGACCCTCTCCGGCCCGGCTTCCCAGTCCAGGTCCAAGGGGAGATGGAGGTGGTAGGCAAGGTCCAGCTCGGCCAGCTGGGGAGGGAGGTCTTCTTCTGTGTAGCTCAGGCTGGAGCCGGTCTCGAAGAAGAGTATACAGACCTCGTCCACATGGCCCTCAAGGCCGGCGCAGTTCTCCCGGACCGTGGCCGGCCAGAGGAAGGAGGTGGCGGCCAGGGTCCAGGGCAGAAGCCCGGCCGCCGGAGGCTGGGGGCGGCTCTTTCGGCTCATACCAGACGCAGCCTCTTTTCTTTGCGCACGGTACGGGTCACGCTGCGGAGCTTGCGCACCCCGTCCCAGGGCAAGGAGTCCAGAAAGCTGCTCGGAGGGAGCTGGTAGGTACGGCCGTAGATCTTTCGTTTCCCGGCCAGGCTGAGGTAGAGGCTCCTCTTGGCCCTGGTCAGGCCGACGTAGAAGATGCGCTTCTCCTCCTCCTGGTCTGGCTTGGAGGCGTCCGGGGAGGGATCCCCGGTCAGGAAGCGCAGCCCGGCGAAGGGAAGAATGCCCTGCTCCAGAGCGGGGAGGAAGACGGCCTCAAACTCCAGGCCTTTGGCTGCGTGCAGGGTCAGAATCCTGACTTTTTGCGCCTTGGCCTCCACCTGGGCCAAGTCGCGCTCCAGATTGATCCAGCTGAGCAGGCCGGTCCATCCCCCGTGCTCGGCATAGCGTTTTTTGAGCTCCTGGAAGGGCTTGGATTGCCAGAACATGCGGTCGAAAGGGGGTACGTCGTGGTAGGAGGCGGCCAGTCTGGAGGGGCCTTCGGCCAGCAGGTGCTCGGAGCAGTGCAGCACCTCCTCTCCGGTAGTGTCTCCCAGGCCGATAAACTGCGCCGCAGTGTTCAGGATGATCCGGATGCGCTTGTCCTCCCAGAAGGGGGC
>CAZQPF010000083.1:0-13611 GCA_964595165.1 uncultured Desulfohalobiaceae bacterium
CTATCCTTCAGGCCGTGGAGGGCTTGAGCCCGACAACAGCTTCCTGCGCCCTGTGGCCGGGAGGCGAAGCTGGCAGGGGGCCCTTGGCCTGGCCCTGATGCTCCATTTCCTGCCCTACGCCCTGCGTACCCTGCGCCAGGCCAAGCTGGCCGTCAATCTCCGCAAAGAGCGGCTTTCCTGGTGGACAAGGTATAAGCTCCTGGCCCAGACCGTTTTGCGGGCTCTGGGCCAGAAGACCTGGGATCAGACCATGGCCCTGGCGGCGCGAGGCCTGGACGGGCCTGAAGCCTGGGACCATCCTCTCCCCTTCCGGGCCTGGGAGTGGGGGCTCGGCCTGGCCTTTGCCTGCCTTGTGGCAGCCGCTGCCTTCATCTAAAGGGGCTACTCCTCCTGGGAAGGCTCCTGCACCAGGACCACCTCCGACTGGACTGCGCGGATTTCGACATAGATGTTCTCGGCTTGGAGCTTGAGCCTATAAGCCTTTTTCGGATCGATGTCGCAAAAGCTGATGTCCAGGTTCTTTCCCTGCAAGCGGATCTGGGGAGCGTTCAAGGGCAGCTCGATGCTCCGGCTGGGCTGGAAGGGGCATCCGGGACAAGGCTCATCCAGGGCTTCCAGGATCAATACCACGGATTGCAGATTCTGAGCTGCGCCGCTCAGCCGGGCTTGGACCTGGAGGCATTCCTCGGCCTTGCTGGCTTCTACGGCTTCAAAGCCAAAGGCGTCCTGCCCCGCTTGCGGGGTGGGCCAGGCCTTTTTGCCGCAACCGCAGTGCAGGGTAAAAAGAGCGAAAAGGCCGCAGAGCAGAAGGGCTGTCCTAGTTCTGGCTGTCACCGCTGTTCTCCCATTGCCGTTTCCAGGTGGCCAGCAGGCTGAGCGCCTGCAGCGGGGTCAATTGATCGGGATCGGTCCGCCGCAGCTCCTCGATCAGGGGATGGGGCTCCGGCGGCGGCTCCCTTTTGGGGGTCTTGGATTCGAAAAGCCCGGGCAGCAGGGTTTTTCGCTGCCGGCTTGCTTTGTCGTCGCCTCGTCGGAGCTGTTCGCTCTTTTCCTCCAGCCGGGACAGGATCTCCCGGGCCCGGTGGATGACCGGCTTCGGAACGCCGGCCAGCCTGGCCACCTCTATGCCGTAGCTCCGGTCTGCCGGACCTGGGACCAGGCGACGCAAAAAGATGATATCTCCCTTCCATTCCTTGACCGCAATATTGTAGTTGCGAACCCCCGGGATCTTGCCTTCCAGGTCCGTGAGCTCATGGTAGTGGGTGGCGAACAGGGTGCGGATGCCTTTTTCTCCCTTCCGGGCCAGGTTCTCCACCACGGCCCAGGCCAGGGAGAGGCCGTCGTAGGTGCTGGTCCCCCGGCCTATCTCGTCCAGGATGACCAGGCTCCTTTTCCCGGCCTGGCGGAGGATGCGGGCGGTTTCGGTCATCTCCAGCATGAAGGTGGACTGGCCGCGGGTGAGGTTGTCCGAGGCGCCCACCCGGGTGAAAATGCGATCGCACAGGCCGAGCCGGGCCTGCCTGGCCGGGACGAAGGAGCCGATCTGGGCCAGCAGGCAGATGATCGCCGCCTGCCGGAGCACGGTGGACTTGCCAGCCATATTGGGCCCGGTGATGAGCAGGATCTTGTTCTCCTCGGAGATACTGAGATCGTTGGGGATGTAGCCCGAGCGTCCCAGCGAGGCTTCTACCGCCGGATGCCTTCCCTGATCAATGAGCATCTCCTGGCCGGCATGGATCTCCGGCCTTACCCAGTCGAGCTTTTGGGCTGTCTGGGCCAGCGACTGCCAGCTATCCAGCCTGGCCAGAAGGTCGGCTCCCGCCCGGATCCTTTCCCCGGCCTCCACGACTCGCTCCCTCACCGTCTGGAAAAGCTCGTACTCCAGGTTCTTGCGCTGCTCGTTGGCCTGGAAGATCTTGTCTTCAAGCTGCTTGAGCTCCTCTGTGAGATAGCGCTCCGCGTTGACCAGGGTCTGCCTGCGGTGGAAGTGCTCCGGAACCGCGCCTTTGTGGGCCTTGGACAGCTCGAAGTAGTAGCCAAAGACCCGGTTGTAGCCCAGCTTGAGCTTGGGCAGGCCGCTTTCCTCCTGCTCCCGGCGCAAGAGCTCCTTGAGCTTGGATTCGCCGTGCTCGGTGAGCTCGATGAGCTCGTCCAGCTTTGCGTCGTAGCCGCTGCGAAACAGGCCGCCTTCGGTGATAACCCCCGGGGGGGATTCCACCAGGCTGGCCTGGAGAAGATCCTTAATATCATCCAGGTTGTCCCAGGCCCGCAGCAGGCGATCCATTTCCCTGGGAAGCCCTTCCTGCTCTGCGGCGGACCACAGGGCGGCCTCAAGGCCGGGAAGCTCCTCCAGGCTGGCCCGAAGGGAGACGAAATCCTTGGGAGAGCAGCGATTGAGAAAGATGCGGGTGGACAGACGCTCCAGGTCGTATACCCGGTCCAGGTCGGTGCGAAGCCGCTCCCGCAGCTTGTCCGAGGCGGCCAGATAAGCGACCGCCTCCTGCTGGGAGCTGATCGGACCCAGCTCCCGCCAGGGCTGCTTGATTCGAGTCTGGAGCAGCCGCCCTCCCATGGGGGTCATGGTTTCGTCCAGCACATGCCACAGGGTTCCCGGTCCTTTGCCCCCGTCCAGACGCTGAAAGAGCTCCAGATTTCTTTCCGTTACCTCGTCCAGAATGAGATGGCGGCTCAGATTGAGCGGCCCGAAGGGCTTGATATGGGACAGATCCTGTTTCTGGGTCTGCCGCAGATAGCTCAGAATCGCGCCGCAGGCCTGAACGAGCTGCGGCTTGTCCGAAAGATCCAGCGGATCGAGCCCCGCAGTGCCCTGAATGCTGCAGACCGTTTCTCTGGCCCGCTTGAAGTCGAAGTAGGCGGTAAACGGAACCCGGGTGACCCGGTCCCGCATTTCATGGAGCTGGCCAGGCCAGGCCAGGCCTTCCGGGCAAATGATCTCTCCGGGATTCAGCTTGCCCAGCCACTGCCAGAGCTCGGCCGGGCTTTTGGAGGCTATGCCGGTCCACGCACCGGTGGAGAAATCGATCCAGGCCAGGCCGCCTTCGCTTTCAGAGCCGTTGAGGCAGATGCCGGCCAGGAAGTTGTTCGTCTTGGACTGCAGGGAGCTTTCTTCCACCACGGTTCCCGGGGTCAGGATCCGGGTGACCTCGCGCTTGACCAGCCCCTTGGCCTGCCGCGGGTCTTCTATCTGGTCGCAGATGGCGATCTTGTGCCGGTTTTCCAGGAGGATCCGGAGGTATTCCTCCACCGAGTGGTAGGGCACGCCGCACATGGGAACTTCCTTGTCCGTTCCCCTGTGCCTGGCAGTGAGGGCGATTTGAAGCTCGCGGGCCGCAACCTGCGCATCCTCGAAAAAGAGCTCGTAGAAGTCGCCCATGCGGAAAAAGAGCAGCGCATCCGGGTGCTCCTCCTTGATCCGGAGATACTGATCGAGCATCGGGGTGAGCTTGGTCTGTTCGGTCATACGGATGGTTTCTGGTCCCGTACCTAGGAGCTGGGCTTTTGGCGCAGCACGGCCTTGTAGGCCTTGGTCAATCGAATGAAGTCCTCGTGCTCGCCCCCTTTGTCCGGATGGAGCTTTTGGATCTTGCGCCGGTAGAGGCGGGTGACTTCAGCTCGGTCCATGGCCCGGAGCTCTTTTTCCGAGACCCCGAAGGCCAGGCTGGCTTCCTTGAGCCCGCTGGTCTTCTCCTGCCAGATCCGGTTTGAGCGGTGCTGGCGCTTGGATATATACTCGTTGAGTATATCCTGGAGAAAGGTGCTCGGGGCGAAGGGATAGTCGTAGAACATGATCGCATAGCGGATGAGGTAGGGATGCAGCCAGTCCCCCGGGACCTTAGGTCCCCAGAAATCCGGATCGCGATTGAGATGGCAGATGGTCTCTATAAAAAAGCGCTCCAGCTTATCCTCGTTCAGTCCCTGGGGCATCTTTGCGGCGTAGATCTCATAGAAGAAGCGCCTCAGATTGAGAAAAGAGTAGACGTAGGAGCTGTACTCGCGGGGCGGCAGGTCCCATTCCAGACCCATGAAGTGCTGCTCCAGCTCATCCCGGGACTTGAAGACAAGCTGGCGGTAGAAGATATCCGGGATCTCGTTCATCTGCGTCTGGTCCAAATGACCGATGCGCAGGTAGTTGAGCCGCCGCTTGTCCACGCTGTGCAGTCGTTCCCGGATATAGTGGAGCTCTTCGGGCGTGATAGTGGAGCGTTTGGCCTTGCCCCGCCCCCGGCTGTGAAAGCCCCGCAAGGCATGGCGTATGCTCGGATCCACAAAGGGCCAGAAGACGTCCTCCAAGGCATCGTTATCCGGATCCACCCCCTCATCGCTCAAGACGTCTTTGACCTCCTCGTCGATGTAAAAGCTGTTACCCCCGGGATAGACTATGTACTGCTCCGGATCGGGGCCCAGATCGAAGAGCTCGCGGCTGAGGTAGCGCCCCTCCCGCTCATAGGTTTCGCGGATGGCGAAACGGCTTTGGCCGTGAACAGTATATCGGGCCAGGTACATGCGAATTGCTGATTTCTTGCTCGTGTTTATGGATATCGCAATAAAGAACCCTCCCCTGACCCCTCCCTCCCGCCTGGAAGACAGGCGGCAAGGAGGGGAGCCGGAGAAGGACCTTTCCTGATAGGCAACGATTTATATTTGACTGGTTACTTGTTTTGTCAAAACTCAATCCTAGCAGCGTGGCCAATGGCCAGGCTCCTATTGTCGTATAAAAGAGAGTGAATGCCAACTCCGGCATCTGGGGCAGACGAAGAAGATCTGCTCCCTTTTCATGCCGCAGCGCTTGCAGAGAAAGCGCTTCATGCTCCGGCCCTTTCTAAGAAAAAAGTCGAGCTGCGCCTTGAAATCCTGGGTGATGTTCTCCGTGTCCAGGCTCAAGGACAGCAGCTCCAGCCTGGCCGGCCAAAAATCGGGATCCTGGTCCAGGCATTGCCGGAGCCACTCCTTGGCCTGCTCGGCATTGCTGAGCTGGAGGTCGAGCCAGGCCCCATAGTAGGAAAGGACCACGCCGGAGGGTTGCTTGCGGACGACTTTAAGCAGGCTCTGGCAGGCTTCCTGGGCAATGAGCGGGGAGAAGATCTCGTTGTCCTGCCGCCTCTGAATCAGATGCTGAATCAGGCCTTCCAGCAGAACGAAGCGCAGACCCGGATCGACCTTTTTGAGGCCCTTTTTAAAGGAAGCGGCCAGGCCGTCCCAGGAGCCGAGGGAGTACTCCTGGACCATGTGCTCCACCCAGGCCTCCACCGAGCCGGGATAGATCTGCAGCGCCTCCTTCAATAGCCGTCTGCCGGTTCTGTAATCCTTGTCCTGGAAAGCCTCTTTGGCCTGCTGCACGAGGTAATGGGCCTGCGGAACGGGCTTGTTGAGAAGCTGAAAGTACTCCGCAGCCAGGCGGAAGTTCCTGGATGCGGCTGCCAGACCTGCCATTTCCTCGATTATGGCTGGTTCGTCCCCGGAGAGCTCCCTGGCCTGATCGAAGGACTGCTGGGCCCGGTCGATAAATCCGCCCCGTTTGTAATCCAGGCCCAGCTCGTACAGGGTCCGGGCTTTGAGGCGATCGGCCAAGCCGGGCCGTACCAGGAGGCCTTGTCGGATCTGGATGGCCCGTTCCACCTCCCCCTGGGCCCGGTAGAGATTGCCCAGGGCCTGGAATATCTCTGTGGATTCGGGATGGCTTTTGGCCACCTGGCTGAGCTCGGCGATAGCCGACTTGGTGTCCAGGGTGGAAAGGGGGAGGCCTTCGGTTTGGGCTATAAGCGACGAGGCCAGGCGCGATTTGGATTGCAATCTGGAGAAGGAGCGCAGGACCTGTTTCGTCCGTTGGAGCATAGTCTCTCGGCCGTTGAAAGTCAGCGCAGCCTCTGGCTGCACTGACATCATGAGCTTGATTAAGAAGAAGTTAAGTTATTGGTATCTAATAACATGTGCTGAAGGTCATGGCCAGGTTGATCAAAGAAAGAAGTCCCTCTGAGCTGAGGGGTTGGAAAATGGTTTCATGCGCGAGCAGTGGGGTCTTTGTACCAGTGCGACGGTGAACGGGCTTCAGGGCTCGGACTGCCTTTGGGCCGGCTGTTGACCGAATCCCTCGCTGTTCAGGGGCATATTCCGCAGCTCATTCAGCTCCTTTTCCAGGGAACGTATCTTGGTTTTGCAGCTTTTCAACTCCTTCTTCATGCGGATCTTGTCCAGAAGGAGGTAGAGCATGCTGACCAGGGCGCCGATGGCAAAGGCCAGCAGGATGTACAGATAGAGCGGGATGGGGGAGGAGGTCCACTTCAGGCCGAAGAGGTTGAACGAGAGCGCAAGCTTGTCTGTGAAGATTTGCGTGTTCTGAATAAAGAAAATCAGGCCGAAGAAAAAAATCAGGACAATGAGCAGAACTTTGGCATACCGCATAGCACTCTCCTTTGCTTGTCAGCGCAGCCTCCGGCAAATCTGACTTAATGGCAATTTTAAGCTTCTAACCCAGCGCTTGAGGATCCATGGAGGCGCCCCCCCCGGCCTCTGCACCGTACTTTGCCTGGGGCCTTGCCTTCCGCGTCATACTGGTCTTACGCCCGCCTCAACTTGAGGCGCTTCGGTTGTTCAGGCGGTCGAACTTGGGCTTGAGCCGGTCAAAGCTCGCGTCAAGGCTCTCGGGAATGACCATGGTGTCCCCGAACAGGGCCATAAACGAATGATCTCCGGACCACCTGGGCACCAGATGAAAGTGGAGGTGCTCTTCTATGCCCGCTCCGGCCGCCTCACCGATGTTCAAGCCGATGTTTATCCCGTCCGGGGAAAAATGGCTCTGAAGAATGTCCGTGGTTTGCGCCAGAAGATCCATGAGCTCGCTCCGTTCCACCGGCTCCAGATCGGTCAGGCTGTATAGGTGCCTATAGGGGGTGAGCATCAGGTGGCCGTTGTTGTAGGGAAACCGGTTCATGATTACAAAGCAGTGCTCGGCGCGGTGCAGGATGTATCGCTGCCGGTCCGCATCCGTGGATGCAGGGATGCAGAAGATGCACTCATCCGGCTTGGGTCCGAGGATGTACTCCATGCGCCAGGGGGCCCAGAGGCGTTTCATGCTCTATTCGCTTCCTTGATCCAGAGAGTCGGCCCCAAGCGGGTGCCAAGCAATATGTAGCATTGGAGCCGGACAAGGGCAAACCCCTTATGGAGCGGCAGGCGAAGCAGCTGCAGACAACTGCCGTTACAGGCCGGAAAAGGATGCAGCCGCCTGGGTGGGTATCGGCAAGACATCTTGAGGCTTCTTTTTAGACGCACTTGCAAAAGTCGTGCCTGAATGATTCAAGCGCAAGTACTTTCTTATAACTCTTTGTTTTTACTGACAACTGACTACAGACTTCTGACCACTGCGACTGCAAAACGATTTTGTGCAGTCGCATCTTTTCAGGGCTCAAGCGCCTCCAGAACCTCCTCCGGGGTTTGGACCGGAACGAGCCCGGGAATTTCGGACCAGCCCCCGAGCACGATGACCCTGCGGCCGATCTTTCGGGCCAGGGCGATCTCGGAAAGGGTTCCGTAGCCCCCGGATACTGCGACGACCGCATCTCCGTTGAGTACGACGAGGTAGTTGCGCATGTGGCCCAGGCCGGTGGCAACTGCACAGCTGATGTAGCGGTTGGCTTGGGCGATCTCCTGGCCCGGCAAGATGCCGATGGTGGTGCCTCCAGCCTGGGAAGCGCCTTTGGCCGCGGCCTCCATGACCCCGCCCAAGCCGCCGCAGACCAGGGTATGTCCCGCAGAGGCGAGAAGCTTTCCCAGTCGCTCGGCCAGGGCGGCAGTTTCAGGGGAGCACTCTCCGGCTCCGATAATCGATAGGCGCATACGCTACCTGAGTTCAAAGTTCCCAGTTCACGGTTCACATTTGCCTGCGCAGAGCGCAAAGCGCATGGCGAAGACAGTAAAGAGACTCACGGCTGATAGTAGGAAAGCTAAGGCCTTCAGTTTCGAGGTTCAATATTTCTTTTACTCCAATATATCAAAAAGATTCTTTAGCCCGGCACCTATCCGCCCATGGGCGGATAGGTGCCGGGCTAAAGAATCTGGCTGAGAAACTTCTTGGTGCGCGGATGCTCGGGATTCTGGAAGAAATGGAGCGGCGGACCCTGCTCCACGATGCGGCCTTCGTCCATAAAGACGATCCGATCGGACACCTCTCTGGCAAACCCCATCTCGTGGGAAACCACGATCATGGTCATTCCCTCCAGGGCCAGCTCCTTCATCACGTCCAGGACCTCGCCGATCATTTCCGGGTCCAGGGCTGAGGTGGGCTCGTCAAAGAGCATGATTTTCGGGTTCATGGCCAGGGCCCGGGCTATGGCCACCCGCTGCTGCTGCCCGCCGGAAAGCTGAATGGGGTAGCTGTGGGCCTTATCCCGGATGCCCACCTTGTCCAGAATAGGGAAGGCGCTCGACTCGGCGTCCTGCCTGGACATGCCTTTCAGCTTGATCGGGGCCAGGGTGAGATTTTCCAGAACCGTCTTGTGGGGGAAGAGATTGAAGTTCTGAAAGACCATGCCCAGTCTCATGCGGACCTGGTTGATATTGGTTTTGGGATGGGTCACGTCTGTGCCGTCCACCAGAACACTTCCGGAGTTGATGCTTTCCAGCTGGTTGATGGTCCGCAGAAGGGTGCTCTTTCCGGATCCGCTGGGTCCGCAGATGACGATCTTTTCCTGAGGGTAGATATCGAGGCAGATGTCTTCCAGGGCAACAAAGTCGCCGAAGAGCTTGAAGACATTCTGCATCTGGATGATGGGCGTGCTAGCGGCTGCCATAGGGAGTCATCTTGTTTTCCATGATGTTGACGATCTTGGAGAGGAACAGGGTGATGAGCAGGTAGATGAGTGCTACCAAGGTAAAGGTTTCGAAGTAATCAAAGGTGGCTGTCGCGTACTCCCGGCCGCGGCGGAGCAGATCGGCCACTGCAATGATGGACACCAGCGAGGTGTCCTTGAGCAGGGCTATGAACTCGTTGCCCACAGGGGGCAGAATGGTGCGCATGGCCTGGGGGATGATGACGTAGAACATGGTCTGGCGGCGGCTGAAGCCCAGAGAGCGAGCTGCTTCAGTCTGTCCGTAGTCGATGGAGTCTATGCCGGCCCGGAAAATTTCTCCCATATAGGCCCCGTAGCACACGGTCATGGCCACGATGGCCGCGGTGAAAGGCGGGATCTGGGTGAAGGTGCCCAGGGCGTAGTAGATATAGAACAGCTGTACCAGAAGCGGGATCCCCCGCACGACCTCAATGTAGGTCGAAGCGGTGAGATTGATGAATTGATTGGCCGAGAGCCGGCCCAGGCCGGCAATAAGCCCCACGACGAGAGACAGCAGGATGGAGAGGATGGTGACCTCGAAGGTCACCAGGATGCCGTCCGGAAGAAAGGTCAGGATCTCCAGGTAAGGATCCGGCTTGACCAGGCAGAGGAGGATGATGATCCCTACTGCCCCGAAGAAGGAAATGCGCCAGGCGGTGAACAGTCCCTTGTCCCGCCGGTCCGGAATGGCTGCTCCGTCGGTGACCTCTATCCGGTAGCTCCGGCCGGAGTGCTCCTGATAATAATGATCCTCAGTCTCGGATTGCTGCTGCTCCTGATGTCTGTGCTGGGCCATAGCTCTAGATCTCCGGACCGGGTTGCGCCTGGGCTCGTATAGCTCGGTTGTTCAACTCACAGCGATCTGTTCTGTATCAGGGCTTCAAGCTGTTTTTATGAAAAATGCATGGAGGGGCAAAAAGCTTTTTGCCCCTCCATGCATTTTTATTGGATCCATTTCTTCTGGAACTTCTTGTCCAGGCCTTTGGCCTTGACCTTGCGAATACCCTTGTTGATGAGCTTGAGAACCTCTTTGTTGCCCTTCTGCACCGCGATGCCGTAATATTCGGCCTCGCCTGTCATCAGCGTGCTGGCGATGGTCAGCTCCTCCTTGAAGCCTGCCTTCTGCTTGGCGTAGTTGGCAGCCACCGGATCGTCGCAGACAACCCCGGAAATATTGTCGTTCATCAGATCCTGCATGGCCAGACCGATCTCGTCGTAGGACTTGGGCTCCACACCGTTTACTTTCTGGACTGCAAAGTATCCGGTGGTCCCGATCTGGGCGCCGACCTTGCTGCCCTTGAGATCCTCGATCTTCTCGGCGGAGCTTTCCTTGGGAACTACGAGGGCTTGCCGCACCTTGTAGTAGGGAGCGCTGAAATCCATGGCCTTTTTCCGCTCTTCGGTGATGCTCACCGAGGAACAGATGGCGTCGTAGTTGCCCCCGGCCAATCCGGCGAAAATGCCGTCCCAGGCCACGTTCTTGAAGACCGGATTGAATCCGGCCAGCTCTCCGGCGGCGGTCATATAGTCGATGGAATAGCCAACCATCTCCTTATCCTGATTCACAAACTCCATCGGCGGCCAGGTGGCGTCAACAGCAAAGACGATGGTTTTCCCGGCCCATGCGGAGCTGGGAACGACCAGCATGGCCAGAAGAAGAATGAGCATGATCCTTTTTACCATGGGTGACCCTCCTAAAGGTTTGGGGTTGGATGTACTTGATGCTCTAAGCCGAAAGTATGGATCCAGAATGCGGTTTGCGGACGGAAACCAATCCAGACCTCATACTTCATGTGGCTGTTCCAGGTCAAGGGGGACTCCGATACAGCGGCGCAGGCGCGGGGCCTGCTCAAACCTTGCTGCTCTTAGTTTTCTCATAGCCGTGGACCGGGTTCTCCAGCTCCTGGCGCACCAGCTCCTGGGCCAGCTTGAGCTGCGCTTGACGGTCCTTGGCCTTGCCGTCCAGCTTGGCCCGAAGCACTTCGTTCAGGATGTGGCCGAAGGCGGGGCCGGTTTGCAGCCCGAAATCAATGATGTCCTGGCCGGTGATTTCAATGCTCACGTCCTTGAGCTGGCTGAGGAACAAGGAAATCTGCTTGCGGATCTCCTCGAGCTTGCAGGAGGCCATAAGGTACAGCGTGCCCTCCACGGGCAGGGGCTGGAGCAGGAAGTAGAGCTCGCTGATGCGCTCGTCGTGCCTGAACCAGTGATACAGCTGATCCCGGGTTTTGCGGATGTCCACGAGGAGCTGGAGGAAGGCCTCCTCCTTCTTCTGGGAGAAGTTCAGCCGACGCAGCAGAAGGCGGACCTGGTCCGGGGTGGAGCCCTGGCAGAGGCCGAGAAAGTAAACCTTCCAGGATTCGGGCCTGGGCTCGGTGTAGAGGAGCTCGTACCAGTCCATCACCTTTTCCACATTCTCCAGGATTCGTTCTTTGGTCGGATTGAGCTTGAGGAGTGGATGGATGTTATCCAAAAGCTCATAGTGCTCCATGCGCCGCAGGCAGGTCAGGGGGGAGTCCTCCTGGAGCATCAGCTTGAGCTCCTGAAAGATTCTGCTGCCGGAAAGCCGGTGGAACATATTGAGCTGCATGGCGTTCTTGATCAAGCGCTCGGTCTGGGCCCCGATGCGAAAGCTGAAGCGCTGCTCGAAGCGGATGGCGCGCAGGATTCGGGTGGGATCCTCTACGAAGCTCAGGGAGTGCAAAACGCGGATAATCTTATCCTTGATGTCCCTCTGCCCGCCGAAGAAGTCCACCAGCCGGCCGAAACGGAAAGGATTGATCTCGATGGCCAGGGCGTTGATGCTGAAGTCGCGTCGGAAGAGATCCATCTTGATCGAGGAGAGCTCCACCGTGGGAAGAGCGGCAGGATGCTCGTAATACTCCAGCCGGGCTGTGGCCACGTCGATGCGCTGCCCGTCGGGGAGAATGACCACAGCGGTCTTGAACTTCTTGTGGGCCCGGTAGCGGCCTCCGAGGTTCCTGGACAGGGTTGCGGCAAAGTCTATGCCGTCCCCCTCGACCACGATGTCCACATCCAGGTTGGTCCGATGCAGGAGGATGTCCCGGACGAACCCTCCCACGACATAGGACTTGGAGCCTTTTTCCTGGGCCAGCTCACCGATGCGCTGCAGCAGATCGAAGATCGTGCTGGGCAGCCGGTTGAGCATGAGGGACTTGACGTACTTTTCCTTTCTTTGCTCCGGGGAGAGGGATTCCGGGATCCGGGCTGGCTCTTCCACGAGCCAGTTGATGAGGTCGGTTCGGGTGATGACCCCTACAAGCTGGCCGTTCTCCTCCACCGGCACGAGCCGCTGCCCCTGGTCGATGATGATCTCCATGACCCCGTAGAGGGTGTCCTCCGGCGAAACCCGGGAAAGGTTGCGCAGCATGTACTCCTGGGATTCGAAATCTCCCAGGCCGTGAACCTGGGCCCGGTCCGCAAGCTGGTGTTCCAGCAGTCCGGAGACACGGCTGGTTTCCTGATCCATAACCGGGACGGCCTTGAGTCCGTAGCGGGTCATGAGGGTGGAGGCCTGACTGATGGTGTCCTGGCTGTTGATAGTTA
The DNA here is from genome assembly GCA_964595165.1 of uncultured Desulfohalobiaceae bacterium. GTDB lineage: Bacteria > Desulfobacterota > Desulfovibrionia > Desulfovibrionales > Desulfothermaceae > CAZQPF01. Next base: position 12,414 of record CAZQPF010000083.1, read on the forward strand.
TGGGCGGCGTGGACATCAGAGAGCGGACCTTGAGCTGCGGATTGACGTGGGAAAAGAGCAGGCCGAACAGCTCGTCCTGGACCTCGGACAGGGTCTTGTCCTTGATCGTGGCCGAGGCTGCGTAGCTGTGGCCCCCGCCGCCCATGGAGGAGCAGAGCTTGCCCACGTTCACCTCCGGAATCCGGCTCCGGGCCACGAGATGGATGCGGTCCTGCATGCGGGCCAGGGCAAAGATGACCTTGATGTTTTCGATCTCCATCATCTTGTGCACCAGAAGGGCCAGGTCGCGGACGTAGCGATCCGTGGAGATCTGGGTCAGGCAGACCTCAACCCCCTTGATGTTGTGCCGGGTGGCGGAGTCGAGCATGGTGTTCAGCACCGCCACCTGCTCGGAACTCATCTCGCGGTTGAGGAAATCGGATACGAAGCCGACGTCCATGCCTTTCCTCTTCAGCCAGGCGGCGCCTTCCAGGTCGTGCTCCGTAGTGGAGGTGAAGGTAAAGCAGCCGGTGTCTTCATAGAGGCCAAGCCCCATGAGGGTGGCTTCGTCCGCGGCCGGTTCGAGGCCTTTCTCCCGCATGATGGAAATGAGGATGGCCACAGTGGATCCCCAGGAGCGCACGACCTGATAGGAGGCCTGGATATCGTCCTCGGAGTCCGGGTGGTGGTCATAGGCGTGGATCGAGATGTCCAATCGGTCGATCAAGGGCTCCACATGGGCCAGTCGGGTGCGCTGCCTCGTATCGCAGACCACCAGGGTCTCCACGCTGTCCGGATCGATATCCTTGTAGGCGTAGAAGTTGTAGAAGTAGATGGTGCTTTGGATGAAGAAGTCGCGCAGGCTCTGCTCCTGACTGCCCGGAAAGATGAGCGTAGCCCCGGGGTACAAGAATCGCGCCGCCACCATGGAGGACAGGCAGTCGAAGTCGGCGTTGCCGTGGGCGGTGATCACGGTGCTGGCTTTGATCTTATCGCTCATTCGCGGTCCTTAGTCAGCGCGGCCTAGGCCGCGCTGACTTATTGGGTTTTATCAAGAAAAGTACGAGTAATCATCTTGTTTTGATAAAATGCTTCTTACTCCCCTCCTTTCCAAGGAGGGGCAGGGGTGGTTTTCTTTTCTTTCTGATTCGTTTTGCCATCCAATAAACTTTCCCCCATTGTCTAGACAAAATTTGGGGCTCGTTAAGGTGATAGACCT
>CAZQPF010000084.1:0-13220 GCA_964595165.1 uncultured Desulfohalobiaceae bacterium
CCAAACAATTATTTAGGGTCTTACGAGATCGCGATGGATAACTTCCTGAAATTGCGAATGTATCTGGGCAGCAAGGCCGTAAAGTAGGAAACTTGAGTTAAGAGATCATACCCGCTTTTGTATATATTTTTTGTATATACAAGGGGTTTGTCATGTCAACAACCTTCTTCGTTCCCAGGGTCCTCCCTGGGTACTGCGCTTTGCGCTCCAAGCGTGAACCTTGAGCTCTCAAGCTTGCAAGACAGGTTTCTTTTCCCCTAGTATTACCCTGGCCCCCTACCAAGATTCCGGGACAGCATAAGATTTGCATGTGAGGGCAATGCCAGCGAAAAAAACAGGCCTTAGGAGCTTTGAATTGACTCCCCAGCAACGGCAAAGCAATCTTTTTGACTCCGTCACCGAACCAATGGCCACTTTGAGCTTGGAGCTGCGGATCCAGTGGGCCAATAAAGCTGCGGGCGAAGTGGTGAACCGGGATCCCGAAAGCCTGGTGGGGTGCTACTGCTACCGGGTCTGGCATGACAGGGAGTCTCCTTGCGAGGACTGCCCGGTTCAGAGGACAATAAGAACCGGGGAGCCGCAGGAGAGCGAGATGGAGGCTCCCCGCGGCAGGCACTTGAATGTCAGGAGCTATCCGTTGCGCTCGCCTGAGGGGGCGCTGGAGGAGGTGGCTGAGCTGGCCTTGGACATCACCGAGCGCAAGCGAACAGAGGAGGAGTTGCGCGAGAGGGAGCAAAAATATCGAAGCCTTTTTGAAAACATGAGGGATGCTATCCTCTTGGCGGATACGGATAGGGAGATCTTTGACTGCAATCCCGCTTTCGAGTCGCTTTTCGAGTACTCCCTATCGGAGATCAAAGGCCAAAAAACCTCCTGTGTCTATGAAGATGAAAATGAGTTCCAAAAGCTGGGAAATGCTCTCAGGGAACAATGCAATGAGTCTTCTTTTCTTATGACCGTAAACTACAAAAAGAAACACGGGGAGGTGTTTCCTGGAGAGACTGCGGCTTTTTCTCTGAAAGACCGGACAGGCAAGCTCGTGGGTTACGTTGGAGTGATAAGGGATATTTCCAGCCGAAATCAGGCGGAGGAAGCGCTGCGCAAACGAGAGGACCATTTGCAGGCTATTTTGCAGGCTACTCCCGATCCCTTGGTGGTCTACGACAGAGTAGGTCAGCCGCAATACATCAACCCTTCCTTCAGCAAGGTGTTTGGGTGGAGCTTTGAGGAGCTGCAGGGCAAGCGCATACCTTTTGTTCCGGAAAACCAAAAGGAGCTGACCTTTTCCAAGATAAGGGAAATCTACCATACAGGCGTTCCAGTCACCTTCGACACCAAGCGGCTGACCAAGGACAATCGCCTTTTGGATATCAGAGTCAGCGCCGCCATTATTCGAAGCTCCCTGGAAGAGCATTACGGCTTGGTGGTCATCCTTACAGATATCACCGAGCGCAAGCAGCTGGAGGAAAAGCTCAAGGGGATGAGCATCTTCGACTCCCTTACCGGCCTCTACAACCGGAACTTTTTCGAGGAGGAGATGAAGCGGCTTTCAGACGGGCGGCACAATCCCTTGGGTATCATTGTCTGCGACCTGGACGGGTTGAAGTTCATAAACGACACCTTGGGCCACCAATCCGGTGATCAGATGCTCATCACCATCGGCGACATATTGCGGCAGAATTTCCGCAGCAGCGACATCATCGCCAGGATCGGAGGGGACGAGTTCGCAGCCCTGCTTACGGAAACTGATCCGGATGTGATTGAGCAAATGCTGCAGAGGCTGCGCCAAGCGGTGGAGGACTACAACAGCGCTGATCCGGAGCTGCCCCTCTCCCTGTCCATGGGCCATGCCGTGAGTGAAGGGGGAGCACCGGACATGCAGGTTCTTTTCCGCGAGGCGGATAACCGGATGTACCGGGAGAAGATTCAGCGCGAGGGGAGCGCCCGCAGCTCAATCCTGCAGGCCCTGACCGGATCCATGCAGGCCAGGGACTTCAATACTCAAGGGCACTGCGACCGCCTGCAGGAGCTGGCCATTTCCCTGGCCCGCTCTCTGGACCTTTCCCAGGACTTCGTGAACGATCTGTTTTTGCTGGCCAGGTTCCATGACCTGGGCAAGGTCGGAGTCCCGGACCACATCCTGTTCAAGCCGGGGGCCTTGACTGAGGAGCAGTGGAGGCAGATGCGCCAGCACTGCGAGATAGGGCACCGTATCGCCTCCTCGGTGCCCGACCTGGAGCCTATAGCGGATCTCATACTCAAGCACCACGAGAGGTGGGACGGCCGGGGCTATCCCTTGGGTCTCTCCGGCACAGACATCCCACTGTCCTGCCGCATCCTGGCTATTATCGATGCCTATGACGCCATGACCAGCGACCGGCCCTATCGCAAGGCCCTGACTTCCCAGGAGGCGATAGCTGAGCTCAAACGCTGCGCCGGCACACAGTTCGACCCGGAGCTGGTGGAGAGGTTCCTTCGAATTTTGGGGTAGCTCAACAGGATGAGATTGGTTTTGGCTAAGGAAGGGCGGAGGAAAGAGGAAGATCTCTAAGCCGTATTACAGCAAGCCCAGATTCAAATCCCGATGAGCTTTCAAGAGGAAGGCCACTTGGAAGCGTTGAACTTTATCCCGTATCCGTAAAGCGCCGAGTAGGGATCGTTCTGCGTCTTTTTCCACTGCACCCGGCCGGTGAACTTCTTGCCCTTGGTTTTGGCAGTGGAGGCATCGAGCCAGAAGTAAACGGTCCGGCCTTGTTCTATATCAAGGTCGGTCTCGATATACATGCCACCCTTGCTGATATTGAGCACCTGGGCGGTTGCCGAGGTCTCGATCTCCAGCTCGCTGGCCACCCTGGCTACGGCCACCACCCCAAAACGCCTGAATCTGCGCTGGTCGGAAATTACCTGGTCTTGATCCTCCTGCATGGGAGCCTCCTTTAGACTGGAGATTGGGTTGGATTTCTTCACTCTTGCTGTGAGCTATCAGCTTCTTCTAACTGTGAACCGTGAACTTAGAACTGTGAACTCTCAAGTACTTGAGTGCTAGTACTAAATGCGAAGAAAGTAGCAGGCAGGCCGTTATTTGTCCAGGAATCGGGCTGCGCGGTGGGAAAGGCCGGGCAAAACCGGAATTTTGCCCCGGGAGACTTTCGTTGCCTTCTCCCGGGTCGCTGAATGATGATGGGCTAGCCAGATTTGCCTCCGGCAAATCTGACTTATTGGTATTTTTTGCTGAAAAAAGCTAGTATTTTAAATATGTTGATTGAACAACACTGCAGCCGGGGTTGACCCGGCACTCTGTTTTGAAGGTTCATACGAGAATTCATACGAGAATTGCAGCTCTGCAACAGGCCTATAGATACTCGCTGCCATAGGCGCACACCCCGCACCTCGGCGAGTTCATCACCCTGACCAGCATTTCCTCCTCGCATTCGTGCCCCTCCAGGCAGGAAGGGCATAGCCAGGCTTCATCCCCCTCCATCAAGCACTCCTGACAAATATATTCCGCCTTTTCCCGGCCGCAGGCCTCGCATGGGTACTCCGGATCGGGATTTCTAGCCAAGAGGGCAAGCTTATCCTCGCTTTTGATCTTTCCCTGGTATTGGCCGAGGCTCTCGATGAGCAGCTGGGTTTCCGAACCAAAGTCATAGATATAGGATATGTAACCCCGGGGACCGAGTACCTGGCCTATCTTCCGGGATTTGCCGATTTCGGAGGATATGTACGGGGTCTGCTCGAAGAATGCACTTGCATGTCCGCAGCATTCCAGCCAGATGCCCCGAAAGAAAGAGTCCAGCTTTTTCAGAGCGACGTCCCGGTCAACTGCCAAATGGAGCCAGTAGGTGGAGCCCCTGTGTCCTCCATGGATTTTCAGGTGCAGAAGGCCCGAGGTTTTCTTGGTCTGGTCGGAGATGAGATGAATGTTCTTCTTCAGGCATGAGCTCAGATGCCGGCCCATGCCCTTTGAGGTCATACTTTTTTCACACAGCTTGCAGGTTGCCTTCGGAGATGAAGCTGCCATAAACATTTCTTCCTTGTTTCCTACAGTTTAAGGAAAGAGCTCTGAAAGGTGCTGCTAAGGCCTCACTTTTTGCCCAGCATGCGCCCGATCTCATTGGCTAGCTCTTCCGGAGTCAGGTCCCGCAGCCCTTTGCAGTGTTCAGACTGAAGGGCTTCGGAGAAAAAATCGATATGCTGCCGCAGGTTGGCCAGGTTCTTTTCCAGGAGGTTCCGGTCATTCGTCTCCCAGTACGCCCCCTCGTCCATGACCTCGAGGTCGGCGATGTACCGTTCCTTCAGGTCCTTCAGGAGCTCGATAAATGGATGGTTATTCCCATGTTTCCCTCCGGCAGGCAAAAAGTTTGTGAACGTAGAGGACAGAAGTACACTCAAATCAAGAGCAAGTCTATTTTGACTTATCCCAAGAGGTAAAAGAAACTCTTCCAGAAGGATTTCTCCTGGATGGATGTTGGGCAATCGCTGATTGATATCATCCCTCTTTATGCTATCTACTAGCTCGGTATTCTCGGTCAGGTCAAGGCAAGGTGCAATGCAGGGCGGTGTTATCAATGTGTCGAAGGGCTTTTCCGGGCTGCGATCAAAGACGAGATTGCCTAAATGCGGATGCGCATCCAGACAGTGGAGGCTTTTTTTTTTCAGGCAACAGCTCCATGAGGATCTTCTTCGCTTCTGCTATGTCCCCGGCATCTTTTAGCTCATTGGACTGAATGATGAAATAAGCTTACCAGGTGGTCGTTCCTTCATCGCAGAAGGTGTTCGTTGCCCAGATGCACGTGCTTAAGGCCAGCCTCCAGAGCGGCTTTCCTGCATCGTTCCGCCTGATCCCTGTTGGTTACGGGCAGATCGTTGAGCTCGAAGACGGGATAGAACGCCAGCAGGGAATAAGGTATCCGGATGTCCAGGGAGGCCAGAAACCGGGCCAGCTCCCTGACTTCGGGCTCATCCACATACCCTGGCACCAGCAAGGTGCTTGCTGTCAGCAGGGGAGGATCGAGCCTTTCAGGGAATCTCTTTGCCAGAGTGCGGAAATTTTCCAGCGTCCTGCGGTTGGAGACTCCGCAAAGGGCATAGTGCAGGGGTTCGCTCCAGGCCTTGAGGTCGAACTTAATGCACCCTCCGGAGACCAGGGACAGCTCATACATGGGGCGCAGGAATGCGGGGTTCATGGACCCGTTGCTCTCCCAGCAGATGCGCATGATTCCATTGCCTGAGTGCTTTCGGGCCAGTCGGGAGGTCTTGATCGCGTGCAGCAGGTGCGGCGTGGGATCGCCGCCAAAATAGCAAATGCAGCTTGTGCGCCTGTCTGCGGACGCAGCCAGGACTTTGGCCGGGGTATGTTCTGTGGCTCGACGAGTATAAAGCTTGAAGTGGTAGTTTTGGCAGAAGAGGCAGTTGAAGCCGCAAGCCTGATAAAAGACGGCCAGGTTCTTGTATCCCCGCTCGGCCCCGGACTTGTGGGCAAACTCCGGATACCCGCTCCCCGTGCCTCCCGGGCATATGAAGTCTGCTACACAATTGGTGGGCAGCGGGTCCAGCATGAATCTGAGATTGCCTTCGTGGGGCCGGCCTCCTGTAATCCGTCCATTCTGGACTTGCCGGAGACCGCAGTAGCCGGCCTCTCCCTCGCCCATTCGGCAATCGTGAATGCAGAGCCCGCAGGAGGTCCCCTCTGAGGTTTTGGGTGCCTGCAGTGGCAGATCGAAGCGCTTCCTGCTTTCCTGGTGCACCTGGTTTATTCTGGGCCAGCTCCCAGGGAAGTCCTCGCGGATGCAATCGGCACAAAGGCCCAGCTTATCGGAAATAAGCGGGCTTTGGGTTCTGCAGTTCAGACAGGTGCCCATAAAACCCCAGCGTCTTCCCCAGCATCCTGAAAATTCGAGCCCAGGCCGGGAGCGAGCATCCCAAAACACGCGGAAAAGGGTCCTCCAGGCGAGCAAGGCCGTTTTCGCGGTCTATCCTCTCTTGAGCTGCGGGTTCTCGGCATGGAGGATTGTTTCATAGACGACCTGAACCTCGGTTTTTTTATGTTTTCGTACTCCATTGATTCTATTCATTATTGGGTACAATTGACAACTCTTCAACCGGTTTCCGGGAGGCTCCGCTGTTAGCTTTCAGGTACAAATCAAGTAGCAGCAGCTGAGCCAGGGGGCTGCGCTGACAACTGCCAACCGGCTTCTGAGCGCTGCCACTGCAACAGGATTTTTTGAAGCCGCATCTTGATAAGGCGTTTTCGAGAGAAAGGTTTCTCTGGACGCTGCCGCTGCAAAGCTCCTACAGCTCGTCCCAGCCGCTGGCAACGCAGCTTGAAAAGACCTCCAGCCGCTTGACCGCCAGGACATAGTAGCCCCTTTTTCGCAGCACCTCAGCCATCAATGCCGTTATCGTGCTCTTTAGACGGCAGATCGTGCGTTCAGGAAAGGAAGGCCTGCTTGACCGGAAAGCGAGGGATCGAATAGGCTGCCCATACAGGTAAGAGGTCCTACCTGTTGGAGGATCCATTCCGCCGACTACTACGCTCAGCTGGAGGAGGCTGTGCTGCGCGGGGATGCTGAGGAGGCCCGCAAGGTCACCCTGGAGACCATGGGGCAAAGCCGCGATCTGTGGCGGCAACTGCAGCAGGGGAATTGCTCATGAGGCGATGGAACGGCTGGGGGGACGACAGCGTGACCATGCCTCTGCCGGCCCGGGCCATGCTGGAGGAGGGCATCGGCCCCGGGAGACGGCGGGAGAGCTGCAGCCTATATCTTTCGCCTGGCAGAGGATCCGGAGCTCACGCGCCTTCGCTGGCACAAGCTCAAGGAGGCGGCCAGCGCTGTCATCCTGGCCCAGCAGGGCACCATCAGCCATCACCACGGCGTGGGCACGGACCATAGAGGGTACATGGAGCAGGAGAAGGGCGAGTTGGGAGTCCGTGCCATCCGGGATGTCTGCCGGAGCTTCGACCCCCGGGGCATCCTGAACCCGGGCAAGCTGGTCTGAACCTGGAGAGGGCGATCGGCAAGGGGTGAATCGCCGGGAAACACCCATGTGGAAGGATTACAGCAGAGAGCAGAGCCTCCGGCGGCTGGAAGAGCCCCTGGATCTGGCGGTCGTGGGAGGAGGCATCACCGGGGCCGGGGTCCTGCTGGAGGCGGCCCGCCAGGGTCTCGCATGCTGCCTGCTGGAGGGAGGGGATTTTGCCTGGGGCACCTCCAGTTGGTCCTCCAAGATGGTGCACGGAGGGCTTCGCTATCTGACCGAGGGGGACGTGCGAATGACCCTGCAGGCAGGCAGTGAGGGAGAGAAACCGCCTCCTGCGGCAGGCCCCGGACATGATCCCCCCCTGGACTACATTTTCGCCTTCTACGAGGGGCAGACCAGGCAGAGGAACCTGCTGCGCCTTGCCCTGCTGGTCTATGACCTGCTGGCCCTGCAGTGGAAGCACGGCACCTGGAGCCCGCAGGAGGTTCTCGAGCGCGTCCCCGGCCTCAAGGGCGAGGAACTGCTGAGCTGCCTGCACTTCCAGGACGCCCTGACGGACGATGCCAGGCTCGTCTTGGCCGTGCTGCGCGAAGCCCTGGCAGACGGGGGAGCCACAGTGAACTACTGCACGGTGCAGGGGTTCTTTCAGAATAAGCAGGGCATCTGCGGACTCCGGGCCCTGGACCGCCTTACGGGCGGTGTCCTGGAGGTCAGTGCCAGGGCGGTGGTCAATGCCGCCGGGGTCTGGGCGGACCGGATCTGCTCCCTGGCCGGGGACCATCTGCCCCTGCGGCCCCTGCGGGGAAGCCACCTGGTCTTCCCTCGCTCCAGCCTGCCGCTGCCCTGTGCGGTGACCTACATGCATCCCCGGGACGGCAGGCCGGTTTTCGCCTTTCCCTGGCGATCGGCCACCGTGGCCGGAACCACGGACCTGGACCACCTGGCGGACATGGACCGTCCCCCAGCCATGTCCGTGCAGGAGCGGCGCTACCTGCTCGAGGGCCTGAATGCAGTATTCCCTTCCGCCTCGCTCCGGGTGGAGGGCATCGTGTCCTCCTTTTCCGGGATCAGGCCCGTGGTGGGCGGAAGCAGGGGAGACCCCTCCCTGGAATCCCGAAGGCACCTGGTGCGGGACTGCAACGGGCTGATCAGCGTCACCGGAGGCAAGCTGACCACCTTCCGCATCCTGGCCCGGGACGCGCTCAAGGAGGCGCAGAAGTACGTGGGCCACCTGCCCGGGCTGAGGCGGAATCTTCCCGTATTTGCCGGGAACCGGTCCGTCTCCGCCCGGGAAGCGGGCCTCCCCGCGGAGGAGATAAGCAGGCTGGCGGCGGTTTTGGGTAGCGACCTGCTCCATTTCCTGGAGGAAGCGGATCCGCGGGAGCTCAGGCAGGCAGGCGACACTCGGACCACTTGGGCGGAGCTGCGCTGGAGCCTGCGGCACGAGGGGTCTGCCACCTGGAGGACCTGATGCTTCGCCGGAGCAGGTTGGGTCTGCTCCTGCCCCGGGGAGGAGAGGAGCTGCTGGAGCATGTCGCGGAGCTGTGCCGGCAGGAGCTCGGCTGGGACGAATCCAGGGTCAGGCGGGAGGAGGAGGACTACCTGCGTCTCTGGATGCGGTATTACAGCCCCGAGCCCGAGGCGGCGAGCTGATCCGCGGCAAGGGATATCCCGCGTCTTCGAGCTGGACCCCGCCGCAAGCCGGCTGTACGAAAAACTCTACAGCAGGGTCTACAAGAAAGTATACTTCAGGCTCAAGCCGCTGTACGAGGAGATCAGATCCATCTCCGGCTGACAGGGGGCACTGGGGCAGACGGCTGTCCCCGAAAGGCGTGCTCGGGGTTCACCTGGAGCAGAATCACCTTGTCTGAATACCGCCAATGGGGTTCATCGGCTTTTACAGAACGAGCTATCTCCGGGGGCGGACCGACGCAACTTATTACACCCGCCGCATGCGAGTACAATGGTGAGCCTGCTTCCATGCTGGTTTATACCGGTCTGGCAGGCGAGGAATGGTGCTGAGCTCGAGGTGCAGGCTGCTGATTATTCGAAGGTCAAGACCTGATCCTCAGCTTGGCACTGGGCCCATTGCATGGCGTTGATAGAGAGTCAGGAGAAAGCCATGAAGGGAAGCGAGACTGTGCGGGACTTTACGAGAGAGCTGCAAAGCTGCTCCCTTTGCGAGCACAGGTGCAGAGTGGACAGGACCGCCGGAAAGACCGGGGTCTGCCGGATGACGGTACCCATCGTGGCTTCAGCCGCTCTGCATCCAGCCCCTCCGGCGAGCTACACAGTCTTCACCGCTGGCTGCAACCTCAAATGCCTCAACTGCAAGAACTGGAGCATTTCCCAGTACCCGGACAACGGGCTCAGTGCGGTGAGAGGCGAGGTCTCACCCAAAGCTTTCGCCGCAGAGTCCGTTTCCAGGCTGGGCTCGCGTTCCGCCCGGGCCATGGGCGGACAGGATCTTCTTTTCCGGCGGGGAGCCGGCGATCCATCTGCCCTTCATCGAGAGGACGAAGGACATCTTTCGGGGCAGCTTCTCCAGGGAGGCCCGGCTGGCCGTCACATACTCCCAGAGAGCCGGCTGTCGGAGCTTACCCAGGGACTGCGGAGCGTGCAACCGAAACCAGGAGTGTCCGGTCAAGGCCTATATTCCGATCAAAGAAACCTAGCCGATCGGCTGCCCTGTCTGGGCGGGTCAGGATCTGGCGGTTGGGGGTAATGGGATTCCTTCATTCTCGATCCGAGAGCCCGATCCTCTCTGCTCGAGCCGCCTCGGCCCTGGTACGCTCCACAAGCCGGGAGGTAACCATTCCGGCCTCATGGAGGCTCAGGAGCTCCTCCTCGTCCAGGTGTTGAAGCGAGCCGTCCGGCCAGATCGCCACATCCATCTCGAGGTCGACGTACCTCATCCGGTCCGGATAGAGCTCTACCGGCGTGTTGATATTGAAGTACCTCCCTATGAGCTCCCCGGAGAGGCGGTAGTAGTCGTGCCGATAGTGCCAGACCCCTTGCATGAGCGTCGTCAGAGCATAGTCGCCGCTCTGCTTGGGCGTTTCCAGGCCGTCGTACCTCCCCCGACCCGTGTACCCCGTCCTTTTGAGCACGAGCCTGCTTTCCTTCGGATCGGCCTCCATGACCTTGCCCTCGGAGAGATGGATGATGCGCCCGTCCGGTTTGACATGCTCGATGCGCAGCTTTTGCCCGGCGCATACTCGCTCCACAGGAGCCTCTTTTCCAGGTCCCGGCTGATCTCGTGCTGTCTCTCAGGATACATCCCGAGGTTCACGTTCTCCGCGAGATCCACCAAGGAGGAGCTGACCGCCTTGAGCTGATGATGCCTTGCGACTGTGGGCTTCACTTCCCGGCGGAGCTCGTCCAGAATGCTCTTGGATACCGCCGGGATCTCCATCTCGAGACATCCCTTCCGGCTGCCTTTGCCCCGGCGATAGACAGCATCCCAGAACACCGGGGTCATCAGGGCCTGGATACGCTCGAGATCCCTATCGGCGGCTTCGATGCGAATCGCCTGCTTGTTCCAGGCATCCCGCACTTCCGCCTGGAAGCCCCCTTCTCGATGGAGCTTCTTCCTATTGGAAAATCGCCTCAGGACCGCTTCGGAAGGCTGGGCTACAATGAGCCCCTTGTTCAAAAAGAAGTGGGTGAGGGCGGTGGCATAAATGCCCCTGATCTTTACTGCCAATTCATCTGCCATATCTGTCATCCAGCTCGCCGATCCCGGCAACGCGCATCACCTGATCGCTGACCTCTGTCGCTGCTCCGAAAAACTCCCGAACGAGCCACAGACGGGTCTCCACATGATCGGTGGGAAAGGGGATCCGATAGAGGCTCTCTCCCGAGGCCAATGCTGCAAAAGGGATGAGCTGATCGGCCAGGTATCTGTCGACACAGGCCTGCAGGGACAGATCCTCGCATAGCTGATCGGCTACCCTGCGGCCGATCTCCTCCGCCGGTCTCTGAGGCGCACCTGCCATGTCAGCTCCCAGAATGCCCCCAGCATCCGTTCTGGCCCAAACGGCCAGGCAGGCCCCGGCTTGCAGGGCCGGCTCCATATAGGCCGGGTCCTGCCGTGTATCGTAGATCTCCTGTATCTCAGCTGAAAGGCCCTTTTGGCTGAGGCGTTGCCGGCAGACCTCGCTCATTCTTTCCGAGACCCGGCGCTGCTTCAAGTGCGAGGATAGAGCGAGCCCCCTCACTGCACCCAGTCGGCCCCTATCCGGGATGGTGAAGGGCCGGGGCGGTCGTTGCAGGGGCTCGACCCAGCATTTCAGGCATCCCCCGCCGCGAGGCACGTAGCCGGGGCGGATGATCTCGACTCCTGCCCGTATTCCCATGCCCGACAGGGCTTTGATAAGCGCCTTCTGCATATGTATGGCCGACGGGGCGAAGTCTTGAAAGAGCCCTCCGCTGAGGATGAAAACGCAGCTGCCGTCGGCGAACAGCCCAAGAGGCAGGAGTGTCTGTGCGAGCATGGTTGTCGAGCCGGCGGTTTGGATGTCGAAGTGGTATGTGCCGCCTTTGATTGGCCCGCGAGGGATGAAGACGAGCTCCTGCGATCCCACATGGGCCTTGCGGAGCTCACCGCGGCAGAGCTCGGCGCAGGCCTGCAGGGCTTTCAAATGCTGCGGGCGAAGCCCGGGCTTGTCCCGTCTGGCCCGGATGTTTTGCAGATGCAGCGGGCGTTGGGTCAGGGCGGCAAAGGCTCCTCCATCCCGGACAATGGTTCCTGATCCGGAGCGCTGGCCCCCGTCAATGGTCATCATCTTACGGCTCATGAACAGGAGGATATCCAATCCAAAGGGTTATAAACAAGGTGCCGTCCCAAGGCCTTTTACTGGGAGTGTTCCGGAGGTATTCGGGAAGGCCGGGGGAAAGTACATGTTTGAGCAGCTCCCTGCCGGCAATCTTCTCGAAGGCTTTGGCTACGGAAATTATTTATTATGGCATCTAAGAGTAACCTGCCACACATGATCGGACAGGAAGTATCTATTGACTCTGGGCATCGTTGCGGATGACAATCTTACACAATTTGTCCGATCCTTTAAATTCCCGGAGAAAAAGGGGGGTTTTGTGAGAAGAGTCTTGAATGCGGCCAAGGTTTTCGTGCTGCTGGTATTTGTCTTACCCATTTCGTGCCAGCACGAAATGGGTAATTCAGCTCAAGGGAGGGCTCGACAGCGCATTCTCGCCGGCCCCATGCCCTTTCCTTTTGTGCTTTGAACGATTGCGCTGTCTTGTGCCCGCTCTTCATCTTCAGATGCTCATCTGGACCCGTAGGCCGGCCACGACCGCATCCCCTCCGCTCTCGCTGCCGCCGGGGTCGGACACGATCTGCAGATCCGGGCTGATGTGCAGCCAGGGAGAAATCTCCGCGTTGTAGTAGATCTCGACCACTCGCTCGAAAGGCTCTTCGAAGCCGGCCTCCTCGCTCAGGCCGCCCCAGGCGAAGCCGAGGCCCAGGACATCGCTGTCGCGGCCAGGAATGATTCCCTGGTAGCGCAGGCCGGCGCTGGCGAAGCGCTTCACCTCGTTGACCTCGCCGTCGGCCCAGCCGGCCCGGCAGAAGACGCCCAGCCCCTGGAAGTCGGTCTCTGTCTCCAGCCAGAGCGTCTGCCCGGCGCTCACGTACATCCCGGAGTGCTCCGGCTCGCTCCCGGCTCCATCAAGATGCTCCATGTCTCGGTTCTCGTGCCAGACGCCAATGCGGTAGGCGCCCGGCAGCCTGCCCTTGGAGGAGCGGATCTCCGGGACAAAACCGGTCTCGAAGGCGGAGAACCATTCGCTGTCCCCGTCGAAGGCGGTGTTGAAGCCGGTCTCCCGGACGTCGGCCTCCGCGTCCGCGACACCGGCGCCGACGTACCACCAGGGGATCGGGTTGGCGTGGACAATGGCCGCCAGGCCGTTGTCCGGGAAGGGAATGGTGGGGTTGTTGACCAGGGCGCCGTTGAGGAACTGCCCGGTCTCGTTGTTGGCGAAGAGGTTGCCGTCAAAGGTGACCGGGCAGCCTCGGCATTGGAAGCCGCCGGTCATATCCAGCTTGCCCGCGCGGACAACGAGCTTTCTCTCGAGGAAGCTGCGCTCCAGCCAGAGCTCGGTGACGTCGAGGGAGCGGTCAGGGGCCTCGTCTGCATTGATTCCAAAGAGGCTCCCTACGGCCAGGCTGTTCAGGCCGTCGCCCCCCAGCCAGCTCCCCTCGGCGTGGATGGAGAGGCTGG
>CAZQPF010000085.1:0-12918 GCA_964595165.1 uncultured Desulfohalobiaceae bacterium
GGCCCGGACAACATCCGGGACCTGCTTGGGTCCTGCCGGCCTCAGGGACTGGATCTCAACTCCGGTGTGGAGTCCGCACCCGGCTGCAAGGATCAGCTCAAGCTCAAACAAACACTGGCAGCAATCAAAGGAGTGCACCATGCGTAAAGGCTACTTCGGGGATTTCGGCGGGCGTTTCGTGCCCGAGCTCCTTATGCCCCCGCTCATCGAGCTGGAGGATGCAGTGGACAATATTCTGCATACCAGGGAGTTTCAGGCCGAGTTTCAGACCGTTCTCCAGGACTACGTCGGACGTCCGACGCCGCTCACCTACTGCGCCAACCTCTCCGGCCAGCTCGGTTTCGGACTGTGGCTCAAGCGGGAGGATCTGGCGCATACCGGGGCCCACAAGATCAACAATACCATCGGGCAGGCCCTGCTGGCCAAGCATATGGGCAAGTCCTGCCTTTTGGCCGAGACCGGGGCCGGCCAGCACGGAGTGGCTACCGCCACTGCTGCGGCCCTGTTCGGCCTGCGCTGCATCGTGTACATGGGGGCCAAGGATGTGCAGCGCCAGGCCAGCAACGTCCGCCGCATGGAGCTGCTGGGAGCCGAGGTGGTGCCGGTTGAGACCTCCACTCAAACCCTCAAGGACGCCATCAATGCGGCCTTGCGCTATTGGATCGCCCACCAGGGGGATACGCATTACTGCCTGGGATCGGTGGTGGGACCGCATCCCTTTCCCCGCTTGGTGCGGGATCTGCAAGCCGTCATCGGCTTCGAGGCCAGAGAGCAGTGCTTGAAAAGAATGGATCGGCTTCCGGATATGGCTGTCGCCTGCGTGGGCGGGGGCTCGAACGCCATGGGCCTGTTCCACGCCTTTGTGGAGGACAGCGAAGTTCGGCTTGTGGGGGTGGAAGCGGCCGGCTCCGGAGAGTCGGGGTGCTACCACTCGGCCACCCTCAGCAAGGGAAACACCGGGGTCCTGCACGGCACGAAGACCTATCTGCTGCAGAGCTTGGAGGGCCAGATCCTGCCCTCCCACTCCATAGCCCCCGGCTTGGACTACCCTGGCGTGGGGCCGGAGCACGTGCACCTCAAGGAAAGCGGCCGCGTGGAGTATGCCTGCGTCAATGACGCCCAGGCCCTGGAGGCCTTCAAGCTCCTGTGCCGCAAGGAGGGAATTATCCCGGCCCTGGAGAGCTCCCACGCCCTGGCTCAGGCCATGCAGTGCAAAAACAAGGTGCCGCTGGACTACCAGGTGCTGGTCAACCTTTCCGGCCGCGGGGACAAGGACCTGGGTATTGTTATGGACTATGAAGCAGAGGCGCAGGGCAAGGAGGGCAGGCAATGATCAGCATGGAGGATCGATTGAGGGACACCATTCGTCAGGCCCAGGCCTCGGGCCGCAAGGCCCTGATTCCTTTTCTGCCGGCAGGCTTTCCGGACCAGGAGCGTTTCTGGAGCGAGCTGCGGGAGCTCGATGCCTCCGGAGCCGATATCATTGAGATCGGCATCCCCTTTTCCGACCCGGTGGCAGATGGACCTACTGTGGAAGAGGCTTCCCAGGAATGCCTGCAGCGGGGCGTGACTCTCAGCTGGCTTCTGGAGGGCCTCAAGCAGGAGAGGGGCCACCTCCGGGCGGAAGTGGTCCTCATGGGCTATATCAACCCCTTCTGGCAGTTCGGATGGGAGCGTTTGGCCTCTGAGGCGGCTGAAGCCGGAGTATCCGGGCTCATTATCCCGGATCTGCCCCTGGAGGAGAGCGGGCCCTTCGAGTCCATTCTCCAGGAGCAGGGGGTCGTGCTGCTGCGCCTGGTGGGGCTGAACACCAGCCTGGAGCGCATGCGCCTCTATGCAGAAAAGGCCAGGGGCTTTATTTACTTTGTGGCCGTGATGGGCACCACCGGCTCCAGGGATGCATTTCCACCGGAGCTCGTGGAGCGGCTGCACGCGGCCAGGGAGATCTTCTCCCAGCCCCTGGCCCTGGGCTTCGGCATCAACCGGCCGCAGCAGCTAGAGCCGCTTCAGGAAGCCATAGACGCGGTGGTCTTTGGAAGCTCCCTGATCCAGCACCTCAAAAACGGCGGCACCAGCCGGGAGTTTATGGCCAGGTGGACCAACCGGGGCTGAGCAGGGTTGAAGCAGTGGCGGCCTTGAGGGCCAAGTGGCGGAATGAGGGCCGCTCTTGACAGCCTACCGTACCGGTCTGCTAGAAGACAGTATGCTCCCCCTTTGCAACCGCTTTAGCCCGGCTCAAACAGGGGGTGTCCGGAATTGAGAGTAAGTTATGGGTATCCAACCCGGTAGGTAACCAAAGGAGTCTTCCATGCAGTGTCCCATGCAGGATAGGATCAAGAAACAAGGCGTTGTTTTCAGTATGCTGGCTGGTTTTCTGCTTTGCTTTGGCCTCTCCGGCCCTGTTGCCGCAGAGAAGGGCGCACAAGGGAAGTCCAAGGGCCAGTTGAAGCAGGAGATGCAGTCTCTAGCCTCCTCCAATGCAACCGAGAGCCGCAAATCCATGCAGGAGCTGACAAAGCAGGCCCAGAGGCTCAGCTCCCGGCTGCAGGAAATCCAAAAAGGCGCTTTTGCCAACAACCCCGAGCTCAAGGAGCAGCAGGAGGATTTCAATCAGCTGGTTAAGGAAAAGCTCAACCAGAACTTGGCCGCAGAGGGCGTGGACAAGGAACGGATGCAGGAGATCGTCAGCCAGCTCAAGCAAGGCGAGGCTCAAAAGACGGAAAAAGAGGAGCTGATGCAGGAGTATCAGGAGGAGGCCAAAAAGTTTGAAAAGGCCAGGAAAAAGACCCTCAAGGACGAAGAGATCCAAGAGAAGCGGGACAAGTACTATACCAACATGGTCCAGGCCATGGAGGAAGAGGATCCCCAAGCAGAAGACATCCTCAAGCAGCTAAAGCTGGTGCAGTACAAGATCCAGCTGCGCAAGCGGCAGCAGGCCATGGCTGCCGATATGGGCAACCGGACCGCCGGAGGCGGAAACGAAACAGAGCCCGGGATGGGGGAGTAATCAGAGCAGCCTCCGGCTGCACTCGTATGAACCTCAACCCCTCACTCAGTTTCTTCGTTCCCAGGGTCCTCCCTGGGAACGTCTTTCTCTTATGGCTCCGGCCATCTGCTTATCATCCCAGCAGTCAGATTTGCCGGAGGCAAATCTCGTATGAAACTCCACTTCCAACCCCTCACCCGGCACTCAGTTTGACTGCAACCTTCTTCCATCTGAGGCTTTACAACTGAGCAGTTGCTATTGATCAAGCTTGTGCTGAGACTTGGCAAACTGAGTGCCGGGAGCTCCCCTTGGGAAGGGGAGCAGCTCAGAGGGAGTTTCTTAATATGATCAACCCGGCACTCAGTTTGTCTGCATCATTCCTCGATTTGAAACTTATATCTCTTAAGCCGTAGCTTAGCTCCAAGCTCGAGCTGATACTTGGCAAACTGAGTGCCGGGTCAACTCCGGTTGCGGTGTCATTCAAGACGTTGGAAAATATCAATTTTGTCTTTCTTCAATAAAATTAACAATATGTCAGCGCAGCCGGAGGCTGCGCTGACTTAGGACTCTTGGCTTTCTGCCGCAGAGGGCTCTTGTCCGGAAGGCTTATCCTGGGCCGGCCTTTCGCGAGGCATCAAGGTGTTCAGCAGATCCAGCGGGATGGGGAGGATGGTTGAGGCCTTGCTCTCGTAGGACATCTCGCGCATGGTCTGCAGATAGCGCAGCTGCAGGGCCTCCGGGTAGCGGCTGATGATCTGCGCAGCCTCGGACAGCTTGGAGGCGGCCTGGTACTCGCCCTCGGCGGAGATCACCTTGTAGCGCCGCTCCCGCTCGGCCTCGGCCTGCCTGGACATCACCCGCTGCATATCCTGGGGCAGGTCGATGTACTTGACCTCCACATTGGTCACCTTGATCCCCCAGGGATCGGTGTGCTCGTCCAGGATGGACTGGATTCTGTCATTGATCCGTTCCCGGTTAATGAGTATCTCGTCCAGCTCCGCGGCACCGCACACGCTGCGCAGCGTGGTCTGGGAGAGCTGGGAGGTGGCGAACATGTAGTCCTCCACCTCGATGATGGAGTTCACCGGGTCCAGGACCCGGAAGTAGATAACCGCGTTGATCTTTACGCTGACGTTGTCCTTGGTGATCACGTCCTGGGAGGGCACGTCCAGAGTGATGATCCGGAGGCTGACCTTGACCATCTTATCGATGATGGGGATGAGGATGATCAGGCCGGGCCCCTTGGCGTGCAGTACCCGGCCCAGCCGGAAGACCACCGCCCGTTCGTACTCGTTGAGCACCTTGATGGCGGCGAAGAGGAAGAGAACGACGACGACAATGATGGGAAGATAGGTGTACAGCATGCTTGGATACTCCTTGAGGGTTGTTCTATTGAGAGTTCAAAGTTTACGGTTCACAGTCAAGTCAAGTGCTTAATGTCCGAAACACAAGTCAGCTTTGCCTCCGGCAAATCTGACTTCATGGTGATTTTCCTGAAGAAGACTAAAATTCATATCCAGCAATTCCCTCTGAGCTGCTCCCGGCACTCAGTTTCCAGCTTGAAGCTCGGACCTAAGAAGGAACCGAACTTGGGGTGGCGCGTTTCAAACCTTCTAATGGTCCAATGAAACTGAGTGCCGGGTGAGGGGTTGGAATCTGGAGTTCATACGAGCTGTAAGAAGAATCATTCCTTGGGTTCGACCTCCAGCAGGAGCCCTTTCATCCCGGTGACCCGGATCCGGGTGCCCTGAGCCAGGGATGCGCCCGAAGGGGTCTTCGCCCTCCAGATTTCTCCCCGGACCCGAACCCGGCCCTCAGCTTCCTGCCAGCTGATCACCTCCCCGCTCAGGCCGATCATGGCTTCAGATCCGGTCTGCTTCGGCCTTACCTGGGCCCTGGTTACCAGATAGAGAGCCAGGCCCACCAGGCCGGAGACGGCTATCACCGTGGGAAGAATGACCTTGAGCGGCAGGGCGGCCATGCCGTACTCGAAGCGAAAGAGAATGACCGAGCCCACCAGGAGGCAGACCACGCCGCCCAGGGAAAGCAAGCCGAAGCTGACCACCTTGATCTCCAGGATGAAGAGCACCAGTCCCAGAAAGATGAGCAGCAGTCCGGTGACGTTGGTGGGCAGAATGGCCAGGGCGTAGAGGGCCAGGAGCAGGCAGATGGCCCCGAAGACTCCGGGAAAGATGGCCCCGGGGTTGCTCAGCTCGAAGAAGAGACCGGCTATTCCTCCCAGAAGGAGAAAGTAGGCGATTTGCGGGTGCAGCAGCCAGGAGAGGAAGGAATGCCTGAACCCCGGCTCGAACTGACTTATGCTGAAGTCGTTGGGGCCGAAGGCGAGCTCGGTTTTGTTCCAGCTTATGCCTTGGGCTCCGGCCTGCTCCAGCAGATCCCGGGGCGAGGCGGCCAGCAGGTCCACCACCCGCATGGTAGCCGCTTCGGTTGCCGTGATGCTGACCGCCTCTTCAATGGCCTTTTCGTACCAGCCCACATTGCGGTTGCGGGCTTGGGCCACGCTCCGGATGAGGCTCAGAAAGTCGTTTTTGATCTTCTGGGCCATATCCTTGGGTACATCCTTTCCTCCCAGAGCCACCGGAGTGGCTGCGCCGATGTTCGTCTGCGGGCTCATGGCAGCCACTGCGGAGGCGGCCACCAGAAAGACCCCGGCCGATGCCGCCCTGGCCCCCTTAGGCCCGACCCAGGTCACTACCGGGACCGGGGAGTTGAGGATGAGCTTGACCATGTCCCGCATGGATTTCCCCAGTCCTCCGGGCGTATCCAGGCCGAGCACAAGGAGGTCGTGTCCCTGCTGGGTGCAGGCGGAGATGGCTCGTTTGAGGAGGTCCGCCTGGGCCGGATTGATGGTGCCGTCGATGCGGGCGTAGAGCGCGGAGACCCGGCTCTGTGCTTCTTGAGAGCCCTGGGTTTGGGCCTGGACCAGGAAGGCTCCCATTCCGAGAAGCAGTCCGAGGAGGAGCAGGCAGCAAAGGCTGTATAGAGCGCTGTGTCTCGAAGAGTATCTCATGAGGGGCTCATCTGAAGTCAGCTTTGCCTCCGGCAAATCTGACTTATTGGGGTTTTATTTGAAAAGAATATAAGATCCAGATGGATCAGCAATTGGTTGAGTGGTCATGGCGACCAGGTTGACCCGGCACTCAGTTTTGAAATTTCTTCGCTCCCAGGGTCCGCCCTGGGGACGTCTTTGTCTTATGGCTCCGGCCATTCTCTTATCATTCCTGCACAATACGTAGGAATCATAAACTCCGGATAACAGCAACCCCTCACCCCTCACTCAGTTTGTTCGCATTCTTCTTCGATTTGAGGTTGAAACGCTAAAGCTTCAGCTATTCTCCAAACTCGAGCTGAGACTGAGCAAGCTGAGTGAGGGGAGCTCCCCTTAAGAAGGGGAGCAGCCCAAAGAAAGATTCTTCCATGGTCAACCCGGCACTCGGTTTCGGGAAGAATAGCTGGAGCTTGTGCGATAAACTCATTATTTGTTTCCATAGATTCCCTGAAATAATTTTTTCAAAACTGAGTGCCGGGGGCTGCGCTGATTTGAGGGCAGAAGGGCCAAACGGGCTACGGGCCGGATTCGGGAGGCCAGCCAGGCTCCCAGCAACACGCCCCCGCTGTTGGCCGCAAAGTCGCCGACAGAGAAATGGCGGCCCGGAATGAAGGCTTGGCAGGCCTCGAGCAGCAGACCGAGCAGCAGCATGGACAGCGACGCGCTCAGAGCGGTTTTCCTGCCGGAGAAGATGAGCCCCGGGAGGAAGGCGAGCCAGAGGTACCCGGCCAGGTGAAACGCCTTGTCCGCATTCCAGAAGGAGGCTGGAAGCTCCACTCCCGGCTGCAGGGAGTAGTAGCAGACCAGGCCCACAGAGAGAATCCAGAGGGCAAGGCCGCTTTTTTGGAGCAAGGTCTTGGAAAATCTATCGTTTATTGGCATAGTACAGCACCGCCCCAACCCTTCCGGGACAGGGGTCATTGAACCGCCACGGCGTAAAGGAAGGGGCTCAAGGATACCAGCTTTGCCTCCCCGGCTTGGCGCCTTGGGCCTCTTGAGCGCAGCTGTGGGTTTGGAGCCTGAATGCTTGTGCACTGGTCCCGGTTTTGGAAGAATTACAATATCATGCCTGCGGGCTAAAGATAAAGATCCCAGACCGGGAATATTTTTTGCTTTGAGCTCGTCCATCCGGATCAACTCTAACCCTCAAGAAGCATTATGCCTAGTGCCTTTGCCTGTCTACTCCTGCACGGGTTCAGCGGTTCGCCTTTCGAGATGGGCCCGGTGGGCGAAAGGCTAAAGCAAGCCGGGTTCAGCGTGGTCTGCCCGACACTCCCCGGCCACTGCGAGGACAAATGGTCTTTTGCCGGAACGCGCTTTGCGGATTGGCTGGCCTGCGCGGAGGAAGAGTACAACCGGCTCCATGGTCAAGGCAAAAAGGTGTTTGTAGCCGGGCTCTCCATGGGCGGCTCCCTGGGGCTCGCTCTGGCCATGCGCTCCTCGGTGGCCGGGATCGTCTGCCTGGCAACGCCGGTTTTCCTCTACTCCTGGCTCCCCTGGCGGGGGTCGAGCTATCTCCTGCCCTTCGTGCCCTGGCTCAAGCATTTTCGCCCCTTCATTGAAACGCCCGCTCCGAGCCGGGAATCGAATGAGATCGCGCCCCATCAGGGGTATGAGGGATTCCAGGCCCTGCACCCCTTAAGCAGCCTGCTCCAAGGGCTGCAGAGGGTGCGCACCGGCTTGGAGCAGGTTCGCGCGCCGCTCCTCGTTATGCACAGCCCGCAGGACGTCATGGTCCCTCTGGAGAATGCCTGGGAGATCCTGACCCGGGTCAGCTCGCCGATTCGCAGGCTCCACCTCCTGCCCATCCAGGAGCGGATCACCTCGAGACACGTGCTGACCACGCACCGGGAAACGAGAGACGAGGTGAGCCGGGCCTGTAGCGACTTCTTCCTGGCCTTGGCAGCACAGGGCTGAGTCATGGCTCCCTACGAGGTCGATGTCCACTCCATTGCTCTGCAGAAGCTCCCCCAGGGAGCGGCCGGGCGCCACACCATATGGGAGTGGTCCCTGGTGCTCATGGCCCGGGGCATCGATCATAGCGTGGAGCGCGGCCTTGAGGGATGGGGTCTCTGGGTGCGGAAGCAGGATGAGCAGCGGGCTCTGGAGGAGATCTCTCTCTATGAGTGGGAGAACGTACCGGAGACGGAAACAGGGGGGATGGATTCCGGGGTGCGCGGCCGCGTGGAGCCCAATGTCTGGATCCTGCTCCTCCTGGCCGCCTTTCACAAGCTGACCACCTTGCAGGTGGCCGGCTTCGGCTTTGATTCCATACCCTGGACCCGGCTGGGAAGCGTCGAGGTCTGGGAGGTGTGGCACGGCGAGCTGTGGCGGCTGGCCACCGGACTTACCCTGCACAGCGGCCCGCCGCATCTGGTCAGCAACCTGGTGGTGGGCGGCTTTTTCATCGTTGTCCTCAGCCGCGAGCTGGGATCGGGGTACGCCTGGTTCTTTGTCCTGCTGTCCGGCATTCTGGGCAACGGGCTCAACTGCCTGGTGCAGAGCTACGCCCACGCCTCTATCGGCGCTTCAACAGCGGTCTTCGGCTGCGTCGGCATACTTGGCGGCCTGCGGGTGGTGGATCGCGAAGGGTCCTTGAGAGGGAGGAAGCTCGTACCCTTCGCCGCCGGGCTCGGGCTTTTGGCCTTGCTGGGCACCGGCGGGGAGAATACCGATCTGGGAGCGCATCTCTTCGGCTTTGCCGCCGGGTTCCTTCTGGGGCTCGGGGTGGCTTACGCCCGCCGCATGGAGCTCTTGCCGCACCGGCGGAGCAATACGCTCTGCGGCTGGCTCAGCCTGGTCCTGGTTGCCTGTGCCTGGCTGGCGGCGCTTATGGCACAATAAAGCTTGGGGCGAGGCCTGCCTCAGGGCCTCGCCCCCAAGCTTTATTTGTAGTAGATCTTGATCTGATTGGTGTGACGTTCCTTCTGGCCGGGGGTGGGCTGGCCGGAGGTGATGACTATGCGGTCTCCCGGCTGGAAAAGGTCCGATTCCTGCACGAACTTCTCCACCCGGTCCAGGTGGTTGGGGACGGTGTCGTCCGAGGGGCGCGGCTTGACACCCCAGAAGAAGTTCAGGGCCCGGATGACCCGGAAATCTGGAGTCATGGCGAAGATCGGCTGGGCCGGCCTGCGGCTGGAAAGCAGCGCCGCGGTCTTGCCGGTTGTGGAGTGGCAGGCCAGGGCGACGCTCTCGGCGTGATCCGCGATGAGGCAGGCCGAGTAGGCCAAGTACTTGCCGGGGTCCTTTTCGTCCGAGGGCCTGTTGGGCCCCTGCATTCTCTCCAGCAGGTACTTTTCGGCGTGGTGGGCGATCTCCTGGATCATGCTCACCGCCTCTACCGGATACTTGCCCACCGCGGTCTCCTCGGAAAGCATGACGCAGTCCGCGCCGTCCAGGATGGCGTTGGCCACATCCGTGGTTTCGGCCCGGGTGGGCAGCGGGTTGCGGACCATGGACAAGAGCATCTGCGTGGCCACGATAGCCGGCTTATGCGCCCTGCGGCAGGCCTGAATGATCTTCTTCTGGATAACCGGCAGGGCCGATAGGGAGCATTCCAGCCCCAGATCGCCGCGAGCCACCATGACGCCGTCTGCCGCAGCGAGGATGGAGTCGAGATTATCCAGGCTGGAGGAGCGCTCCAGCTTGGCGATGACCGGAACCCACTTCTTCTGCTGCTGCAGCTCCTGCTGGACATCGGCAATGTCCTTCTCGGTCTGCACAAAGGACATGGCGAAGCTGTCGAAGCCCAGCTCCAGCGCGGCGCGCAGGTCATGCCGATCCTTGTCCGTCAGGGCGGGGAGGTTGAAGCTCTTGCCGGGAAAGCTGATGCCCTTGTTGGAGGAAAGGATGCCCCCGCTCACCGCCCGGAGGAGGAAAAGCTCGTCCTTCTTGAGCACGGCCTCAACCACGAACCCCGGAGTACCGTCGCTCAGGGTGACCGGCATGGAGACTTCCAGGCCGCGAAGGGCTTCCGGGAAATCGAGGCTGAGATAGTGCCCTTCCTCCTCCAGTCCCTGGTGCTGGGGCAGCCCGAGATAGATGGCCTCGCCCTTGTCTATCTCCAGCGGGGAGCCTTCAATAGGCCCGATACGGATCTTGGGGCCGCTCAGATCGCCCATGATGGTCAGCGGCATCTCGAGCTCCTGTTCCAGCTCACGGATAATCCTCACGGTGGGCTCGAATTCCTGAGCGTGGGCGTGGGAGAAATTGAGACGAAAGATGTGAACGCCCTGCTGCACCATGGACCGAATAACGGACCTATCCGAGGAGCTCGGACCCAGGGTGGCGATGGTCTTCGTCCGCATAGGTGTCCTTGTTAAGCTATCAGCGCGACACTCATTCCGTGCTGACGTATTTGGTTTTGACTAACAGGTTCCAAGCTATTGATTCCTGACGAGCTTGCCTCAACGTCAAGCGGCTAGTTGAGCAGAGAGAAGGAACTTCACTTTTTAAAAGCTTTTCAAGAACGAAAGTATAGACTGATAGGAGAGATTATAGGCAGGAAGGGGGTGTTCCGTCCACACCTCAGACGCGGCAATCCATCCGGAAAAGATTTCCTTTCCGGATGGATGCCGCTTGGAAGATCTTGCTCTGGGTACGCATCAAGAGAAGCTAAAAATGCTTCCGGCTCTTCGCCGGAAGCATTTTTAGCTTGCTTTGGCCAGCTTAACTGCGCAGACCTTGTATTCCGGAATCTTGGCAATGGGATCCATGGCGGGATTGGTCAGCAGATTGGCGTTGCTTTCCACAAAGTGGAAGGTCATGAAGACAGTTCCCGGGCGCATGTTCTCCGTAAGATGTGCGCCTGCCTGCACTTCCCCTCTGCGGGAGCTCACGCTGACCTTTTCTCCTTCCTTGATTCCCAGCTCGGCGGCATCCTGAGGATTGAGCTCCACATAGCCTTCCGAGGCCTCGTTGTTCAAGGCCGGAGAAATCCGGGTCATGGTGCCGGTATGATAGTGGGAGAAGACCCGCCCGGTGGTCAGCCAGAAGGGATAGTCCTGGTCCACGCTTTCCGCAGGCGGCCTGAACTCCACGGAGTGGAACTGTCCCTTGCCCCGGGTGAACTTGCCCTGGTGCAGATACGGGGTTCCGGGATGCTCCGCATCCTGGCAGGGCCACTGCAGCCCGTCCCCTTCCAGGCGGTCGTAGGTGATCCCGCCGTAGGAGGGGGCTACCTGGGAGATCTCCTCCATGATCTCCTGCGGAGAGGAGTAGCTCATGGAGAAGCCGAAGCGGTTGGCGATGTCCTGGATGATCTCCCAGTCCGCTCTGGCCTGGCCCACCGGCTCAATGGCCTTTCTCACCCGCATGACGCGCCGTTCCGTGTTGGTGAAGGTGCCGTCCTTTTCCGCAAAGGAGGCCCCGGGCAGGACGACGTCTGCCATCTTGGCGGTGTCGGTGAGGAAGATGTCCTGCACCACGAGAAGCTCGGCCTTTTCCAGGGCCTTTTTGATATGTCCAGCATCCGGATCGCTGACCACTGGGTTTTCCCCCAGCACGAAAAGCCCTTTGACCGTGCCTTGTTCAAAGCCCTGCATCATCTCCGGAATGGTCAGCCCGGGCTTGTTGGACAGCTTGTCGGTCCCCCAGGCCTTGGCGAACTTGGCCACGGCCTCCTCGTTGGCCACCTGCTGGTAGGCCGGAAAGACGTTGGGCAGCCCGCCCATGTCGCAGGCGCCCTGGACGTTGTTCTGGCCCCGGAGCGGATTGACCCCGGCGCCTTCCATACCCAGGTTTCCGCACAGCATGGCCAGGTTGGCCAGGGATTTGACGTTGTCCGTGCCGTGACTGTGCTGGGTGATGCCCATGCAGTACAGGATGCTGGCCACCCTTGCACGGGCATACATCTCGGCCATGGCCTTGATGTCCTCGGCTGGAATGCCGGTGATCTCGGAAACCTTCTCCGGGGTGTACTCGGATACCGTCTGGCGGAACTCTTCAAATCCTTCAGTACGTTCCTGGATGAAGTCTTCATCCTGCCAGCCGTTCTCCAGGATGTGCTGCATCATGCCGTTGAGCAGGGCCACGTCGGTGCCCAGGTTCTGCTGCACCTCGACGTCGGCGATGCGGCCGATTTGAATCTTGCGCGGATCGGCCACCAGGACCTTGGCCCCCTTCTTCTTGGCCCGGAAGATGCGGGTGGCCACGATGGGGTGCGAGGAGGTGGTATTGGAGCCGATGATGAAGATGCAATCCGCATCCTCGAGCTCGGAAACGGAGTTGGTCATGGCTCCGCTCCCGAATGCTGCGGCCAGACCGGCCACTGTCGAGGAGTGTCAGAGCCTGGCGCAATGGTCGATGTTGTTGGTGCCCACTCCGGCCCGGGCGAACTTCTGCAGCAGGTAGTTCTCCTCGTTGGTCACCTTGGCCGAGGCGAGAAAGCCCAGGCTGTCCGGACCGTTCTGCGAGGAGATCTCCTTGAGCTTCTCTGCGGTGTAGTCCAGGGCCTCGTCCCAGCTTGCCTCCTGGAGCTCTCCGTTCTTGCGGATGAGCGGGCTGGTGAGCCGCTTGTCGCTCTGGATGAACTGGTGCACGTTCCATCCCTTGATGCACAGCCGTCCCTGGTTGGTGGGGCTCGTCTTGCAGGGGATGGTGCCCACGATGCGGCCGTCCAGGACCTCGAGATAAAAGTTGCACCCGCAGCCGCAGTAGGTGCAGGTGGTGAGCACGGTAGTGTAATCCATGATGGAGTTCCTCAGCTTAAGAGTTGGAAGCGCATAGCGCAGAGCGCATGGCGCATAGCGAAGAGCGCTTAGTGAAGTATCATAAAACGTTTCAGTTCAATATAATTATTAAAAGCTAGCAGAATGCCTTGCCGCTGCTTTAGCCGCGGCAAGGCATTCTGCTAGGGTGTGCC
>CAZQPF010000086.1:0-12867 GCA_964595165.1 uncultured Desulfohalobiaceae bacterium
TCGAGGTACCGGCCTTCCTGCGGCTCCAAGGGGCGTCCTCCTGAGAAATGCTCCGCGATAAAGCCCGTAAAGAGGTCGCCCTGGGCGAACCGGGGATGGCAGAGAATGCTGTTCACGAAATCGACATTGGTAACCACGCCCTCGATATGATAGCCGTTCAAGGCTTCCACAAGCCCCTGCCGGGCCGAGTCCCTGTCCTGGCCGTGGCAGATGACCTTGGCCAGCATGGAGTCATAGTATATCCCGACCCCACTCCCGATCCTCACGCCGCTGTCCACTCGCACAGCAGCGCCTCTAGGCTCTGCATAGCGGGAAATCATTCCGGTGGAGGGCATGAAGTCCCTTTTGGGGTCCTCGGCGCAGATGCGTGCTTCCATGGCCCAGCCGTTGCAGCTCACCTCGTCCTGGCGCAAAGGCAGCTTCTCGCCGCTTGCGATCCGCAGCTGAAGCTCCACCAGGTCGAGGCCGGTAACCATTTCGGTGACCGGATGCTCCACCTGGAGCCGGGTATTCATCTCCAGGAAATAGAAGCTCTCCTCTCCTTCAAGGACAAACTCCACGGTCCCAGCATTGACGTACCCGGTCTTGCGGGCCAGATCACAGGCGGCCTGCCCCATGCGCCGTCTCGTATCCGGGCTCAACGCCGGCGACGGCGACTCCTCGATGATCTTCTGGTATCGCCGCTGAACAGAGCATTCCCGCTCCCCGAGATGGATCACGCTGCCCTTTGCATCCGCCAGGATCTGAAATTCTACGTGGCGCGGCCTCTCGATGTATCGCTCCATAAAAACCCGAGAGTCCCCGAAGGCCTTGCGCGCCTCCTGGCGGCTGGCTGCAAAGGCGCCTTCCATCTCCTCCGGTGCAGAAACGATGCGCATTCCCTTGCCCCCGCCTCCGGCCGCAGGCTTCAGCAGGACGGGATATCCGATGAAATCTGCTATGGACAGCGCCTCGTCCTCGTCGGACAAAGGGTCCCTGTGTCCGGGGATCACCGGCACCCCGGCCTTTATGGCAAGCTCCTTGGAGGCGATCTTATCCCCCATGGCGGCGATGGCGCTTGCCGGCGGGCCGATGAAAACGAGCCCGGCACTATGCACCGACCTGGCGAAATGAGGGTTCTCGGAGAGGAACCCATACCCGGGATGAACCGCCTGGCAGCCGGTCTCCAGAGCCGCGGAAACGGTCCTCTCCGCGTCCAGATAGGACTCCCGGGCGTTGGCTCCGCCGATGTGAACAGCCTCGTCTGCCTCCTGCCGGTGCAGGCTTCGAGTGTCGGCATCGGAGTAAACCGCGACGGTCCGGACCCCCATGCGACGGCAGGTCCGCATAATACGAATGGCGATCTCGCCCCGGTTGGCGATCAATATTTTTTGAAACATGGCCGACCTCACAGGGGAATGTTCCCGTGCTTGCGTTCCGGTTCTTGGACCTTCTTGCTTTCCAGCACCTGCAGGGTGCGGATCAGTCGATGGCGGGTGTCCCGCGGAAAGATCACATCGTCGAGATACCCTCGCTTGGCGGCCAGGAAGGGGTTGGCAAAGCGCTTGCGGTAATCTTCCATCCGCCGACCCAACAGGGCCTCGGGATCGTCGGCCGCTTGGATCTCTTTGCGGTAAATCACCTCGGCTGCGCCCTTGGGCCCCATCACCGCGATCTCCGCAGACGGCCAGGCGTAATTGACGTCGCAATGAATGTGCTTGGAGTTCATCACCAGGTAAGCGCCGCCATAGGACTTGCGCACGATGACCGAGATCCTGGGGACCGTGGCCTCGATAAACGCATAGAGCAGCTTGGCTCCGTGCCGGATGATGCCGCCGTGCTCCTGCTCGGGCCCCGGCATGAAGCCGGGCACGTCTACCAGGCTGATCAAGGGGATGTTGAAGGCATCGCAAAAGCGCACGAACCGGGCGGCCTTGGTGGAGGCATCCCCGTCCAGCACACCCGCGAGCACCGCCGGCTGGTTGGCCACCACCCCCACCGTCTGTCCGCCCAGGCGGCCGAAGCCGCATATCACGTTGCGGGCAAAACCGGCCTGGACCTCCATGAACTCGGCCCCGTCGAGCATGCTGTGAATAAGGATGCTCATGTCATAGGTCTGATTGGGATTTTCCGGGACCAGGTAATCCAGGGCCGGATCGATCCGGTCTGCCGGGTCCTGCAAGTCGAGCATGGGCGCCAGCTGGCGGTTGTTGGACGGCAGATAGCTGAACAGGCGGCGTATTTCCCGCAAGCAGAGTACATCGTTGGGCTCCGTAAAGTGGGCTACGCCGCTTGTGCGCTCATGTACCCGAGGGCCTCCGAGCTCCTTGGAGCTGATTTCCTGGTGAATGACGGTCTTGACCACGTTGGGGCCGGTCACGAACATGTAGGAGGCTGTCTCCGCCATGAATATGAAATCCGTCAAGGCAGGGCTGTACACCGCGCCCCCGGCGCACGGGCCCATGATGCAGGATATCTGCGGCACAACGCCGCTGGCCCGTACGTTGCGATGGAAAATCTCGCCGTACGCGGCCAGGGCGTCGACCCCCTCCTGGATGCGCGCACCTCCCGAATCGTTGAGCCCGATGATGGGCGCACCCACCTTCACCGCCAGGTCCATCACCTTGCAGATCTTCTGGGAGTGGGCTTCTCCCAGGGAACCGCCGATTACAGTGAAATCCTGACTAAAGACAAACACCTCCCGCCCGTCAATCGTACCGTGCCCGGTAATCACGCCGTCGCCGGGATAGCTGGCGCCATCCTCCTGCCCGCCCCCGCGGCCTGTCTTGAGCGCATCGAACTCCTCGAAGGACTCGTCATCGAGCAGCAGATCGATCCGTTCTCGGGCCGTGAGCTTGCCTTTGGCGTGCTGGGCCTCGATCTTCTCCGCCCCGCCCGCTGCTGCGGCCTGGGCGCGCAGATGCGCCAGCGTTTCGAGATTCGCGTCGTATTGTGCATCCATAGAATTTCCCTGCTTCAGTGTTCAGCGGGATGCCATCCGGAAGGGCATGCACTCCGGGATAGCATCCCGTGTCGCTTCTTGCTTCGACAGCCAAAAGTTTTGGCACCTTGCTATTGCTTCCAGATGGGATCCTCGGGCCCCCAGGACTCAGGAAGAACGGCTTCGGAGCTCCACTCCTGGGGAAACTGCTGGCCCGGCTGCTCCCCTTCCTTCTCGGCCAGCTTCTTCAAGCCCGGCCGGGCGAACTTCATGTGCCCTTCCTTTATGGTCCGGCCGTTGATGACCGCTTCGGAGCGGAGCCGGCGGCCGATGGTTTTCTCCATATTGCGGCCGAGCCACAGGACCCGATCCACATCGTAGCCGTGCTCGATCCCCAGCTCATCGATCTGAACCACAAGGTCTTCCAGGCAGGTCAGCCCCACATATCTGGGATCCTCATAGTAATACTCCCCGGTGCCCTTGATGGGGCAGTCATCGAGGAAGTTGGCCGGCTGGCCGCCGAGCCCGCCCAAGGTGCCCTCGAACCGGGCGATCCCCGCCTGCAAAGCGGCCAGAATGGAAGATGAGGCAATCCGCTTGGTCTCATGAAGGTGGCAAAGATGGGCCTCGGGGTTGGGCATGGCATCGAGGACCATGGAAAAGTAGCGATACACATCGGCTGCATTCGCAGAGCCGTCGTGATCCGCGTGCTCGATATCATGCGCCCCGATCTGGAACCAGCGCTTGGTGAACTCCACGGCGTCCTCCAGCTTTGTGGCGCCGCTGATGGGGCTGCCCCAGATGGTGCTCACCGTGCCGCACATCTTGATGTTCTCCTCCCGCGCCTTCTGGATGCACCGTTCGGCTTCGCGCCAGTACTGGCTCAAGGTCGTGCCGGAGTTGGCGAAATGATGCTCCGGATCCGTGGAGACCATCATGAGAATCCGGTCCGGACCGTAGCCCTTCTTCTTCATCTCAATGGCCCGGTCCACAGCGCTCTCCCGGATGGTAACGCAGGTCAGGACGACATCGTTGTCCATGTCAATTCCCCTTCGTGCGGCCCGCTGCCGAAACTGGTCGCTGCGCAGGGCCTTCATGACCTCGTCGGCATCGATGAACTGCGGCGTTGTCCTTGGAGATCCCAGGTTGGTCACCTCCAGCTCCCGGCACCCCGCCAGGATCATCTCCTGGCCGTAGAAAATCTTGGCCTGGGTGGAAATGGTTTTTTCTTCATGCTGGAACCCGTCGCGAATAGTGATATCCCCGATTCGCACCTTCTTGGGCATACGCGGAAAGATCTTCCAGTAATCATACTCGGTTGTCATTGGTTTTCTCCTTTTTCTCGTGCTGTGATTCCCAGTCCATTGGTACGGCTTCCCCGTTTCCTCTGCCGGCGCTGCAAGGGCGCTGCTGCCTCTGCGTCCCGACACAAAAAAAGGCCGTTGCCCGTTCCTTCATGAAACGGGCAACGGCCTTATCTTTTTCCCGCACCCCTCGCCGCGGCGACGGGCCCGGTCAAACGCTAAAGCTCAGGTGGCCAGAGGTCCTCAATCCCCCGGAAAATCGCGCTTGCGCGCCATTTTGCCAGCAGATTGTAAGTTGCTATATCCCAAAGACATGCGGCTGTCAAGCCATTCTGAGCCATTGCCCAAAGGCTTGGACCGCATCATAGGTTATGCGGTGCAGATTCCAGGGTAAAGAGAATGACCCGCTCCCCGGTAACCGTGCTGATATCTGTGTGGAGGCTTTTGACGCGTACATCCAAAATATCCCGGATCGCCGACTCCAGCAGCGGACGGCCCTGCTCCAGAAGGGATATGCGAACACGCTTGATCAGCTCCCTGCCGTCCTTGCGGTCGATGGACTCGGCCAGCTTGAACTCAGACTGGGTCAGTACGTTCTTGAGCCTTACCAGCACCATATCATCGATGATGTAGGCCTTGGTCTCCAGAGGGCCTCGACCCATATACTCTTTTTCAAACTTGATCACCGCCTTGCAGATCTCGGCTTCGAGCTCTCCTTTGGTCTTTTGCATCTGCCGCTTCCTTGTGTATGCTCTGCTTCCTTTTAGGCTTTTTTCTTCATGAAGGGCAGAGGAGCCCGGCACATCGAGAGCCACCGCGGTCACATTGTCCTTGCCTCCTGCTTCAAGCGCATGCTGCAGCAGCGCATCCACTGCCTGCCTCGCCGTGCCTGCCTGCAGCACCGAGGCGATGGCCTCGTCCGATACGTGCCGCGTGAGCCCGTCCGAGCGCAAAAGGAGCCGGTCTCCGGCCAGGACTTCGAATCGGCCGCTGTCCGGTCTCATATTGCCACAGCCAACGAATTGATCAAGCATGTTCCGCAAGGGCTGGCGGGCCGCCTCCTGCTCGGTCATGGATCCTTCCTCCACGAGCTCCCGGACAAAGGTATGGTCCGTGGTGATCTGCTTGAGGCTCCCTGAGCGAAAGAGGTACAGCCGGCTGTCTCCCGCGTGCGCCCAGGAGACCTCTTCCCCGTCCGCTATGGCGACGGTGGCCGTGGTTCCCATTCCCTCCAGGCTTTGATCTTGGGCTGCCATTGCACGGATGCGCTCCCCGCAATCCTCCAGGATGCTGACAAGAGTGTGCTCTCGAGCCGAAGCGGCGATCCGGGGGCGCTCCAAGGCATCGATGACCATCTGGGCAGCGATGCCGCCGCCGGCCTCCCCGCCCATGACATCGGCAACCGCCAGCAGGAAGCCCTCAAGGTTCTCCAGGCGGCGAATGAGAAAGCGGTCTTCATTCTCCTTTCGCCGATGCCCGGCATGGGTGGCTCCCCAGGCATGCTCCTCCTGTGAGGCCATCTCATCGCTCTCCTTCCGGAAGATTGAGCACGGTTCGAAACCCCACCCTGGCGAAGGCCTCCCACTGCTGCCGCACGAGATAGGCGTCCTCGCTCCCGAGCTCGCCGAGGCCGCCGTGGATATGGAACTCGAGCTCCTGCTCCTCGCTCACGGCCATGGTCCACTCGTTCACGTTCCGGCCGAGTCCACGAATGCCGAGCCTGTCTGCCCGGGTCGAGGTCACGCTGCGAATGCCTTGTCCGTTTGTGCCCTCCCGATCGACAGCTTCGGCTCCTTGATCCCCATGCATCATGTGCTGCATGCCGCCACCCCTCTCGGTTGGCCCGCCTTCGGAAAGGGCCCTGCCGCCTGCTTCGCCTCCGGCCTTAACGGCCCGCTTCCACTGGGCCATGCTGGGCAGGTCCCGGCCGTAAAAGGCGGCGTAGGCCAGGGCTCCGGTGATGGTGACCCGGACCACCGGGTTGGAGGCAGCACCGGCCTTGATTCGGAACCGTCCTTCGCGGTAGACGATCGGCTCATAGCCTTCGAGCACCTCGCCGAACAAGAGCCAGATCCGTCCATCCCTCTTCACCGCCCCTTCCTCGACCACGAGCCCGTCCATCTGGCGCAGAAACTCCACGTAGAGATGGTTGGTGATCTTGGTCTCGTCCATGTAAAAGCTGGGAACCGAGAAGGTTCGATCTTCCTGTCGCCGATCCGGTGCTTGGGGCTGATCCACGGCCACAGTGGCCTTGCCCCCGGGGACGAGGCGCATGGTCATCCCGTCGCTGCCCTGGATCTTCTCCGGCAGGGACCCTCCTTTTGTTGTATCCGGCAGGCGGGTTGGGCTTCTGCTCGAAAAATCGAAGGTCAAACCGTGCGCTCCACGCATCCCGACCTTGGTCTCCTGAGGCGTTTGCGGCGGGCCGGCGTCCATGGACAGGAGGTGGAGGCCGAAGGCGGCCACGAGCACAAGGATGAGCACAGATCCGGCTCCCGCTGTGATGAGTAGCTGCTTCCTGTGCCTTCTGGAGGAGGCCGCCCTTTCGGAGTAGTCGGACTCCTCCAGGATAGCCTCAAGCTCCTTCCGCAGCGCCCCTACCGAGGATGTTCGGTGATGCCGGTCCTTGCTCGTGGCGTTCCGGACCACCTTGTCCAGCCGCCGGAGCATACGGGTGGACGGATCGAAAAGCTGCGCCGACTCGAAGGGCTTGTTCCGCTCCTGGGTCATCCTGCCCTCGATGGCCTCATAAAGGATCTTGCCCAGGGAGTAGACATCGGT
This sequence comes from uncultured Desulfohalobiaceae bacterium, assembly GCA_964595165.1. Classification (GTDB taxonomy): domain Bacteria; phylum Desulfobacterota; class Desulfovibrionia; order Desulfovibrionales; family Desulfothermaceae; genus CAZQPF01. The sequence continues at coordinate 7,006 of CAZQPF010000086.1, forward strand.
GCGGGCGTCCGTGGTGGCCAGATCGATGAACTGCTCCTCGGGCATATAGGGCGGCGTGCCGATGACGTGAAAGCTTTTGGTGATGTCGTCGAGCTGATGCCCTCCGGCCAGGCCGAAGTCGGCTATCTTGGGAACCTCGTCGTCGATGAGGACGTTCTCCGGCTTCATGTCCCGGTGCACCACGCCCTTGGCGTGAACAGCCTCCATGCCCTGCAGGACCGGGAAGTAGTACTTGGAGATCCACTCGGCGATCGCCCGCTCGTCCTTCTGAAAGCCCTCCTGGAGCATGGTCTGCCGCAGGGTGGGCCCGGGAACGTACTCCATGGCGATGTAATCCAGGGTCGTGCCGTCCACCTGCACCTGATCGAAGTCGAAGACCTGGAGCACGTTCGGATGGCGTATCCTGGCCATGACCCGCACCTCGCGCCGAAAGCGCTGCAGCTCGGACTCGTACTCCTCAGTGCGGTCCCCGAGGCTGTCCTGAAACTCCTTGGACATGACCTTCAAGGCCACCTTGCGGTCCAGGTTGAGCTGCGTGGCCAGGTAGACCTCGCCCTTGCCGCCCTTGGCGATGAACTCGATAATCTCCCATTTGCCGTTGACTACCCGGCCCTCTTCCAGGGCCTGAAGATTGGATGAAGCATTCATGGTATGAGCGCACCTTGATTGAGGATACATAGGGCTCAATGAGCTGAGTATATATCGCTCATGGTCAAGAGGAAAGGTCGGACCGCGGGGAAGCCTCTCGAGGGGTCATTGAGATGTCGGGTTGCAGCCCTGCTTCGGAGCGCCCTCTGCCCCTGACATTCGCTGCTTGACCTCATCCCGGCGGGGCTTCACGTCTCCCGGCTGCACACACCAGGACTTTCCCCGAAGAATACCCTTCCTGTTTGCTTGGTTCATGCAGAGCATCGTTTTATGATGGATTGCATGCAATTGGTAATGAAAAGGGGTCCGGTTTGCTGGTGCGCTCGATGCGTTCCGGTCTCAGAACACTTTTGAAAGGAGGAAGCTATGGAGACACCTCCCGAAGAACACCTTGCCGCTCCGTTCCAGGCAGACAAAAAGCGGTCTGTGCATCCGCACAGGCTCTCGCCGTATGTTGCCGCGGCCATAGCCATGCTGCTTCTCATGTCGGCGGCGGGTTGTCAGCAGCCGAAGATGGGGTTGATCGGCAATCAAAAGGTGGACCGCATCACCGCTTTCGATCCCAACGCAGTGACCCTTCAGGGAGGGGTGGGCATTTCCAGGGGCTCGAACGCCGAGAACTACGCCATAGCCATCAACCCACTCGGACACAGGGGCTATGTGTCCGATGAGCTCTCGCCCACCATCCATGCCGTCTCCCTGGAGAGCATGCCGCCAACGGCTCAGAACACCTTCAATGCGACGCACTCGGCCTCGCTTCTTGCCGCCTTTCCCGGGCAGCAGGCCTTGATGCTCGTTGCGGCTGGAATGGACGGCAGGCAAGGCGTCGTTTCCACGATGACGGTCACTGGCAACCAGATCGACCGGATAAAACTGGGCCGGGACACCCGGCCGGCGGCCATCACGCTCTGCGACGATGAGAAGACCCTCCTGGTGGCAGTGGACGTGCCCCACGAGGTCCGCAAGCTTACGGTTGCCAACGACGGCTCCCTCTCGAGCACCGGCAACAGCTACTCCCTGAAGCACGGCACGCGCGCTGCCGATGTCCTCTGTGCTCCCGGCTCCGGAACCGGGGTGGTCATCATAGGCCATGCAGGCCCTTCCGGCGGGAGCGGTGCTCAGGCCTACGCCGAGTCATTCGATGTGAGCAGCATGTCCAGGCTCCACACGCAACGCCTTAGCGTGGACTTCTCACCCCTGGAGGAACGGATGCGGCACAATGACTGGGACGGGGTGGCGGCGGAGCTGATCGCAGCTGCCAGGTCCCTGGAAAACGGCCGCGCCGACTTCTTCCTGCTCTGCAGCAACACCATCCATAAGTGCGCCGATCGGGTCGTGGAGGCTGTGTCTCTCCCCCTGCTTCACATCGCCGATGCCTGCGGCCGGGAGGCCGTTCGCCAGGGGCTCGGGAAGCTGGGCCTGCTCGGCACCCGCTTCGTCATGGAGGACGACTTCCTCAAGGGCTATCTGGAGAGGCACTTCGGGCTGCGCATCATGGTACCGGGGCCCGAGGACAGAGCGGAGATCAACCGGATCATCTTCGGGGAGCTCTGCCTGGGCAGGTTTGAGGAGGGCTCGAGACAGTACTTCAGGCAGTGCATCGACAGGCTCAGGGAGAGCGGAGCGGACGGGGCGATCCTCGGCTGCACCGAGATCCCGATGCTCATCACCCAGGAGGACGCGAGCCTGCCGCTCATCGATACCACGGCCCTGCATGCCGCCGCAGCGGTTGAGGAAGCCTTGGCGGGATGAAGCCATCCTGCCTGCGATGAACAGGCTGGATTTCTTTTCTTCATTCCTGGCGATTCGTGGACAAGACTTTTATGCTTGGGTTGTTTTGCGACAGATCCTACGGGCTCAGATCCAGAACTCCGGGTAGCACCTCTTCCTGGGAAGGTTGTTGACCGCCAGGGCGATCAGGAGCATGGCCCCGGTTCCGGCCGGAATAAGGGCGTAGAGGTAGCCCAGGGCGTGCACCTGGTCGCTTCCGATCACGGCGATGAGGGCCGTGGCTCCGGCCATGGGATGAGTTCGGGGTATACGTTCTGCTCCGGGATGTTTTTGATGCAGCTCAAATGAGGCGCGCTGCTCTTTGTTGACAGCAGCGGCCCATGTGACGTAAAGAACCTTTCCTATCAGCTGCGTGCGGTTCACTCCTCGGTTGCGGCATGGGTCCTTGGGCCTGAAGCCGATCCGGAGGAAAGAGGGAAGTCGGTGCAAGTCCGACACGGTCCCGCCGCTGTAAGCGGGGACCTGGCCTGCACATATGCCACTGGCGGCAAGCCCATGGAGGCGAAGCCGGCCGGGAAGGCGCAGGGCACAGGGAGGATCCGCAAGTCAGAAGACCTGCCGCGCGCTTCGTGTCAACTTGGAGGAGATGGCAAATCCCCAAGCCGTTTTTTCGGCTTGGGGATTTCTTTTTGGAAAATCCCAAGCTCGACAAGCCGTTCATGTTCAACCCTGAAAAAGGAGCACCCCATGCACAGGAAGATGCTTGTGAGCTGTTTGCTGCTGTTGCTGGCCAATCTTTGTCTCGCTCATGCTGCCTTCTCTTCCAACCAGAACCCGAACCTGAACCTGGGCAGCACGAACATCCTCGATGCGGTCATTCCACCTCCCGGGCTCTACTCGCTGAACTATATAACCTCCTACAGCGCCGATGAGATCATGGACGGAAACGGCGACCCGCTACCTGGGAGCAACGAGGTGGACGCCCTCGTGTATGTGCCCCAGCTCATCTACTCGCCGGATCTCGCCCTGCCGCATGGCCTGCGCTGCGGGCTGTCCGCCCTGCTGCCGTTTGCAGAGGTCAATGTTGACTCCAGTCTGGGCTTGGAGGAAAACCAGAAGGTCCTGGGGGACCTCATCATCGGCCCCTTTGTCGGCAGCGCCGTTCCCCTGGGCAGCGACTGCATGCTCCACTGGTTCTTTCAGCTCGATACCTATCTCCCTATCGGCAGCTACGACAGGAGGAAGAATATCAATCCGTCAGCCAACTACGTGACGCTGGAGCCCTTTGTCTCCCTCACCCTGCAGATGCCCCACGGCTTTGCCGTGAGCACCCGCCAGCACTTCACCTACAACTTTGAGAACAACGACTACCTGGACAAGCAGGCCGGGAGCGTGGGCGAGCTGCAGGCCGGGCCGCTCTATCACTTCAACTACTCGGCAAGCAAAACCCTGCCCTTTCTGCATCCCGAGCTTCGAGTCGGCGCCGTGGGCTACTACCTGCAGCAGCTCTCCGAGGACGAGCTCGACGGCCGAGCCATACCTGACTCAAAGGAGCGCGTCTTTGCCATCGGGCCGGGGGTGAGCTGGATCCACAAAGGCATGTTCCTGGGGCTCAAGGTGATGTTTGAAAGCGGCGCCAGGAACCGGCCCGAAGGAGTGAAGAGCGTCTTCCAGATCCGCTTCAGGTTCTGATAGGCCTGAAGAAGCTCATGGCTGATAGCTGATAGCAAGAGGTTAGGCGGTGGCCTTGTGAGATGCGCCTGCAAAAAGCCATGATTGCAGGCGCAGAGGACAGAAGACAGAGGACAGAGGACAGAAGAGTCAATGGGTGAGGGCCCAGATATTGTTCCAGGTTCATTCCAATCAATATGTTCCAGCTACGTCTTGTGAGCTGCAGGTTGTAGGTTGGAGTCTGAGCCAAGAAAAATCATGTCTCAGCTTACGGTCGCTTGGCGGGATGAAGCCCTGCTGCCGGCTCGTAGCTTGTGCGCCAGAGAGCGCAGCGGCGAAAGATGCTGCTCGCCCTCGTCCCACGTTGACGGATGCCAGAAACAGTTGTACGGTATATTTCCGTACATATCGAACCCTGAAACAGGAAGGGATGGAGCATGGCCCCCATCGAGGATAAGCAAAACGATGCCAGCACCAAGCGGAGCGAGCGCCTGGATGCCAGGGTCACTCCCGAGCAAAAAAGGCTGCTGGTGAAGGCTGCTGCGCTCAAAGGAAGCAGCTTGACCGAGTTCCTTGTCTCGAGCGCCCAAGAAGCCGCCTATCGCACCATTCAGGAGCACGAGGTTATCAAGCTCGGAGAGCGGGACCGGGAGGTGTTTGTAGACGCCCTGCTCAGCGAGAGAGAGCCGAGCGAGGAGGCCAAGCAGGCGGCAAGAGAGTACTTGGAAAGCTCTCAGTAAATGCCTATAGAGCGGCTCAATAAGAGCAAGCACGACAGGGGTTCCTTTTGTTGCGGGAACCCCTTTCTTGATGAGTATCTCAAGAAACGCGCCCAGCAAGACCTGAAACGTTCACTCGCGGTTCCGTATGTGCTTTGCGAAGACGGCAGCTCGATCATCGGCTTTTACACGCTATCGGCTGTAAGCATTGATGTTGGAGCATTGCCGAGCGATATCGCCACGCAGCTGCCTCGGTATCCCTCCATCCCAGCCACCCTTATTGGACGCTTAGGCGTGGATGAGCCCTATCAAGGGCAAAGCTTCGGAAAGCGGCTTTTATTCGATGCCTTATACAGAAGCTATAAGCAGGCTGACACCATCGCTGCAGCCGCTGTAGTCGTCGATGTGAAGAACGAAAACGCACGAGCCTTCTATGGCCGGTATCACTTCCTGACTCTCCCAGATCATCCGGAGCGGATGTTTTTGGAGATGAAAATGATAAGGAAGATGTTCGGGCTTTAGGCGGCATATCGAGGCTGCCGGCAACAGAGCGCATTCCTCGAATGGAGCCTCAAAAGGTGAGCACCTTGTCCGCCTCCCTGGTCAGCTCATAGAGGTCGTCCATCCAGCCGATAGGGCATGTGCTTGATCCCTCCAGAGCGTGGGATTTGAGGCACACCCCTCAGACGAAAAAATCACCTTCAAAGGCATTGACCTGCCCCATGACGTCGAAGGCCTCGCTTCCGGCCTGCTCAAAGAGAACTCCCTTGCCCAGCATGAAGACGCTGACCTCGTCTCCCTTGGCCACGCCGACATTGGCCAGGCGCATGGCGTTGGAGATGGTCTCCCCGTCCTGCGAGGTGATGATCATGAGAACATGCATGCCGCCCTCCTTGATATTATGCGCTTTGGAAGGCTTGTATGCAGCTCCACCTTCCAACCCCTCACCCGGCACTCAGTTTGACTTCAACCTTCTTCCATTTGAGACTTTACAACTGAGCAATTGCTATTGTTCAAGCTTGTGCTGAGACTTGGCAAACTGAGTGCCGGGAGCTCCCCTTGGGAAGGGGAGCAGCTCCGGAGTTTCTCCCTT
>CAZQPF010000087.1:0-12509 GCA_964595165.1 uncultured Desulfohalobiaceae bacterium
GGGTTAGTGCTAACATTCCAAGGGGGATGATTCCAATTCCCGTTGAACCAAGACAAAAGGAAGCTCCTCTGGCATATCCTCGCCATTGGCATCAAGAAGCTCAGGAATCATGATCTTTAACTTTATGATCAAGCCTTCCAGTGTCTCTTCTTCAGTCGCAAGGCCTGGCACATCATCGCTGCTTGCTACCCATACCTGGGCATCCTCGTCCCACTCAGCCCTGATGAAGAAAGGTTTTATTTCCATCTCATTTTTCATTGTACGGCAAGCTGTTTTATAAATGGCATTTTATTCTTTTGATCTGCGAAAATTTAAGTCATCTGCGGATAGCTCATCTATCCTTCCAGAATCCCTCCATCCGGTCGCAGCAGTAGGCGGCGAAGGGCATGGAGGCGGTCAGGGCGGGGGAAACCGCATTGAGCACATGGAAGGAGCGCTCGTCGCCCTGGGTGCAGAAGTCCATGATGAGCGTCTTGTTCCGGGTATCCACCAGCTGGGCCCGGATGCCGGGCCGGCCCCACTTGGTGTAGTCCTCGGGCTTGACGCCGCTGAGCAACAAGCCAGCCTGGTCCACCAGAACCCGTTTCATTTTCTTGCGCATCTCCCTGACCGCAAGCCGCTTGAAATCGAAGCTGGAGCCAAGCAGAAGCGAGATCTCGCTGCCCACGGTCTCCAGGCATTCCCGAAAGGAGAAGTTCTGCAGGCCGGAGTAGTTCTCCCTCCAGAAGGCCGGGATGGCAGTTGGTCCGATCTTGGCCTTGCCATCCACGGTGATGGTGAAGTGTACCCCCAGAAAGGGGTACTTGGGATCCGGCACTGGGTAGACATGGGTGCGCAGATTTTCCGGCTCCTTGCTGCTGTACAGGTAGAGCCCCTTGAAGGGCAGGATGCGCATTTCCTCGCTGAAGCCGAAGTCCCGGGCGATTCTGTCTGCATAGAGGCCCGCGGCGTTGATCACATAGCCGGGCGCATACAGGTCGCGCTTGGTGCAGATTCCGTCTCGATGAGTGCCTCGGTAGGGCTCGCCCAGCCGGAGGGAGATGCCGCGATCTCGGGCCTTTTCCGCCAGCTTGGCCATGAGCGCAGCAGGGTCGATGGAAGAGGTGGTGGGCGACCACAGGGCATGCCGATGCGTTTTGATCCGCGGCTCGATCTCCCGGGCTTCCTCTGCAGCAATCCTCTCCAGCTCGACGCCATTGGCCCGGGCTCTGGCCAACAGGGTGCCCAGCCGCTCCAGGTCCAGCTCATCTTGCGCCGCCACGAGCTTGCCGCATTTGTGCATGGGAAGGGCGTGCTCCTGGCAAAAGGCGGTCAATGCCGCGTTGCCGTCCCGGCAGAAACGGGCCTTGAGGCTGTCCTTGGTGTAGTAGAAGCCGGCGTGGAGCACGCCGCTGTTTCGGCCGCTGCCGTGGGCCGCCAGCTCGCTTTCCTTCTCCAGGAGGGTGATGGAGGCGTCCGGGTAGCGGCTGCAAAGCTCCAGGGCTATGGTGAGGCCGACAACGCCGGCGCCGATGATGAGGAAGTCTGGCCTGCGGGGCATTTCAGCCTTAACCCATTGCCGTTGGTTGATGTATTCAGGCTCTGCATATTTGAATCATTTCGAGCTACTGTAAATAAATAGATGCAAAGGAGCACTTGTCTCATAGCCTATTTTATCTCCGAAACATCCAAACCCCGGCATATTTTCTTGCAGAGCTTGTCCGGCAGCTCATTGTATCGTGGCACGGTTTGAATTTTTCCGTTCTGAGGATTTAACCATAATGAATGCGAAGCTCCTTCTCTCTTCAGAATGCACCCATTTTTGCGAAGATGTCTCAGTCGCTTGTCTCGCTTCATGTTACAGAAACCACTGTCTGCTCGGCGTCAGGCGATATGCCCCGCAAGGCATCTTGCCGTAGATCATCAAGAATGAGCTGAATAGCTGAAGACAGACTCTCCAAGGCCTCTTCCCTCGTCTTCCCAAGCCCGTTTGCACTAGGAATCTCAGGGCAATAGGCTATAAAATGATCTTCATCTTGTTCAATGAATGCGGTAAATTCTCCATGCATAATTTTTCATCCTCTATGATAAGGCTTCCAGTTTATCCATACCTGGTCAGCAAATAGAGTACTCATTATTGAGACATTTGCATAGATCGCTTGCAGCGCTTGGGAAGGAAAGATACGTCTAGAAGGTTGGGCCGATTGAGCAGCCCTCCTTCTCATGGCTGTGCTAGGCTATTCCCGCTTGTAGATCGTTTCCCCCCCCCGCTGGATATGCTCGAGGAGATCGGGGTCGTCGATGCGCTGGTAGATCGTGAGATCGAAGGTATAGGGCAAAAGGAGGTCCTCGAGCGCCAGGCTCAATCGATTGAGCTCCTGAAGATTGAGGTTGTCTCCCTTCAGGGCGAGATCCACGTCGGATCCGGGCTTGTTGGTTCCCTTGGCGCGTGAGCCGTAGAGGATCACCTCGTCCACGTGCGGGTTTTCCTTAAAAACTTCGATTATTCGGGAAATGTCCGAGTCATTCAACCCGAAATGCCGGTCGGGCATGCGATTGCCTTTATCGATCAAGCAGGCTTTCCATTTTTTGCTGCAGAGCGATGAAGAGAGGATAGTAATCGTTCATCACGGCATCTACGACCTCTCTGGCGGTCTCCTGGTTATAGGTGTGGGAGGTCTTGGTCCGGCTCACATAGGCCTCCATCCACGTTTCCCCGTCTTCAATGAGGCCGGCCTGAAAGGCCTTTTGGATGGCATCCCTGGAACCGTAAATATCTGTCTGGCCCTGATATTCCAGAAAGTCCTTCAGAACGAGCCAGGCCAGCTCATAGGTGTACTCAAAGGCCTGAATCGCCCCTTGCTCTTCCAGCTCGGAGAGCTCTCCCTTGTCAACGAATTTTCGCAGCTGGGCAAGCGCCTTCCTGAAGTTGGCCAAGCGTTGCTGCCAGCGGATATCTTTGTTGATTTCGGACATGATGAGCCTAAAAGAGATTTTTTCCACAGATTCCGCAGAGTTCACATATTGCAAGATTGCGCGGAGTCAGAACCTGGTCCATGGGTATCCATCCAGTGCATCACTTCTCTGGCAAAGTCTTTGAAGTCCTTGAGATGATTAGTAGAGATGGAGTGAACGATATCCCAGTTGATGGAGCAGTAATCGTGGACAGCGATATTTCGAAATGCGAATTCAGCTTATTCAGTATGACGTCGCGGGTCACGGAAATACCTCTCTGCCTGCTCCTGCAAGACATGTCGTGTCAAAGGGGCCATGTCCTCCCGATCATACCAGAGCCTTTTCAAAAGGAAGGCCAAGCAGTGAGCTGAGCGCTTCAGCACAATGGATCCTTGGGCGAATATCTGATGAAGGAGTGGCCCGTGAAGAGAGGAGAGGTCCACAAGGTCGACCTCCCGATGCAATGTTTTCTCCAGCTCTGCTTGCATCTCCATGCGTCTGGCAAAGGAAAGAGGGCGATCCGCCAAAACGGCGATGTCCACGTCGCTTGCCGGTTGCGCCCTGCCGGCACTGGTCGATCCATAGACGATCCCCAGCTCAAGCTCCGGAAACGAGGCGAGCGTGGCTCGAATGGTGTCGTAAAGAGGCGTATTCTGTGCAGCCATGGTATCTTTTCTGCTGTGCAGTGAAGCATCATTTCCCGGCATCCCGGACCGCGTCCTTGATCCGCTTCACATGCCCTCGGCCGAGGCCCTTGACCTCGCAGCCGAGCTCGAAGAAGCGGCGGATCTGATCGTCGCTCAAAAGTCCGAAGCAGTCCACCACGGCTGCGGGCCGGCCGGTCATCTCCAAAATGCGGTCCGCATCGAGCTGCCTGTAGGCCTGGTGGCGCACGGCCAGAACCACGGCGTCCGCCTCGTTGAGCACTTGGCTCAGATCCTTGTGCACCGTGAGCTCGGTGAGGCCCTCCTGGTTGCGGAAGAACCGGGCCAGGGAGCGATCCGGGGCGGGGTAGGTGTCCTGCTTCTCAAACTCCCACCAGTGCTGGACGTAAGGGTCGTGAACGCTCACTTCTCCGCCCATCTCGGTGAGCTTGCGCACGATGATCTCCGATCCGGAGTAGCGGGTGTCGCCCACGTCCTCCCGGTAGGAGGCGCCGAGCACCGCGATCTTGGAGGCGGCCACGATCCGGCCCATATTGCGAAGAGCGTCGCGCACCAGCTGGGCCACCCGCAGGGAGCGGGTATCGTTGATGTCAATGGCCTGCGGGGTGATCTTGAAGATCTCGTCCTCAAAGCCCATGAGGGTGTGGTAGGACCAGACCCCGAGCCCTCCGTCCTTGGGCAGGCAGTAGCCGCCGATCCCCGGGCCGGGAAAGATGATGTTGTCGTGGGTGGGCCGGACCTTGATGGCCTGGATGACCTTGGTGAGATCCACCCCGTTTCGCTCCGAGAACAGGGACCACTCGTGGAGAAAGGCCAGGATGGTGGCCCGGTAGGAGTTCTCCACGATCTTGGCGGTCTCGCTCTCGATGGGCCGATCGAGCACGGTGAGCGGGTAGGCCTCCACGTTGAGCACCTCGGAGAGAAAGGTCGTCACCCGCTGTCTGGCCGTATCGTTGATGCCGCTGCAGACCCGCCAGAAGTCACGGATGGAGGCCACGTACTCCCGGCCCGGCATGACGCGCTCATAGGAGTGGGCCAGCAGGGGCTCGACACCTTTGAGGCCCCGTCGCTCGAACTCCTTCTTGATGAGGGGGTAGGCCACGTACTCCGTGGTGCCGGGCGGTACGGTGGTCTCGATGAGCACCAGGCACCGGGGGTCGATCTTTTGGCCGAGCACTTTGAGGCTCTCTTCCAGGGCTCCGATCTCGGCACGGCCGTTGCGCACGTTGCCGAAGTCCTCCTTGTGATAGTCGCACTGCACGTCCACCACGACCACGTCGGCCAGGGCCAGGGCCTCGTAGGTGAAGGTAGCGGTCAGAGTTTTCTTCTCCTGCACGCAGCGGTGGATCAAAGGGGCCACCTCCGGGTCCTCGGCCTCCACCGGGGCCTGCCCGCGGTTGAGATAGGGGATCTTCCAGAAGGAGCGCGGCGAAGGGCGCTGCATGCCGATGACGAACTTGGAGGGCCGGCCGGTGTCCGGATCCACGGTGTCCGCAACCACACCGGCCATGACCGCGCCCACGAAACCCACGCCCATGACCACCACGATCTCGCGTCCCAGCTCCCGCTGCTCTGCCGCCAGCTTTCGGAGCCGCTCCATTTCACTTTGATAGTCGCTTTCGGTAGGCAGGGGAAAGGCTTCGCCGGCCGGACAGGTGGACAGCTCAGTCTGGAGTGTTTGATGCATAAGGGCCTCGGCTCAGGTTTGAGGTTGGTGGATAAGGCTTTGTAGCATGCATGCTCAGGACCGCGCAATCATCCTTTTTACCAGACGAAGTACACGATCCGGGCCAGGCTGACGCAAAGCAGGCAAACCCCTTCGAGCTTGGTCAGCCTCCAGCCGGTGAACATGAAGAAAAGCAGCAGCAGCAGGGACAGGACGAGCATGATCAGGCCGAGGAGGGCGGAGGAGGAGACGGCGATGGGATTGGCCAGGCAGGCGAGGCCCAGAACTCCGGCGAAGTTGAAGATGTCGCTTCCCAGGAGGTTGCCGAACAGGATGTCCTGCTTCTTCTTGAGGATGGAGGCCAGGCAGACCATCATCTCCGGCAGGGAGGTGCCGCAGGCGACTACAGTCAGGCCCAGGAGCCACTCCTCTACCCCGAGGGCCTCGCCGATGCCCACGGCCCCTCGGACCAGAAGGTTGCCGCCCAGGACCACTCCGGCCAGGCCCAGGAACAGGAGGAGGCCGTCCAGGAAGCGAAAGGGACCCAGCTCGGAGCGCGGAGAGATGCGGCGCTGCCGCCCGTACTGGCGAAGCACGATCACAATGTAGCAAAACAGAAGAGCGAGCAGCATGAGCCCGCCCACCCGGCCGAGATAGAGATCCAGGCCCGAGGCCAGGATGAAGATGCAGATGAGCAAGAGGATGAGGCCGTCGCGGTAGAAGGATTCCTGCTTGACCCGCAAGGGGGAGAGAAGGGCCGCAGCTCCGAGAACCAGGCCCAGATTGAAGATGTTGGAGCCGACCACATTGGACAGGGCGATATCGCCGTGGCCGGTGATTGCCGAGGTCACGCTGGTGGCCATCTCCGGAAGCGAGGTGCCGAAGGCGATAACCGTTACCCCGATGACCACCTCGGAGATATTGAACCTGGCGGCGAGCAGGGCCGCCTTGTCCACGGTCCAGTTGGAGCCGAACCAGAGACAGACCGCGCTGAACACGATGGACAGGCTATCCAGGAGCAGCGGTTCCATAGGCGGATCTTGGTTTCAGGTTGAGGCGAAGTCAGATTTGCCTCCGGCAAATCTGACTCATTGGCAATTAATGAAAAAAAAGAAAAATTAATACTTTTCAAAAATTTGAGTGAACCCGGCACTCAGTTTGCCAAGTCTCAGCTCGGGCTTGGAGAAAAGCTGCAACTTAAGGGATATCAATTTCCAATCGAAGGATAATGCAGTCAAACTGAGTGCCGGGCCGGTCCTTCCTTTTAGGCCAATACAGGACGCGTCCCTCCTATCCTATTCAGCTCCGGTAGGCAAATACCAAGCCCTTTCTGCAAGGCCAAAAAAAAGGCGACGCAGGGTCGCCTTTCATGAAGGATGCAAGCAAGGTGTTATGCAAACGCTGTTGACCGTCTGCAGCTATAGCCGAGAAAGGCCTGGGCAGCCTTTCTTGGCTATTCTGGGAACTTCAGGGTCACCTGCTCCTTGCCGTCCTTCTTCTTGACCTTTATTTTCAGCTCGATGTTGCTGCTGCCGAGGCCCAGGGAAAGCGGGATCTCGCCCTCATCCTCCAGATGGGTGATGCCGTAGAGGGCCTCGAGGATCTTGCCGCCTATCTCCTGGCCGGGGTTGGGGAGGTTGTGCTTGCGGTACTGAGCGACCACATCCATGGAGCCGTCTTCAGTCCGGGTGATCTTGATCTTGTCCGCCATGTCGTTCACCCCGTGCAAGGCGGCCAGGGCCAGCCATTTCATGGCCCCCTCATCAGGATCCTGCTCCTGGGGAACGTCGGACATGGCCTTCAGATAATCCGTCTGGGCATAGCAGTCGCACATCTCCTGCATCTTGAGATGCAGATTCCTTTTTTCCTTCATGGCGTACCTCCTTCAAAGTATTATTCTGCAGATTAGTCTGCAGAATAAGGCTTCCCGGCGAGAGCGGTCAATTCCAGGGCTTGCGATCTCCTCAAAAAATACCCGAATTGCATTCCCTCAACTTCCGTGTAAACATGGACTGTGAATGGATCGGTCTTGAAATAAAGCCTGACCTCTGTGTATGCATCCCAGAGCCTCGCTCTTATCATCATTTATCCTAGGAGCTTGAGTTTTGTTCCAAATGGCTTCTTCGCTATGCGCTATGCGCCATGCGCTCTGCAAACGCAGCCTCGAACCGTGAAGCGAAAGCAATAAATCCTCCCGATGGCTATCTACTACTTGCCTCCGGAACCGGTGTTTCCGGATCCCATGCACGAGGACGTCGACGACCTGTTGGCCATTGGCGGCGATCTGAGGCCCAGAAGGCTTATCTCCGCCTATCAGAAGGGCATCTTCCCCTGGTACAGCGAGGACAGCCCCATTCTGTGGTGGTCGCCGGATCCGCGCCTGGTACTCGAGCCCGGGCGGCTGCACGTATCCAAGCGCCTGGCCCGGACCATGCGACAGGGGAAGTTCGACTTGACCGTGAATATGGATTTCTCCGGGGTCATCACCTCCTGCGCCAGGGTGGTCCGCAAAGGGGTGCGCGGAACCTGGATCGTGCCGGAGATGATCCGGGCTTACATCAACCTGCATCAGCTGGGATACGCCCATTCCGTGGAAGCCTGGCAGGATGGACGCCTGGTGGGCGGGATCTACGGGGTAGCCCTGGGAAGGGCGTTTTTCGGGGAGTCCATGTTCCATCTGGTGCGGGATGCTTCCAAGGTGGCCATGGTCCGGCTCGTGGAGCTGCTGCGGGAGTATGAGTTCGAGTTTATGGACTGCCAGCAGACGACCTCCCATCTGCTGCGCTTTGGGGCGCGGGAGATCAGTCGGCGGGAGTTCCTGCAGCGATTGCGGGCCGCAACCGGATATCCGGTGCCGGAAGGGATGTGGAGGCCCAGGCCGCTTTCTGCGCAGAGCGCATAGCGCAAAGCGCATGGCGAAGAAAGGCCTGTTCAAAAAATGGAGGGAGAATTAAGGCCTATCGAGCGAGGACGCAGGTGAAACTATAGAGGCGATAGCTTCCTCTCACCGGGCTATAAAAAATATCCATGAGTCTAAAGCTTGCCCAACGGCAAGCTTTAGATGTGGTAGAGATCCTCGCCGGTGAGCACCTGGACCCCTTTTTCCTGAAGCACCTCGATGGCCTGGTCGGTGCGGTCGAAGCGGAAGATGAGCACCGCGTTCTTGCCGCTTTGCTGCACAAAGGCGTACATGTACTCCACATTGATGCCCTGGGAGCTCAGAATGTCCAGAATGGCGCTCAAGCCGCCGGGCTGGTCCTGCACCTCCACCGGCACCACCGTGGTCCGGCCCACGGTGAACCCGTGCTCCTTCAACACCTCTTTGGCCTTCTCGTTGTCCGAAACGATGAGCCGCAGGATGCCGAAATCAGAGGTGTCGGCCAGGGAGAGGGCCCGGATGTTGATTCCGGCCTGTGCCAGGACCCGGGTGACCTCGGAAAGGCGTCCGGCCCGGTTTTCCAAGAAGACCGATATCTGTTCCACTTTCATGCTCGGCTCCTTATCATAGCGGCTGAAGCCGCGATGATCTATTTGCTATGGTTTGCAGTCAAAAAAGGTTTTTTCGCTGTCGCAGCTTACTCTGAGCGGTAGTCCACGATCCGCTTGGCCTTGCCCTCGGATCGGGAGATGCTTCTGGGCTCCACAAGCTTGACGTTTGCGGTGACCCCCAAGAACTCCTTGATGTTTTTGAGCAGCTTGCGCTCGATCCGCTGCAGATGCTTGATCTCGTCGGAAAACATGTTCTCGTCCACCTCCACCTGGATCTCCAGGGTGTCCATAGCCTCTTCCCGGCGCAGGATGAGCTGGTAATGCGGGCTCAAGCCCTCGGTTTCCAGCAGGATGCTCTCGATCTGAGAGGGGAAGACGTTCACGCCCCGGATGATGAGCATATCATCGGTGCGGCCCAGGACCTTGTCCATCCGGACGTGGGTCCGTCCGCAGCGGCAGGGAACCGGGTTGAGCTTGGTCAGATCCCGGGTCCGGTAGCGGATGAGGGGCTGGGCCTCCTTGCTCAGGGTGGTGATCACCAGCTCCCCTTCCTCGCCGAAGGGAAGGGGCTCCTTGCTTTCCGGATCGATGATCTCGGCCAGAAAATGGTCCTCCCAGATGTGCAGCCCCTCCTGGGCGGTGCGGCATTCCATGGCCACCCCGGGCCCCATGATCTCCGAGAGGCCGTAGATGTCCAGCGCGGAGAGGCCGAGCTTGGCCTGGATGTCGGAGCGCATCTCCTCGGTCCAGGGCTCGGCTCCGAATACGCCGGTATGCAGGGAGAGGTCCTTGAACACGATCCCCGAGCTCTGGGCCACATCGTAGAGGTGCAGGGCGTAGGAGGGAGTGCAGCACAGAACAGTGGGCTTGAAGTCGTTCAGGAGCATGACCTGGCGCTTGGTGCCTCCGCCGGAAACCGGAAGGATGGTCGCTCCGAGCTCCTCCGCCCCGTAGTGCACCCCGAGCCCACCGGTAAACAGCCCGTAGCCGTAGGCGTTATGGATGGTGTCCTGGCGGGTGGCCCCGGAGGCCATGAAGGAGCGGGCCATGAGCTGGGCCCAGTTATGCACGTCGCGCTGGGTATAGCCCACCACCGTGGCCTTGCCCGTGGTCCCGGAGGAGGCGTGAATGCGGACCACGTTCTCCTTGGGCACTGCAAAGAGGCCGAAAGGGTAATTATTGCGCAGATCCTGTTTTTCGGTTAGAGGCAGGTACTTGACGTCGGAGAGGCTCCTGATGTGCTCCGGTTTGAGCCCCTGCTCGTCGAATCTGGTGCGATAGAAGGGCACATTGTGATAAATGCGTTCCACGAGCTGCTTGAGCCTTTTGAGCTGGAGCTCCTCCAGTTCCTCGCGGGGAAGCGTTTCCCGCTCGACGTCGAAGATCATAGCCTACCTCCCTGCTGCAGACGAACAATGGCTGGTTTACAAAAGCGGCAATGGCATTATGTAAATACCCAAATGAGCGCGGTCAAAGCACCTCTCGCTGGGATATATTCAGAGGAGATATGAAAGCGGCAGCGCTCCATAACGCTGTGCATTGTTATTAAATAAAGCCCACAAGTCAAGAAGCAAGACCGTTTTCCTACCAGCGACAAAACTGATGGGACTGGCAAAATGTTTATCTTAAGTAAGCAGTTGGGCTTGAATCATTCAGGCACGACTTTTTGCAGGTGGCTCTAGTCAGGAAGCAAGGCACAACAGGAGGTAAGACAGCAAAACAATGATCAGCCAAACAAGCAGAACACAGCCGGCGACCGACTACCGGGACACAGTGAAGCGCATGCTCGGTTGGTTGCAGGAAAAGCAGGCCGAGGATATGGTGGCCCTGGACATCAAGTCCATGAACTCGGTGACCGACGGGGTCATTCTGGCCTCGGCTGCGAACGTCCGCCATGCCCAGGCTCTGACGGACTGGCTCATGGAGAAGCTTTCCGAAAACAGGATCGAGCTTCTGGGCGTGGAGGGGTATAGGTCCGGCACCTGGGTCCTCATAGACTGCAACGACATTGTGGTCCACATCTTTCAGAAGGACTACCGGCAATTCTACAACCTGGAAGGACTGTGGCGGGACGCCGGCCGCATCGAGGGCGCCTAGGGCCGGGAGCTCCAGGGGCAACCAGGCTGTAAGCTACCACTGGCCTTAGGTTGTGGTCTTCTCCCTCTTGAGAGCCTTCTTAGAGGGCTGAGCAAGGCAGAGCCTCAGCATCTAAGGCATACCACATGGGGTCAAGACAAGGATAGAGGCCGCTTATCTTCTTCGCTATGCGCCATGCGCTGCGCGCTATGCGAAGCTCAATCCCGAAGCAGAGGCTGCGGAGGCGCAGAATCGACTCCAAGCCGGCCGCTAACGCACCAGACCGATCAGGGAGCCGCACATGGCTTTAGATGTCTCGCAGCAACCCACCCCGACCCTGCTGCTGATCCTGGATGGATGGGGCCTGGGACCGAAAGGAGAGGGCAACGCCATCCATATGGCCCAGACCCCGAACCTGGACCGCATCCAGGCCGCCTATCCCGGCAGCCGGCTGCAGTGCACCGGAGAGGCGGTGGGCCTTCCGGCTGGCCAGATGGGAAACTCCGAGGTGGGCCATCTGAATATCGGCGCCGGCCGTATTGTGGATCAGGACATCGTCCGCATCGACAAGGGGATTCGCGAGGGCTCCCTGTTTGCCAACCCCGCCCTGAGCGAGCTCCTGGACTCGGTCCGGGAGCGGGGGAGCCGGCTGCACCTCATGGGCCTTGTTTCCGACGGCGGGGTGCACAGCCACATCAATCATCTCTTTGCCCTGCTGGAGATGGCCCGGAGCAAATCCGTTCCGGAGGTCGCGGTCCATGCCTTCCTGGACGGCAGGGACACCCCCCCTAGGAGCGGAGCCGGGTATGTCCGGAGCCTGGAAGAGAGGATGGAGCAGCTGGGCATGGGAAGGATCGCCAGCCTCAGCGGCCGCTACTACGCCATGGACCGGGACGAGCGCTGGGATCGCACCGCCCTGGCTTATGAGGCTATCGTGCCCGGCCGAGGGGAGAAGGTCTTTGATCCGGTGCAGGCGATTGAGGCGAGCTATGAACAGGGCATAACCGATGAGTTCCTCACCCCTAAGGTAGTGTGCGACAGCTCCGGACAGCCGGTGGCTCCGGTAGGGGACGGAGACGGGGTGTTCTGGTTCAACTTCCGGGCGGATCGGGCCAGGCAGCTCGTCCGCAGCCTCTTCGAGGAGCAGCTCGAGCCCTTTGACCGGGGCAGAGCCCCGCAGCTGTGCATGCTGGCCACCATGAACCAGTACGACGCCGGCTTCCCGCTGCCGGTGGTCTTCCCTCCGGTGGAGCTGGTGAACATCCTCGGCGAGGTGTGCGCCCAGCAGGGGCTGCGCCAGCTGCGCCTTGCGGAAACCGAAAAGTACGCCCATGTGACCTATTTCTTCAACGGCGGGCGGGAGGAGCCGTTTCCGGGCGAAGAGCGCTGCCTCATCCCCTCGCCGCAGGAGGTGGCCACCTATGACCAGAAGCCGGAGATGAGCCTCCAGGAGGTCATACAGGAGCTGGAGAAGCGCTGGCGGAGCCAAGAGTACCATCTCGTGGTCTGCAACTTTGCCAATCTGGACATGGTGGGGCATACCGGGGACTTCCAGGCGGCGGTGCGGGCCTGCGAGGCGGTGGACCAAGGCCTGGGCCGGGTTCTGGCCTGCCTGGAGCAGGTCCCGGGGCGGCTCCTGGTGACCGCGGATCACGGCAACGCAGACGTCATGCTGGACA
>CAZQPF010000088.1:0-12490 GCA_964595165.1 uncultured Desulfohalobiaceae bacterium
CTGAGGCGGCCTGAATTAGTGCTCAAATGTGTCCAAGTATCTGTTGACCGGTACAGAAAACGTCGGTATATGTTTTCCAAGACCACTACTGAAGAATCGACCACAAGGCCTGTTGCCACGATAAGCCCGGTCAAGGTGACCATGTTCAGGGTGTAGGGAGTGAGCCACAATATAGCCAGAGTGAATAAAAAGGACAGGGGCAGGCTGATGCCTACCGTAAGAGCTGCTCTGGGGTCTGCCAGAAAGATGAAGATGACGGCCACCGTAAATAGAACGGCCTGGGTGATGGACCTGACCATACCCTGCATATTGATATCGATAAGAGGTTGCTGGTCCTGGGTGATCGTAAAGGCAATGTCCGGGAACTCGGACTGAAGCTTGGGAAGAAAAGCCTTCACTCTCTCAATAGTTTCTACCGTTGCCCCGCCTTGTGGCTGAATAATGCCAAGAGCTAGGGATTTCCTGCCATTGCCATGATACAGCGATCTCGGATCCTGCCGGGCGAGCTTGACCTCAGCCAGATCCGAGATGCGCAGCAGCCCGTGTTCGTCCCGGCGGACAGGAAGCTTGCGAATGTCCGTAAGGTCCATGAACTCGCCGGTGACCCGGACGAGGTATTCGCTGTTCTGACTGTAAAGCGTGCCCGCAGGGGCGGAGATGTTCTGCCTGGACAGCAGGCCGATCACTTCCTCGATGGAGATGTTGTGAGTTGCCAGTTTGTTCCGGGAAATTCGAACCTGGACCTCTGGACGGTGCCCCCCGAAGACATCCACATCAGCAACCCCTTCAAGCCCGAGCAATCGATCTTTGATCTGATTCTCGGCCAGCAGACGGACTTCCATAAGGCTTTTCGTGCTGCGCTTCTTGGGGCGGATGGCCAGGGTAATGAGGGGCCTGGCAGTGGACTCGTTCAATCGTTGGAGGGTTGGTGGAGACGCATCCTTGGGCAGGTTCGCCTGGATGCGGGCGATTGCGTTCTGGACGTCGACGAAGGCTTGGCCCGGATCCTTATCATATTTGAATTCAGCCACGATCGAGGAGACCTGATCGCGACTGGTGCTGCGAATGTTTTCCAGGCCGCTGAGGGTGTTGATTTCCTTTTCAATGACCTCGGTTATGGTGTCCTGAATATCTTCAGATCCGGATCCCGCTTGCACGGTGGTGATCACCACCTGCGGGGGAGACTTGTCCGGGAACAAGTCCACGGGAGTCCTGATAAAACCGATCATACCCATGGATGCAACCAGGAGAACGATGGCTACGGCCGCATAGGGATGATTAAGGGCTGCTCTGGTGGGACTCATTGAATTGCCTCTACAGACATAACAGAGGAAAGAAGCGCCCACCCCAAGAAAGTGTTTTGGACCACCTGAGTTCCGGGTTGAAGGGGGGTGACTGCGGCTTGATCCTTGGCATAACCAAGTATGTCGACGCTTTGTGCCCCGAGCCGTCCGTCCGAAACCATGAAGACATGGCTTTGCCCTGGTGGTGAGGATATGAGGGCCGAACGCGGCACCAAAGTTGCGTCAGGTATGACATCGATCGTGACGGATACAGGCACATACTGGCCAGAGACCAAATGCCTCGCCTTGCTCTTGTCCAGGAACGCTTCCGCCCGCATCATGCGTGCCTGGTTCAGGGACGGATACATGAGGCTGATGTGCGATTGTCGTTTCCGTCCCTTTGCGGAGAATATTACTTCCTGGCCCTTACTGACTGCTGGCAGATCGTTCTGTGGAATGTCGAAAGAAAGCTTCAATTTGCTCATATCTCAATCACAAGCAGGACTTTCGAGGGCGTTGCCAAGTCTCCAGGATCGACCAGTCGTTCGGTAACGATCCCTTGGTAAGGGCTGACCAACGTGTGGTACTCAAGCTTTATCTGCCTCTCTTTTTCCTGCTGGCGCAGTGACTCGATGCGTTTTCTGATAGCCTGGGATTTTTCTTTGGCTGCATTCAATCTGCCCTTTACCTCGGCGGCTTTTTCTGCGGCACTTTCGGCACGTGACTTCGAGGCCAGCTCTTTTTCCGACAGGGCCTGATAGCGTTGCTTTTCCGCCTGCCAGTGCTCCAAGGACCGCTTCAAGGCCTTGGCCGTGGCTTGATTCCCGGCCAGCTCTGCCCCAGCTTCCTCGATTCTGGCCCGAATCGAGGCCAGGCTGTGTTCGATCTCGCGAGTGTCCAGCCGGACGAGAGCCTGATCAGGGTTGACTGTATCGCCTTCATCAACCAGCACGCTGGCGACTCTGGCCTGGACTTGGGCTGATACTCTGGTTTTCCTGACAGGCTGAACCACGGCGAGATAGGACTTCTTCCTGGTCAGAGTCCCCTGGACTGCAGTGGATACGGTTACTGTGCGGGGCTTGGAGCCGTATTTGGGAGCCTGACTCAGCTCCTTCTTTTTGTGGTTTACGAGAGTCACGGCTCCGAAAATAAGCCCGCTCAGAACCAGGAAGAGTATGATGGCGCGGACAATCTTTTTCATAGACATACTTCTTTTGTTCCAGCTTTTAGGGTGAGGAGATAAATGTATATGGTCTTATCGTGCAGGGGTGGAATGGGGCATGATTCGGGAAAAGAGGACAGTCGCAAAGCCCCCGGCCAGTAGAATCAATAGGGCCGAAAGAAGGAAAATCGCCTCATAGCCCCAGAGTGCGAGGATATGTCCGTTGAGGTAGGTTCCAATACCACCGCCCACGAACATGTTGAAGGACGCAAGAGACATAACCGTACCGCGCTGCATGGGAAGGCACTGCTGTGCAGTTCCCACCAGGTTGGGCTGAATCAGGTTGAATCCGAAGCCGAATCCGGCCAATGAAAGCGACAGCATAACGGGAGAGGTCCACCTGCCTATAAGCCCCCAGGAAACAGCAGCGATGACACCTGCGGCCATAAGTATCTTGTTTCCTTTTCGCTGTCGTATGACCCCTGCTTTTCTTCCTGCCAGAACCGTAGCCACACCGAAGCAGGTAAGGATAAGGCCAACGAAGAAGATATTGTATCCGGTCTGGCTTTCCACAAATTTTCCAGCGTAGGTAAAGCTCCCGAATACTGATGTCCCCACCAGGAAAATGATGCCCACGATCTTCAGGAGTTCTGGGTGGGATAGGGCATCTCTGTATGCATCCTTCAAGCTGAACCTGTCCACTGTGCCAGGGCGCTTCTCTAGTAGTCTCAGCATTCCAAGTGCCAAAACCAGCTCCGCAATTCCGTACACCAAATAGACAATCCGCCAGGACCAGATATAGGCCAATCCGCCTCCAATAATGGTTGCTGATGCTCCACCGAGGAACATCATGCCCAGGACCTTGCCCAGAGCATTTTGTACCGTCTGGGGGTCCGGCCCGAAACGATCCCCGATTAAGGACATGGTGACCGGGAGGATTGCTGCGGCGAAGGCCCCGTTAACAGCGCGAATAGCGCAAAGGGAGGTCAGATCGAAAGCGAGCGCCCCGAGGCTGCTAAAGATGGCGGAACCAAAGGCGGCTATATTAATGATTTTCGCCTTGCCAAAACGATCAGCGAGAGGGCCGAATAGGATTGTGAAAAGGCCAAAAGGAAGCATATAGGCTGTTACTGATAATGCAGCTTGACTTATATTTAGGTCAAGATCCCGCGCAATATCGACAATGAGAGGTGAAGCGGCATAGTTGTCCCCGTTGCACCAAAAAACCATCAACCCTAAAACAAAAATAATCTTAAATTCGCCTTCCTTTGGCATGAGTTGCCTCTTCAAGATTTCCTTTCGCAAGTCAAAGTTGACATCCTGGACCAAACTTGAAGCTCACTCTGCTTCTTCTGAAGATCCACCGGACTGGCATTGATCCCTGATAACCCGATCCAGGGGCGGCGTGAGCAAGTTCTGGGTCAAACGACGCCACTGGTCAAGTACGTCCCAGTTCACTACGTAGTGAACAAAGTATCCCCGCTTTTCCGGACGGATCAGGTCGGCATCCCGCAGAATGCGAAGATGCTGCGATACCGCGGCGGCTGTCAGCCCCAGCTCATTGGCCAAAGCATTGACGCAAAGTGTGGAGACTTTCAAAATTTCCAGAATTTTTACCCGATTGGGAACTGACAAGGCCTTGCAGATTCGAGCCACTTTTTCCGGATGCGACATTGTGTTTCTCTTGGCGTCTTTTGAGTTAATTTCAAAATCAAAACGTATCAGGGAGCGAGGAGCACTCGCCCCCTGACGTTTGTCTCGCCGTTATTCACTGTCTTTTTGCTCACCTGGATCGGTCTGGGCGCAAGGATGTCCGGCCTCATCTCCGTGGCACTCCCGAATCTGCTCCGGGGTGCAGTTTTCCGGCTTGTCCTTGAGTTTGTGCGGATACTGGCAGTGATCTTTGCAGCTCATAGGAACCTCCATTTGATTTAGTATTTACGCAAAAGCTAATATACTTCTTTAATCTTGTCAACGGATCGGTTCGGATGGCGAAATGCAAGGAAATCTGTCTTTGACTGTAGATATTATTGCATCTTCCGAGCATACTCCCCTTTGGATTCCCTGGCACAGCGGACTTCACCTTTGCCTTCTTCGCCCTGGTGCTGCCTCAGCTGCCCATGAGCCTTGGCAATGCGGTGCTGGCCTATACCGATCTGTCCAAAGAGTACTTCGGGGATCGCTCGGCAAAAGTGACCAATCCGAAGGCCTGTATAAGTATGGCCTTGGCCAACTTTTTCAGCTTTTGCCTGGGGGGAATGCCTCTCTGCCACGGAGCCGGGGGGTTGGCAGCCCACTATCGATTCGGCGCCCGCACGGCAGGCTCCAACCTGATGATCGGACTGATCTTTGCCGGACTGGCCATCTTGCTGGGCACGAACATCGTCGAGGTTCTCAACCTCCTGCCCATGGCAGTGCTCGATGTTTTGCTCGTTTTTGCCGGTTCCCAGCTGACCCTGACAATTATGGACCTTGATCAGCGTAAAGACCTTTTTGTGGCCACCCTGATCCTGGGCATCACCCTGGCCACGAATCTAGCAGCCGGCTTCATCACCGGAATGATCGTGGCTCAGGTGCTCAAGTGGGAGAAGCTGTCGGTTTAGGAGAAATGAAATTGCGTATTCCACAGCAAAGCGGCCACCGATTCCACGGGATGCCGGACACCCATTCCACGCCATGGCGGACACTGATTCCATGGCATGACGGACACCGATTCCACGCGAAGCTGGACACCCATTCCACGTGATGGTGGACAGTCATTCCATGGGAAGGTGGCCACCCTCTCATCGCTCACAGACCCGTCTCTTCACTGGATTCGGCGCGGGATAAACGCTAAACCCGGCACCTCCACAGACTACCAAGGAGGTGCCAAATGCCCCAGGAGCGTTTATCCATGCGAAAGATTGCCGAAGTCCTACGCCTGAAGCACGTCAAAAACCTCTCCAACAGGAAAATCGCCAAGTCCTGCAAAATCGGCAGAACCACCGTTGGCGACTACCTCTCCCGGGCACAGGAAGCCGGGATCTCATGGCCTTTGCCAGAAGGCATGACCGAGGCGGAGCTGCATCGGCGGCTGTTCTCTCCAAAGAGCCATCAGTCCAGATCCCTGTTTGTACCAGAGCCGGAGTGGAACACCGTGCACCAGGAGCTGCAGCGAAAGAGCGTCACCCTGTTCCTGCTCTGGGAAGAATACAAACAAGCCCATCCAGATGGCTACCAGTACAGCTGGTTTTGCCGCGAGTACCGGAATTGGAGGGGCAAGCTCGATCCGGTCATGCGGCACACCCACAGGGCCGGAGAGAAGCTGTTTGTCGACTACTCCGGACAAACCGTGCCCATTGTCGATCCCCGTACCGGGGAGGTCCACCAGTCCGAGATCATTGTCGCCGTGCTTGGCGCGAGCAACTACACCTATGCAGAGGCGACTTGGACACAAACCCTCCCAGACTGGATCCAGTCGCATGTGCGGGCCTTTGAGTACTTCCAGGGCGTTTCGGAGATCGTTGTCCCGGATTATGTTCCGCGGAACATAATCGATCCTGACATTGCTGGGTACACCGCCAAAGAACTCCAAGGCCCTTCTGTGGCAGCCCAGCCAGGTGGCCACTTTCTGGTCAGGCACGATCTCGGCATACATGTGCCTGCTCCAGGCCAGGGTCATGGCAAAAAACCAGGTCTTAAAGGGCTTGCCTGTCTCTGGATTTGCCAGATCCGGGCCTTTGCCGAAGTCCACCTGGGCGGATTCGCCTGGCTTGAACACCAGCTTGACCGTGGCCTTGGAACTTTGGTTCTTTAGGGTCTCCAGGTAGCGGCGCACACTGGAGTATGACCCCTCAAAGCCATAGTTGCGCACCAGGGCCCTGTGAATGGTGGTCCCGGTTATGCCCTGGTTGAACCAGTCAGCAACCTTGTCTTTGTAGGGCTCTAGTTTGGAAGGGGTGGGTTTCGCCGGAGGCGCGCCAAAGACTTCTTGCAGCTCAGCCTCATCAGGCATAGGGAGCAATGGGTTGAGCCAGCCCTTTTCATCGGCGCTCTTTCTGACCTCAGAAGCCTTGGTGCGGCCCATAAGGCCAGCCTTGCTGATCTGGCGGTCAGAATCGCCCAGCCGCATCCTGTGGATAACATGCTGATACTGATACATTTCGAACCTCCTGTTTGACATTCAACCTCCTTTGGAAATGTTGCTGGATTTCCGAAGGAGTATATGGATTACGGGAGGTTCGAAACCTTCAAAATGGAGGGACTTTCAAGATCGCCAGGATGGCCCGATTAAGGCGATCACCAACTGGCCTCATTAGGTGAACATGGACTGGCCCCATTAGCTGATCATAAGGTGGCTCGATTAAGGCGGTCAGTGACAACCCCCAAAAAGATCTCCACTGCCTTTGAAACTTTCATAGCATATTTTCATCTGGTTGAGATTGCCCCCGAAAGGGGGAAATGTTAGTGATGAAGCAGACCATTTATATGGGACAAGCGGTAGCTATTTTGGGACTTTTGCCGAGATTGGCACGTATTCCTGTCTGGGCCGAATCAAAACTCAAAGAAATTTACTTACGTGAATCGAAATTAGGTATACCATTACGAATGGAATGATAGTAGTAAACCTTCCAATTACTTGTTCGGCTATATAAGGAGCCAAAAATGTCATCACTTACCATAAGTCACTATAACGATCTCGGAAAGTCAGACGAAGATAAGGCAAGAATTCTTGCAAAAAGATATGGATTATTTGCCGTTGTGCGTTATAAAAACGATTCGAACGCATCAAAGTTCACTGATTTTGGTACTTGTGAAAATTCACTGGAAGTTGAAAAATATCTAAATAGTCCACATTGTCATGAAGCAGAAGTTATTTATCGTTCCTCCAACTCTCCAATAAAACTTTCTTATCATACCCCTATAATCGACGCTATAGAAAAACTATCTGACGATAAAGATCTGATAAATGTTGTTCAGCTTCTTATATATTCTGGTGCGTCAGTAAATGTCAAATCAAACAGTGATTGGACAGCTCTTCACGAGGCTGCGAAAATTGGGGATGATGACATCGCATCTTTGCTAATATCGCATGGTGCTGACACAAATGCAGCAAATGATAGTTATATGTATACACCGCTGCATATTGCAGCTCATTATGGCAATTTGAATGTATTCAAGCTTCTTGTTAGTAATGGTGCAGATACCAATCTGAGTTGCAACGATGGTGGGAAGGCAATTCATATTGCAGCTGATGGCGATAAAATCAATATTATCGATTATTTATTGAAACAAGGATACAATGCTGATGAAAAAGGTAAAAAAGGTAATAGCCCGTTACATTCTGCTGTTGGTAAAAACAATCAGGAAACTGTAAATTTTTTAATTAGTAATGGCGCAGATATAAATTTTCAAAATGATTTTGGCATTACTCCCTTACATTATGCGGCTTTTTTCAACCAACCTGATATGGTTAGGATCTTACTGAAACATGGCGCTGACGAAAACATTATTGACCATGAAGGCAATACCCCTCTACTAGTTGCGGAAACCAATAATAATATGGAGGTCGTTAAATATTTATCTGAATTTAACCAAAAGAGCGGCACCTCAGCCGAAGTGGAGGTAGACCAGCAGAATTACCATCCGACAGTGATCCACTATCGGCAGATGGCGAGGGATTTGATCAAACAACACGGGCCACTGAAGCGGGTCGAGTACCTGAGTCACTTCCCGAAGTTCGAGATCAACTTCGTATTCGAGAAGCGAACAGTGTACTCAGGAGAGAGGCGCGGGGAGTACGACATACACTTCCTGTCGCTCGGGTACGTTGGCGAGGGACCTCGGTATGCGAGGTTCTTTTTGGACGAAGCGGGATTTTCGATCTCGTCGGATGAGATCGATGCGATCCGACCGGGAGCTATCATCGAGCTTCGCGATGACAGAGTAGTCGTATCCTACCCCGAAAAGGCTACCGACACTGACTCTGAGACCGATGCCGATGTTGCCCTAGAAGACGACATCACCCTGCATAAGGCGATAATTCAAGAGGATGCCGCGAAGGTTCGGGCACTCATTACCCGTGGAGACAATATCCAGGCCGTCGACAACGACGGCGCTACCCCACTTCACTATGCGGCATATATTGCGCACACCGAGATAGCAGAGATCCTTTTGGAGAACGGTGCCCTAGTTGACGCCAAGAATGCGAAAGGTCAGACCCCCCTCCACGAAGTCGCTAGTCATCTTCATCGCGAAGGCGATGAAGCTACGATGGCAGTCCTCCTAGATGCCGGAGCATCCTTGAGCGTGCGGGGCAACGACGGGGCGACACCGCTGCACGCAGCTGCAATCGGCGGACACTTCGAGGCTGCAAAGATGCTACTAGATCGCGGCGCCGATATCCAGGCACGTGCTCAGCAGCTCACGCCCTTGCATTTCTCTGCCTATGCCGGAAAGCCAGAGGTAACGCAGCTTCTCATCGAGCGTGGAGCGGACGTATTCGCCGAAAAGGACGGAATGACCCCATTGTACATGGCGCAACAACCAAGTCACTCGACCGAATCTGGCAAACGTGCAGTGGTTCAAATGCTGGAACAAGCCATGGCGGGCGGAAAGAGAAAGGCACAACCAACGACTTCCACCCGGGCAGCTAAGTCTCCATCGCGTGTGCATTCGGAGCAAGCTGCGACACATACGGAAATTGAAGTCTGTGCCCCTGTAATTCAAGATTCTGAACAAAGTACGAATACTGCGGGAAAACAACAGAATAGAATAATATCCATTGCAGCAATTATTGTGTTATCAATAATTGCTGCATTTTTGTTCGCTTCGAATAAAAACAAAAGACCACCTGCCACTACTATTGTGCAGCCTATCAAAAAAGAAGGTCACAGCCCGGTTACTGTGAGTACCCCTGAACCAAAAAAAATGCTGGAAGAGATTTCTATATCCGCTCAACTCCAACCTCCAAAAATTATGGAACAGACCCGGCAAACCGAAACACAAAAAGAAAACAATTATATTGGGCCGGCTTTAAAAACCCCGGTTGTATCGCAGACCAGTTATCATGTTATCGTGGGCAGTTTTAAAAATAAAACAAATGCTGTCAATTATGCAAAATCTCTAAAGGATAGGGGATATTCCAAATGCTCTGTATTATTTTATGATAACAGGAATCTAGTGAGTATAGAATCATTTAAAATTGCTTCACAGGCCAGGCTCAAAAAGAAAGAGGTTTTAAATAATAACGGCCTTGAAAGCTGGATTTTTACTAAAAGCAATGAATGATTGAAACCTTTGTGTACGGACGGGGGTCGAGTTCTGGACGCACTCGGACTGATAACAGGCGAGCCCAACGAGTCTATAGGTAGGGGATCACCCATTAAAAGGCCCCTTGTCAAGGAATAAACTCCCCCATTCAAGGAAAAAGACACTTTTATAAATTTCCGGGCACAGATTTACGGCTGGTGTATGAGTTGGTATCTTAACAAAATCCCCGGAGTCACATATCTGTTTCTCAAAAAAAACAGCGCAAACCAGTTTGTTGATGCTGTTTAGTAGAAAAATTCGCTTTCCCGCATACGAAGAAGGAAGTGACCTTCGGTCCGCCAGGCACCGACCACCTCTCTTCATTGCTGTTCCACTCTAGTCACTTGGATGTGGTCGGACCTAACTAACACCCTGATTTTATCAAAATAAAATTAAAATTAACTTGATTTTTGGGCCTTAGAAAGGGCTTTTGGGGGTAAAAAAGGAGTTCAAGTAAGCCGCTTTGGACTTTGCCAAATGAAAACAACACAATATTTTGATTATACAAGAAAACGCCCTGATCGCGCTCAGATTAAGGAGGATTGGATCAAGACAGTTATAGAGAAACCCGAGAGAACTTGAAGTACAATCCGATGGAAGGATCAGAAAGTGGGCTAGGATACCAGAAGTTGGAAAATTTTTGCGGATTGTATTGCTTGATGATGGCGAAACGGTACATAATGCATTTTTTGATAGATCCTTTAAGGAGGAGTAAGCTATGAGGGTTAAATATTTTACAGATACGGATACAGCTCATATAGAATTTACAGACAAAGCTGTCCAAGAGACAAAAGAAATAAGCGAAAATATTTATGTAGATATTGATGGGCAAGGCAATATAGTCAGCATGACTATCGAGCATGCAAAAGATAATGCTGGCCTTTGGGAATTCTCATACCAGGAAATGTCTCGTCAAACAGCATAGAGATGCCGAACTATTTTATGAACCAGATCTGCGTTTCCCTCCGCTTCACGCTGGCAGGTGAGAAATATTTTAGCTACAAGACTACGGCTATTCCCTGACAGTAGTCCACCAGCGATTCTGAAAGGATTACCAAAACAATGCTTGAATCCGGGGCAGGCATCAGGGCCTACCCCGGATTTCTATTAATGGTAGATGCTTTTAATCCAGTGGATGGCTTCGGTAATGCTGACCTTCCCCAGATATCGCTGAGTCGTCGACAGGTTTGCATGCCGGAGAATGACTTTGCTCACGATCTCGAGCGGAGCACCAGCTCGGGAGGCATAAGTGGCTGCATGTCGTATCAGATCGTGGGGGCAGAGGTCGATGCCCACAGCCCGTCCTGCCTTCTTGACAATCGCTCTTGCTCCTGTGTAACCCATTGGTAAGATATGATCACCTGATCGCATCTCCTTGGATCGAATGTAATCCTTGAGCCGTTCAGCCACTTTCTTGGGAATGAAAACGACTTCGGAGTGTCGGCCGCTTTTGGGGCTATTGATGGACAGTTTCCTGTCATCCACATCTCCGGACCTCAACTTGAGGACCTCGCCTACTTGCATTCCTCCCCTGGCCATCAGCTCCAGCATCAGGCGGTTCCTGGGATTTTCTGTCCTGAAAATAATCTCATCGACCGTATCCTTTTCCAGGATGGTCCATTGCCTTCCGACTGGGTCGCGAAATGATTTCTTCAAAACCTGGTTATTGCAGGGGTTGGGGAAGGATTCATCAATATTTGTGCTGACGAAGTTGAAAAGGGCCTTGATAAGGGTGAACTTGAGCCGCTTGGTAGTCTGTTTCTGCCCTTCCGTGTTCTGGATCAGGAAATTGAACAGGTCTTGCGAGGTAACTGATCGATTTCCTTTTCGCCAAACTGCTGCTCGAACTTGGCGAGCATCATCCTATAATTCTTGATCGTTTTTTTCCCCAGAGTTTGCCGCCTGGTAGCCCATAAAGATTTCCACTGCCTTTGAGGTCTTCATTCATGGCTTGCCTCCTGTTGGTTGATGTTATCCCGTAAAGGGGAATAAGGGAGGCCAGCATACCATTCGTAGGTGTCAATTGGTAGGAGGTAGGGACATACTGGCGGGCTTGGCACGTAGGTCGTAAATATTAAAGACAGGGCCTATATGCCCAACATTCGCGTAGTAAAAGTCATCTGCACTCCGAAATTGGCATTTATTTTAATTTGGAAAATGATGTTTCACCAAAGGCTTGCTGAGCCACGCCTATCACAGTAAAGGCCTTGGGATCGACTGAGGAGATTGTGTATTTGAGATCCTGCACCTGGGAACGATAGATTGTGCAGTAAAGCATAGTGCGCTGCGCCCCGGTATATCCCTCTTGGATCTCCCACTGAGATATGACTCTGTGTAAGTTTTCCATGAGAGACTTGCGTACTTCATTGGGGTTGTCGGTGATGATCATGGCTGTTCGGACTTGGCTGGTGCCCTCCAACATGAAATCCGCAGCTAATCCGGAGAAAAAAAGGCTGATCATGGCAAGAAGGGCCAATTCCCAGCCAAAGACGATACCAGCGGTCAATACGATCCCGGCATCGGTATAAAGAAACGTTTGGCTCAAGGGGATACCCGTCTTTCTCTGGATAATTCGACCCAAAATCGTTGTTCCGGGAAAACTTCCTCCGGCGCGGAATATGAGGCCGTTGCCCAGCCCGAAGGTAACTCCTGCATAGAGGGCGGCCATGAGGATGTTGTCCGTAATTGGATAGGTATTCAGACTCGACTTTCAGCTTTGCGGTGTTATTTTGCCGCTAAAAATAAAGCATAACAG
>CAZQPF010000089.1:0-12368 GCA_964595165.1 uncultured Desulfohalobiaceae bacterium
GCGTTGACGTCGCCCAGGGCGTTGACAAAGGCGAAGATGCGGTTCTTGTTGTAGAGCAGGATCTTCTTGTAGTCGCCGGGCTGGACGCCGCCGAAGGCCATGGCGGCCCGGTTGGCGAAACCGAGAGCGAATATGGCCGAGGAGATGTCCGGACCGAAAGGAACGATTCGGGTGTTCCAGCCGATCTGCACCCCGGCCTCCAGGAGCTGCTCCGCTACAGTGGTGCCGTTCTGGTTGGCGGCCAGAAAGATGTACAGGCCCTTCTGCTGGTAGTCCTCCACGATCATCTTGGCGGTCTCCGGGTCCGGAGCGGCGCCGACAATAGCAGCAAAGCCCGGAGCGGATCCGTCCACGAACTCCACTCCCCGCTTGCGCATGATCACGTCGTCCGCTGCCCCGAGCCAGATCTTGCCGCCGTCCTCGTCGATCTCCTCGGCAGTGGCCAGATAAAAATCCGGATAGTTCAGATAGCGTAGTGCCTCCTGGATCTCGAAAGCGAACAGGGTGGCCATCCCTGCATCCAGAAGAGGACCCAGGTAGGGCAGGTAGTTCCGCGATTTGAGATGGGGCGGCAAAAGGCCGCTGGCAATATCCAGGGGCTTTTGCATGTCTTCCAGGGTCTCCACCTTGTGCCCGGTGAGGGAGTAGATGACCGGAAGGTAGTAGGCCGTGTTGGGAAAGCCCACCTTGGTACTGGCCTCGTAGGTATCCAAGGCCTTTTTGTATTCGCCCTTCACCTTGGAGACGACATTGTAGGCGCCTTGTATGGCGGCGAATGCCACTAACTTAGACATATTGCACTCCTTGTTTGAAGTTTAAGCTCGTCGACCCCGGGCTTGCTCCGCAACCCTTGGGCTAGGCGGCCCGCTTGTGTATATGCTTGAGAACGTGGAGTATCCGGTCCGGTCCGCTTCGCGGCACGTCGTCGGGAAGAATCTCTCCCTTCTCTTCCTTCTGCTTGGCCTTCAAGTCCTGAACCTGCTTGCGAATGGCATCCTCGTCCTTCTTGAGCTTGGCGCGCAGCTCCTCTTTGGCCTTGGCTTTGGCCTCTTCCTCGGCCTTGGCCTTTTCTTCGGCTTCCTTTTTGGCCCGCTCGGCCTTGGCCTTTTCCTCCTCCTCGGGCTTGGCCTTGGACTCGGCCTCCATCCTGGCCTTCACCTCGGCTTCCTTGCGGACCTTGTCCTCCACTTCGCGCCGGATCTTCTCCTCGAGCTCGGACCGGAGCTTTTCCTCATCCGCAGGCTTGGCCTCTTCCTTTTTGGCTTCCGCGGCCGGCTCGGCCTTCTTCTCCTCTTTCTCCGCAGCAGCGGGCTCGGCCTTCTTCTCTTCCTTCTTGGCCTCGGCGGGCTCTGGCTTTTTCTCCTCCTTGGGAGGAGCTTCCTTCTTCGGCGGAGCCTTCTTGGCCTCCTCCTTGATGGTCAGATCCGGCTCCGGAGACAGTGAGGCGTAATCGATCTCCGCCTCGGGCAGCAGCTTGTTTACCGGCTCCACCTTCTCAGCGGTGCCTCCCTGGTCCAGCAGCTCCATGAAGGAGCGAACCAGTCGCACGGTTTCCGGATGACGCAGAATAAGGATGTTGGAGCCGGCCATGAGATAGGAAACCGCAGCCACGGACTCCATCATCACGCCCCGGCGCTCGGGATCGCCGAGCTGGGGAGCCTCTTCCACCGGCTCCTTGGCTTCCTTGCATTTCCAGACCTCGAAGGCCAGGTTGTTGATGATGGGCAGCTGGAGCTTATCGTCGCCAAAGGTCAACGCTGCCAGCTTGATCCGCTCCATAACGGAATAGGAGTACTCCATGCCGTAGCCAAGCCCGCCGGTGGTGGGATCGATCACCACGTGGTCCAGCGAGATGCCGAGATTTTCCAGGAGAATGTTGACCTGCTTGGCCAGGTTGATGTCGATGGGGGAGGAGGCGATAGCGGTGTGGCCATAGCCCATGATCGCCGCGCCGATCGCCTTGTGGTTGGCGTCCTCCACCGGTCCGATGATCAGGTTCTCGCCGTCGCATTCCTCGGCCACCTTCTTCAACACCGCGGCATCCTTGTCCACGTTGGCTGTTCCCCAGACCACGACAGGGATGTTGATCGCCTCAAGCACCTTCTTGACGGTGGCCACGGCCTCCTCGGGGCTGGCGTCCTTATCGTTGGGGTCGGTGCTTCGAAGCTGCAGGGCGATCATGTCCGCCCCGTACTCTTCAGCACACTTCTTGGCCCATTTGGCCGGATCGGAGAGCACGTCCTTAAAAGGCGCCTTGGCTGATTCAGGCCATTCCGGAGGCTCGATATCCCAGACTTCCATGGCGATTTTCGGCTTGTTCGCCATATCGCCTTCGAACTGGTAAAAGGGAAGGCAGGATTCTCCGCCCACTTTGATTGCTTGGTCGCCTTTCCCGAGCTGGACCTCCTTTATCGAGCCGGAATATTTTTCTTTCACCATTTCAAAGCCCATATGCACTCCTTCTTGATTAAAAGATTGACACTCAATATCAGCCTTGAAACAGGCCCACCCCCAAGCTCTGGCCCGGTTTGAGCTGTCCGGTCAATGGCAAGATCCCGGGGAACGGTTAATTTTGCTAATTTCTTAATAACTATGAGGAAAACTTGAGAAGCTCATAAATATAATCCCCCTAGCTGTAAATTCCAAGTTTGTCAATACAAAAGCCCGCCTGGCTTGCCAAATCGGCTGCTTCCCCTATGCGCCTGCGACCTTGTCCAATACTTTTCGTTGTTCCTGGAGCCGCTTCTGCAGCCTGGGAAACTGATCCAAATCGGTATGCGGCAAAAAGAGGGAAGCCACATAGTTGTCCATATAGGAGGAGGTTTCGGAGAGCTCGAAGTTGGTCATCTTTTTGGTCACCTCCACCACGTCCTTGCGGATATGGTTGTTCAGCGAGCTCAGCTTGGCGCCCATGAGGGAGCCGTTGCCCACATATACAATCCTATCCGCGTCCATTTCCGGAAGCAGGCCGATGGTCATCGCTTTTTCCAGGTCGATATAGCTGCCGAAGCCCCCGGCAATGATGATTCGGTCCAGGTCTGCGATGGAAAGCCCCACTTCATGGAGCAGGGTCATACAGCCGCTGTATATGGCCCCCTTGGCCCGCATGAGATTGTCAATGTCCGGCTCCTGGAGCGTAACGTCCCGGTCGATGCCCGTCTCCTCGGCCCAGGCGATGACATACTCATAGATGCCGTCGTTGTCCCGGACGCGGCTGGTGTTCAGCTCCCGGTTGAACTTGCCCCGGTTGTCGATGACGCCCATCTCGAACAGAACCGCCACCATGGTGATCAGTCCGGAGCCGCAGATTCCGATGGGCTTGGCATCTCCGATGGTGGCCACCATGGGCTCCAGGCTCACCGGATCTATGGAGAAGTCCTCGATGGCTCCCTTTTCGGCCCGAACCCCGAACTTCATGCCGCCGCCTTCGAAGGCCGGGCCGGCGGAGCAGGCGGCACAGGCCATCCAGTCCTTGTTGCCGATCACCACCTCGGCATTGGTCCCGATATCAACATACAGGGTGATCTCCTCGGCCTGGTACATCATGGAGCCCATAACTCCGGCCACGATATCGCCGCCGACGTAGCTGGAGACCGAGGGGAAGACCAGGGCCAGGACGTGCTCTTCCAGCTCGAAGCCGATCTCTTTGGCCTTGATGGGCGGATAGAGTGTGCAGGTGGGAACGTAGGGGGAACGTCGGATGTAGCGCGGGTTGAGCTGGAGCATCAGCTGGGTCATGGTGGTGTTGCCGGAGATGGTGATGGTCGAGATGTCGTCCCGATTGATCTTGGCCGATTTGACAATCCGCTTGATTACCCCGTTCATGGTTTTCAGTACGGCCGTGTTAAGCTCCTGCAGGCCGGTACCCTTCTCGGCGTAGACGATGCGGTTGATGATGTCCTCCCCGTAGCTCATCTGGGCGTTGAAGTCGCCGTACTCGGACAACACCTCCCCGCTGTTGAGATCCACGATCTGGCCGTAGATGGTGGTGGTTCCCACATCCATGGCAATGGCGTAGTTCCTGGCCGTGGTATCCCCGGCCTGGATATTGATGATCCCTGTTTTTCCGCCCTCCCGCACCGAGCGGGCCAAGGTTGCGGTCACCTCGAAGTCCTGCTCCCGGATGACATCGGTTATTTTGCGAATGACGCTGAAGTCCACCTCCAGGCGATGCTCGTCGTGCTTGAGCTTGAGGTGGTTCACCAGACGGGTCACATCCGAGGTGTTGTCCTGGGAGGAAGGCTCCGGGAGGCGGAGATACTTCTCCTCCACCGGGGGGAGAAAAAGCCCTTTTTCCTTGAAGTCGTTCAGATCCACCTGTTTGATCTGGGCCGTCTTCCGCTGCGAGGGATGCAGATTGAGCACGCTGGCGTCCACCTCGGACTCGATGGGCACCCGGACCACTACGTCCTCGGTCAGCTGCGCCTGACAGGCCAGCCGATACCCCTTATCCACATCCTCCTGGCTCAGCTGCTCGCTGATCCCGTTCTCCACACTCCCCTCCTCGATGCGGACCCGGCATTTGCCGCAGACGCCGTTGCCGCCGCAAGAGGCATTGATGTGCACCCCGACCTTCAACGCGGCCCGGGTGATGGTGCTCCCTTCCGAGACCTCGGCTTCCCGCTCATGGGGCAAAAATTTCACCTTGGGCATAGATACCTCCTTAAGCTCCACAGCCGCATCCGCTTATTGCCTCACTTTCTGTCGCTGGAAGACTTCACGCTCGGCCCCCTACTCCCCGCCGACTACCGAGGGGAACCGGGAGCGTTCCGTATGGGGCAGGAACTTGGCTGCACTGAATTTATTCATAAACTCCTGGTTCACATTGAGCTCCAGATAGGTGACCCGCTGCTGCACGGACTTGACATCGTCGATGGCCGTCGGTTCCTGAAGCACCTTTATTGCTCCCTTGAGGGAGCTGTTGCCCAGGGGCTGGAACCTTTCCAGGGGTATATCCGGGAGCATGCCTATTCCGATGGCCGAGACGGGATTGATGAAGTTTCCGAAAGTGCCGGCAACATAAAAGGTGGACAGGTCATCAAAGCCGATCCCCACGCTGCTGGTGATGGTCTCCAGAATGGTGTACATCGCAGCCTTGGATCGAATCAGGCTGTCTATCTCCGGCTGGCCGATGAGGAGATCCTCACCCGTTCCGGAGTCCTCGGAGGGCACCAGCACGAGATGGGGCACGCCGTCGCTTGACTTGAACAGCTCCGGGGCTGCATCGGGTACGAACTTGCCTCGAATATCCAGAAGCCCAGCTTGGAACAACTCCGAGGCCAGGTCAATGACCCCTGAGCCGCAGATCCCGGTAGGCTGCAGATCGGCAATGGCGTGCACCTGGAATCCCCCCCGCTCGTTGTCGAAGCGAACCTGGTCGATGATTCCCGGACCCGCCTGGCGGCCGATCTTGCTCACCCCCCCTTCCAAGGCCGGGCCTGCGGCACCGGCGCAGGCAATGAGAAAATCCTTGTTCCCCAGCACCACCTCCGCGTTGGTGCCGACGTCCACGAGAATGGAGATCTCCTCCTTACAATGCATTCCAGAGGAAATAATGCCGGCGAAGAGATCTCCTCCGAAGTAGCTGCCGCTATTGGGAAAACAGAACAGTCTGGCCTGTTCGCCGCTGCGGAGCCCAATCTCTCCGGTCCGCAGCAGATCCGGAACGTTGACCCCTGGTATGTAGGGCTCGCGGATCATCCATCTGGGCGGGACGCCAAGAAAGAGATGCAGCATGGCAGTATTTCCGGCCAAGGCGACATTGGCTATCTGCTCCGGACGCACTTCCTGTTCCCGGCACAGGGCCTCGATGTTCCCGTTCATGTCGGACAGGATGAGCTCCTGCAGCTGAGCCAGGCCTGGGGCCGACTCCGCATGGTGAATGCGGGTCAAAATGTCCGGTCCCACCTCGGCCTGGGGATTGGGGAAGGACTCTTTGGCCAGTGCCTCTTTTCTCCGCAGATCCACCAGGCAGAGCACATAGCGGGTGGTACCCAGATCCACGGCCAGACCGAGCCAGGCCTCTTCCCGGCCGGGCCGGCGCACATCGGTCACCGCCGCCCCTTGCGGCCCTTTGAAGAGACTTATCTCTACCCTGAACTCGGCTTCGCGCAGCAGCCCCGGCAGAGCGCGGATAAGGGCCAGATCGAGATGCGGGCCCATGAGACCGGTCTGCCGGGCGAGCTCCTTCAGCAGCCTGTCTGCGTCAGCCGTGTTGTCCTCGAAAGAAGGCTCCGAAAGAGAGATGCTCTGCACCCAGCTCTGCAGCCCCGGTCGGTCGGGCGTGGTCATAGGGCAATCCCTTTATTTATACCCAGCGTCCGATTTGAATTCGCATACTTTCGCGGAAGAAACAGTACCTCTGAGCTCAGCGTTCTATTATGCGCCCGTACTTATCTCGCTGTGCATAAGACGCACCTGCAAAAGTCAGCGTGGCCCCTGGCATGAGCATAGCACACACTTGACACAGTGGGTCGGAGGCGGTGGCCACGCTGACTCCTTTTGGTTGATTGAAGAAAAAAAGAGCCCGGGCTCAATCCGAGCTGGCCGGGCAGTCATGGCCTGGACGCAGCAAAAACGTCGGCCACCCTTCCTCCCAGCCCCAGGTAGCAACCACTTGCACCGCTCTGCGGCTGAGCTCCCCTTGCAGCCATGCGGCTTGCTTGGGAAGCACCCCGGAAATGAGGAGCCAGTTTTTTCTCCAGAAGGCATCCATAGCGCTCAATCGGCGCAGGATGTCGAAGTGGATGTTGGCCGCCAGAAGCCGAGCCGGCAAGGCGGCGAAGTCCTCAGCCCGCCCCTGCAGGGAGAGGATCTTGTCCTCCAGGCCGTTTCTCAGTACATTTGCCCGCGTTGTCCGGGCCGCCAAAGGATTGCAATCCACGGCCACCACCTGCTGCGCCCCCAGCTTGGCCGCGGCCAGGCTCAGCAATCCGCTGCCGGAGCCCAGATCCACCACTGGGCTTGGAGCTTCCGCAGCAAAGGCCATATCCAGAGCCCGGAGGCAATTGCGGGTTGTGGGATGGATTCCGGAGCCGAATACAACCCCGGGATCAAAACGGATGGCGCTCTCCTTTGATCCGCTGCAGGCCTCCTCCCAGGCCGGCCTGAGCTCCAGGCGGCCGATGGATATAGCTTCCAGCCTTCCTCCCAGCCAGTCCTGGTAATCGACATCGAAATGCTGCTCCAAATGCACCCCGGGAAAGGACTCCACCATTTGCTGCACCAGGCCCAGGGCCGGTCGGCTGAAAAATATAAAGGAATGCCCGTCCTCCAGCCAATTGCCGAGAAAGCCGGGCTTCCCGGAAAACATCGTCTCGGGAACCCTTCCGTCGAGGTAGTAAATATATAGGCGTTGAGGAGGCGGGACGGCTGAGGAGTGAGTTGGTTGCTTGGGCAAGGCTTTGGGCATTAAAACCAAAGGATTGTAAGAATACGATGAGACAATGGATCTTTCACTCACGGCACTTGGCAGCTCGTATAAAGCTCCCTACAAAATTGCGAACCGGGCTCGGCGATAGCAGCTCAGCTGCAATCCCTTTACGCGACTCAGCCGAGGATTCTGTCAAACAGGTCAAAAGCGGTGCGCAGCGCCGGGTTGTCCTCCGG
Source organism: uncultured Desulfohalobiaceae bacterium (assembly GCA_964595165.1). GTDB lineage: Bacteria > Desulfobacterota > Desulfovibrionia > Desulfovibrionales > Desulfothermaceae > CAZQPF01. The sequence continues at coordinate 7,609 of CAZQPF010000089.1, forward strand.
AAGCTCCACCGTGGGACGCCCCTGGAGATCGAACTCGGCGATGGTTTCATCCTCAGGGATGGTTCCCAGCAGCTCCAGCCCGGTCTGCTGGATGATCTTTTGCAGCGCTTCTGAAGGGCTCTGCTTGGCATTGTTGAGGATGAGATAGCTCCGCCCGGCTCCGATGTTCAGCTGCTGGGACAGGGAGTTGATGCGTTCGGCCGCTTGAATGCCGCGCCTGGAGGCATCGGTGACCACGAGAAGGTAGTCGACGTTGCTGGTGGTCAGCCGGCTGATATGCTCCATTCCTGCCTCGTTATCCATGACAATGTACTCGTAGTTGTCCGTGAGCTTGCCCAGAAAATCGCTGAGCAGGGTGTTGGCGGCGCAGTAACAGCCCTGGCCTTCGGGCTGGCCCATAACCACGAGATCGAAGCTGTCCGTTTCCACGATGGCCTCTTCGAGCTTGGTGAACATGAAGCGGTCCTTGGTCATCCCGGAAGGCACGTCTCCCTTTTTCATCTGCTCCCGAACGTCGCCCAGGGTGGTCGGGACCTCCACGCCGAGAACCTCGTTGAGATTGTAGTTCGAATCGGCGTCAACAGCCAGGATCGGGGTTTTTCCCTGCTTGATGAGATAGCGGATGAGCATTCCGGCCAGGGTGGTTTTCCCCGTGCCCCCTTTGCCGGAAAAAGCGATAGACAATGACATTATAAAAACACCTTTTCAGTTCTCAAGTTAACTCCGAGGGGCCTATAGCCCGGAGCGCCAGAGGAAGAAGGTACAGTCCTCATACCCCGAGCTTTTCCAGGACCGAGCCGCAGAGGCTGTCTATGAGCTCCCGGTCGGGCAGATCGAGCACCGAGGAGCTCTCCTGCTGCTGAGCGGCCAGAGATTCCAGATAGGGGATTCTGGCCGCCACCTGGGGCAGGCCCATGTCCTGGGGCGGGGTATACGTCTCGCTGCACCTGTTGAGCACCAGGACCTGATTGGTCAAGCGCAGGTCCCTGGCCAGCCCCCCGATTTGTGAGGCCGTCTGCAACCCGCGGATGCTCGGCTCGCTCACGATCACCAGCCCGTCCACACTGGAGATGGTGCCCCGCCCCAAGTGCTCCACCCCGGCCTCCAGGTCCACCAGAACGCACTCCGTTTTCCGGAGAATGAGATGGGCCAGCATGGCCTTGAGCAGCGCATTGGGGGCGCAGCCGCAGCCGCTGCCCGCACCGGCGATGGTCCCCATGACCAAAAGGTGCATCCCGCGGACCTTCTGGGATAGCCTGGTAGCCAAATCGTCCACCTGGGGATTCATATTGATGAATCCTCCGGTTCCCACCCGTTCCTGAATGATGTCCTTGTGCTGCACCAAGGGAGTGGGCACCTCGCTGTCCGACAGCCCCAGGGCGGGCCCCAGGGAGAGGGCGGTGTCGGCATCCACCAGCCAGACCTCCTTGCCCTGCCGGGTGAGGTATTCTCCGAGCCACACCGTGAGGGTGGTTTTGCCCACGCCGCCTTTTCCAGCCACTGCGATCTTCATCACCGTCCTCCAGGTTCTTCGGCCTCGCTCCAGGCTCCTGGAAAGGGATTGGGAGGAAGGCCATAAAAAGCAAGCGAATTCTACGCCAAAAAAACGAGGCTTGCAAGGCGGCGGCCCAACAGCCCGGTAGCCTGCACAGCCACCAGGGCGGTTGGGCTTTATGTTGCAAGCTGTAAACTCTAGGAGCGGAGTATGAAAAACAGCTGGAAGTTGATAACGTCTGTTGACAGTTGCAAACAAGGTTGCTAAACGGAAAATAAGATTGTTTTATCCTTGGAGATTCTATTCTCCACCCGCTCAGCATCCGTGCTCGCTCAGCTCGATACGGGCCGCTGGCAGGAGCGGCCCTTGCTCCAACCTTCAGCGTCGCGTTGTTCTGGCCCTGGAAACAGGAGGATTTCTAGCCCCGCACGCCGGCCGTGAGCTCAAGCTGCCGCCGATCCTGTTCCCTAAAACCCCAACGAGGACCAGGGAGGTAAACATCGTTTTATGAAGAACGCAATCCAAGCAGGGGAATTCGTTACCTTGGCCGAGATGGAGCCCCCAAAAGGGACCGACGTCTCCAAGATGACCACCGCCGCTTCCAGGATCAAAGGCAATATCGACGGCGTGCTCGTTTCGGAAATGAGCAGCGCCGTCATGCGCATGAGCGCCCTGGGCGCATCCCTCATACTGCGCAACAAGGGACACGAGGTGATGATGCAGATCTGCTGCCGGGATCGCAACCGGCTTGCTCTGCAGGCCGACCTCCTTGCCGCCTCGGGCCTCGGCATCTCCACTCTCCATGTCGTCGCTGGAGACGATCCCCGCTACGGAGACCATCCTCAAACCAAACCGGTCTACGACATCGAGCTCCCCGAGCTGCTGCAGACCTTGCAGAAGCTCCAGAGCGGCAGGGACATGGCCGGTGTGGATCTGGCCGGAAGCCCGCAGTTTTTAGTGGGCACCAGCCTGAATACCGGGAACCCGGAAGCCACAGCGGAGCAGCTCTTCGAAGAGATGGAGCGGATGATCCATTCCGGGGTTCGCTTCTTCATCACTCCCCCGCTGTTCGATCCTTCCAGCCTGGAAGGCTTTATTCAGCGGGTGGGACACCGCAAGAACAAGATCATTCCCACGGTGCTGCTTCTCAAATCCCTGGGCATGGCCCGCTACATCCAGCGCAACATCCCGCATATCAACCTCCCGGACTCGGTGGTTTCCAGGCTGCAGAAATCCCCGGACAAGGTTCGGGAGAGCGTCAAAATCGCAGCCGAAACCATCAAGGCCGTCAAGAAGGAAGGCCTGGGCGGAGTTTTGATCTCCACCATGGGCTGGGAAAACAAGTTACCAGAAATACTGGACGAATTGAGAGGATAGCTATGCTAGACCAATCAGGTGCATCCAATCAGGGAGGATCCGGCAAGCGTACGGATCTCATCGGCGCGGTTATGGTTGTCGGCGGAGGCATCACCGGAATGCAATCCGCTTTGGACCTGGCCAACTCAGGATACTACGTCTACCTGGTGGAGGAAGCGTCGGCCATCGGCGGCATGATGTCCCAGCTGGACAAGACGTTTCCCACCAACGACTGCGCGATGTGAATCATCTCGCCCAAGCTGGTCGAGGTCGGCCGGCACCTGAATATCGAGTTGATGACCAATGCCAGCCTGCAGGAGCTTTCCGGCTCCTCCGGGAGGATGACCGCCAAGGTCCTGTGCAAGCCCAGGTACATTGATACCGCCAAATGCACCAGCTGCGGTGACTGCGTTGAGGCCTGCCCTGTTGTTTTGCCCAACGAGTACAATGCAGGGCTCAACCAGAGAAAGGCGGTTTTCAAGCTCTACGATCAGGCCATTCCCGGGGCCTACGCCATTCAGAAAGGCGACAAGGCGCCCTGCCGCATGGCCTGCCCAGCCGGGCTCAACGTTCAGGGCTACGTGCAGATGGCCAAGGAGGGAAAGTTCAAGGAGTGCCTGGAAATCATCATGCAGGATCTCCCGCTGCCCGGCGTGCTGGGCCGCATTTGCCCCCGCGGCTGCGAGGACGCCTGCCGCAGGGCCGAGGTGGACGAGCCCATCGCCATCCGCTCCCTCAAGCGTTTGGCAGCTGACCAGTATGATCCGCGCCGGATCGAGATCCCCCGACCGGAGCCCAGACCGGAAAGAACGGCCATCATCGGATCCGGCCCGGCCGGGCTTTCCGCGGCCTACCATCTGGCCAAGCAAGGCGTTCTGTCCACCATTTTCGAGGCCCAGGACAAGCCCGGCGGCATGCTCAGGCTCGGCATCCCCGAACACCGCTTGCCCAGGAGCATCCTGGACCAGGAGATCGAGGTGGTTACCAACCTCGGCGTGGAGCTCAAAACCAACACCGCCCTGGGCCGGGACTTCAGCCTGGAGGATCTTTTCAGCCGGGGCTACCAGGCGGTTTATCTGGCCATCGGGGCGCACAAGGGAATGGACCTGGGCGTGCCCGGAGAAAAATCGCAAGGCGTACGCCAGGGCGTGGACTTCCTCCGAGAGGTCAACCTGACCGGCCAAACCGAGGTCGGATCCAAGGTGGCCATAGTCGGGGGGGGGAACGTGGCTGTTGACGTGGCCCGTACCGCTCTGCGCCTGGGGGCCAAGGAGGTCAATATCCTCTACCGCCGTACCTGCGATGAGATGCCGGCCCTCCCGGAAGAGGTGGAGGCCGCGGAATGCGAGGGCATCAGCATCACCTATCTGGCCGCCCCCCAGGAGATTCTCAGCCGGGACGGACGGGTGACCTCGGTGCGCTGCATCCGCATGGAGCTCGGCGAGCCCGACTCCTCGGGACGCAGAAGGCCGGTTCCTGTGCCGGACTCCGAGTTCGAGATCGAGGCCGATCAGCTCATCTGCGCCATCGGCCAGCGCCCGGATACCTCTGTGCTGGAAGACATCGAGGGACTCAGCTTCACCAGGTGGGGAACCATCGAGGTAGATCCCATCACCTTTGCCACCAGCCGGGAGGGAGTCTTTGCCGGAGGCGATGCCCAGACCGGGCCCTGGGTGGCTATCGGTGCGGTAGCGGCCGGCCGCGAGGCAGCCGAATCCATGCTCCGCTTTCTGGACGGCCGCGACATGGCCGAAGCACGGGAGCCGGTGGTGGAGAAGGAGGTGGAGCCCGAGTGCCGCCCCATCCCGGAGAGCGAGCCTTTCCTCCCCCGGGCCGAAATGCCGGAGAGACCACCCGAGGAGCGCAGCTGCAGCTTCGAGGAGGTGGAGCTCGGCTTGGACGTCGATTC
>CAZQPF010000090.1:0-12117 GCA_964595165.1 uncultured Desulfohalobiaceae bacterium
GAATGCGGTCAAACTGAGTGAGGGGTGAGGGGTTGGAAGTCGAGTTTCATACGAGCGCAGCCTCCGGCTGCGCTGACTTGGGACCTTTTGGCTAAAGGGTTGTCATGCGCCAGCAGTCCAAGGCCTACCTCTTGGGATTGAGCACCGTGCTCATCTGGTCCACCGTGGCCACCGCCTTCAAGCTCTCGCTGCGCTCCCTGAGCGTGGTGCAGCTGCTGTTCCTCTCCTGCCTGGTCTCGGTGGCGGTTCTGGTTTGCGTAGTGGCCCTGCAGGGGAAGCTGGGCCGGCTGCGCAGCCTCAGCCGCAGGGATCTGCTCCTTTCCGCCGTCCTGGGCCTGCTTAATCCCTTCAGCTACTATCTCGTTCTCTTCCAGGCCTACGACATCCTCCCGGCCCAGGAGGCCCAGCCCTTGAACTACACCTGGGCCATAACTCTCTCCTTGCTATCCGTACCCCTGCTGGGGCACCGACTGCGCTTTTTCGATCTGGCCGGTCTGTTCATCAGCTACGCCGGGGTGTATACCATATCCACCCGGGGAGCGCTTCTGGATGTTTCCTTTTCCCATCCCTTCGGGGTATCCTTGGCCCTGGGCAGCACGGTCATCTGGGCTCTGTACTGGATCTACAACACCAAGGACCGGCTGGACGCCTCAATCAGGCTTCTGCTCAATTTCGCCTTCGGGTCCCTGTATATCGGCCTGCTGTTCTTCCTGAGCGGAGAAACGCTTCCCCTTGCCTGGCCCGGTCTCCTTGGCGCGGCCTACGTCGGAGCCTTTGAGATGGGGGTGACCTTCGTCCTGTGGAGCCTGGCCCTCAAGCTCACCGACTCCACGGCCAAGGTGAGCATTCTCATCTACCTCTCGCCCTTTTTGTCGCTGCTCTTCATCCGGCTCTTTGTGGGGGAGGTCATTCTTGCCAGCACCATAGCCGGGCTGGGCCTCATCGTAGCCGGGATCGGGCTGCAGCAGTGGGGCGGGCTGCGTCCGGCCAAAGCCTGAACCAGGAGGAGATGCATGGAGGCGTTCCGCACGGTGTTCGAGGTAGCCTTTCCCCTGTTTCTCATCATGGATCCGATTGCCAACTCCACGGCAAGCTTGGCCATTTTGCGCCAGGTACCACCCAGCCGCCAGAGAAGGATTCTGCTGCGGGAGCTGCTCATCGCCCTGGCCCTGATGTTCGTTTTTCAGTTCTTGGGGCAGCGTCTCCTTGACTTGCTGGACATCCAGCAATCCACCCTGCGCCTGGCCGGAGGCTTCATCCTGTTCATCATTTCCCTCAAGCTTATCTTTCCGGAAGAAAGGGGCTCTCTGGAGCCCTATACCAGGGATCCCTTCATCGTTCCCATCGCCACTCCATTTATCGCCGGCCCCTCGCTCCTGGCAGCCATCATGCTCTACGCGCACCGGGATCTGGGGCCCTATGTGCTCTTCTTGGCCATCCTTCTGGCTTGGGTGGCCACGATGGCCATCATGCTTTTGGCCACCAAGCTCACTGAGCTTCTCGGGGAGCGGGGCGGCCGGGCAGCGGAGCGTCTCATGGGGCTCATCCTCATTCTGCTGGCTGTGAAGATGCTCGAAGAGGGGGTGCGGATGTTTATTCAGTCCTTATAGCAGATTGTAAGCTCACAGCTTATGCGCAAGGAGCGTGCATGATGCAATTGGCAAAGCGAATGGAGCGTCTGGGCACGGAGACGGCCTTTGCCGTTTCCGCAGAGGCCAATGAGCTCGCTGCCCAGGGCCTGAAGATCTATCCCTTCCACTTGGGGGACATGAACCTGCCCACGCCGAGCCCGGTGGTGGAAGGTGCGATCAAGGCCCTGCGGGACGGCAAGACCGGGTACTGCCCCAATGCGGGCATCCTCCAGCTAAGAGAAGCCCTGGCCGAGGATATCAATGCCTCCCACCAGACGGGCTACGGGGCGGAGAACGTCTCTATTCAGCCCGGAGGAAAGCCGATTATCGGCAAGTTCATTCAGGCCTTTATGAACCCCGGGGACGAGGTGCTGTATCCCAATCCGGGGTATCCGATCTATGAGTCGCAGATAGACTTTTACGGAGGCGTGGGCCTGCCTTACGGGTTTCTGGAGCAGGAAGGGGGCTTTCGCATCGATCTGGACCGGATAGAGCGAAGCATCGGTCCGAAGACCAGGCTGCTCATCCTCAACGATCTGCAGAACCCCACCGGCTCGGCCTGCACCAGGCAGGAGCTGGAGCGGCTGGCCGGTCTGGCGGAGGCGCACAACCTCCTGGTTCTTTGCGACGAGGCCTACTTCGACATCCGCTATTCCGGGGAGCCCCTGAGCCTGGCCTCGCTCCCGGGTATGGACTCCCGCTGCATCCTGCTCTATACCTTTTCCAAAAAATTCGCTATGACCGGTTGGAGGCTTGGTGCGGCCATCGGTCCCCAAAAGGCGATTCAGGCCATTACCAAGCTCAATGTCAACGCCGAGTCCTGCTCCAACCATTTTGTCCAGTACGGGGCCTTGGCCGGATTGCAGGGACCTCAGGACGAGGTACAGCGCAATCTGGAAACCCTGCGCCGGAGGCGGGACCTGGCAGTCAGGCTACTAAACGACATCCAGGGCGTGGAATGCCTCAAGCCGGAAGGGACCTTCTATCTCTATCCCAACGTCACTTCGCTCACGGAGCGCTTGAACCTGGACCATGAGGCTTTCAGAAAGCGCATCCTTAGGGAGACCGGGGTGTCGGTGTGCACCCGGCTCCATTTCGGCCGGCCGCAGGCAGGGGAGCAGAGCCGCTTCCTCCGCTTGGCCTATGCCGGGATCCGGACAGAGGAGATTGAAGAGGGCCTGGAAGCGCTCCGGGCCTTTTTGGGAAAACAGGACACTGAGCGCGCCTAACGAGCCAATGCCGTGAAAAGAATCTTTATTGTGGTCCTTATTCTGGGACTGGTTTTCGGCGGGGTCCTGGGCTGGAAAATGTACCTGGGGTACATGACCAAGCAGTACATGGCCCAGCAAAAGCCTCCCACGGCCAGCGTGGCCGCCAAGCCGGCCGCCAAGAGCCAGTGGCAGTCCAGGCTCCAAGCAGTGGCCAGCCTGCAGGCGGTGCAAGGGGTGGAGGTCAGCGGCGAAATCGCCGGTCAGGTGGAGCAGATCCATTTCCGTTCCGGGCAGGAGGTGAAGCAAAACGATCTCCTCCTGGAGCTGGATACCACGGTGGACCGGGCCGAGCTGGAACGGTTGAAAACAGTACTCGATCTGGCCAGGGTGCAGTTCGATCGCCAGAAGCGCCTCGTGGAACGCGAGATGTCCCCGCAATCCGAGCTGGACGAGGCCAAGGCCCGCTACCGCCAGGCCCAGGCCGAGGTCAAGAAGCAGCGCATATTTATCGGCAAGAAGCGGATCAGGGCCCCTTTTGCCGGTCAGCTGGGGCTCCGCAAGGTGGATCTCGGCCAATACCTCTCTCCTGGAGAGCCCATTGTGGGCCTGCAGTCCCTGCATCCCATCTACGCCAACTTCTCCTTGCCCCAGCAGGCCATGAAGCGAATCAGCAAAGGGCAGAAGGTGGAGTTCACCCTGGAAGGCTGGCCGGATGAGGTCTTCAGCGGAGAGATCACGGCCATTGAAGCCGAGGTGAACGAAAACACCCGCAATGTTTCCCTGCAGGCCACGCTGGACAACGAAGCCGGCTTGCTGCGGCCCGGAATGTACGGCCGGGCCAGCATCATCCTGCCGGACAAGCGTTCGCTCATCACTCTCCCCCAGACCGCGGTGCAGTACAACCCTTACGGAGACGTGGTTTTCGTGCTCACCCCCAAGGAGGAAGGCGAGACCTACACCGCCTCCAGGCGCTTTGTCAGCCTCGGGGAGCGAAGAGGGGATCAGGTGGCCGTGCTCAAGGGGCTGGAGACCGGGGAGCTCGTAGTGCTCAGCGGACAGCATAAGCTCCGGGAAGGGGCCTCGGCCACGGTGAACAACGAGATCCTGCCCAACAACAATCCTGCTCCCCAGGTCGAGGACACCTAGACGAGGGCGCCATGCGGTTTACCGACATCTTTATCCGGCGCCCGGTGCTGGCTTCGGTCATCAGTCTGCTCATCCTCCTGCTCGGAGCGAGATCGCTGCAGATGCTCAACGTGCGGGAGTACCCGGACACCTCCAACGCCCAGATCACGGTCAATACTCCGTACGTCGGGGCTGAAGCCGATCTGGTCAAAGGGTTCATCACCACCCCCTTGGAGAAGGAGGTGGGCGGAGTCGACGGCATCGACTACCTGGAGTCCAGCAGCGTGCAAGGGCTGAGCTCCATCACGGCCCATCTCAAGCTGGACTACGATCCCTACCAGGCCCTGACCCAGGTCATCTCCAAGGTGAACAAGGTTCGCAACCAGCTGCCCCGGGGAAGCGAGGATCCGGTCATCGAGGTCAGCGTGGGCCAGTCCTCGGCTTCGATGTACCTGAGCTTCTTCAGCGAGGTCCTGGAGGGCAATCAGGTCACGGACTATCTCATCCGGGTGGTCCAGCCGCAGCTGCAGTCCATCAGCGGCATCCAGAGCGCCGAGGTCCTGGGGGCACGGACCTTTGCCATGCGCATCTGGCTGAAAACCGATCGCATGACCGCTTTGGGGATCACCCCCGGCGACGTGTACCGGGTTCTGGAAAGCAACAACTACCTCTCCGCAGTGGGCTCCACCAAGGGGAGCATGGTCACGGTCAACCTCACCGCCTCCACGAACATTCATACGGCCGAGGAGTTCCGGAATCTGGTTATCCGGGAGCAGGAGGGCAGCGTTATCCGCCTCGGAGATGTGGCCGATATCTGGCTGGGAGCGGAGAACTACGACGTGCAGGTGAGCTTCGACGGCCAGAGCGCCACCTTCATCGGGATTACCGTTCTGCCCACCGCCAACCCCCTGGACGTCATCGCCGAGGTCCGCGACACCCTGCCGGACATCCGGGCCCAGCTGCCGCAGGGCCTCCACATGTCCGTGCCCTACGACGCCACCAAGTACATCCAGGACGCCATCTTCGAGGTGCAACGGACCATCGGGGAGGCCTTGATCATCGTCATCGTGGTCATCTTCCTCTTTCTCGGATCGGTGCGCTCGGTGCTTATTCCGGCCATAGCCATCCCCCTGTCGCTCGTGGGGAGCGGGCTGTTCATGCTCGCCCTGGGCTTCTCCGTCAACCTGCTCACTCTTCTGGCCATGGTTCTGGCTATCGGCCTCGTGGTTGACGACGCCATCATCGTCACCGAAAACATTCACCGCCACATCGAGAACGGGGAAAAGCCCTTTCAGGCGGCGATCCGGGGAGCGAGGGAGCTTGCGCTGCCGGTCATCTCCATGACCGTTACCCTGGTGTCGGTGTTCGCGCCCATCGGATTCATGCGGGGTCTTACCGGGACCTTGTTCACCGAGTTCGTGTTTACCCTGGCCGGAGCAGTTCTCATCTCAGGCATCGTGGCCTTGACCCTGTCACCGATGATGTGCTCCAAGATCTTAAAGCCGGTGGGCCCGGAGCGCTCCGGCGGATTGGCCCACTTCCTGGATCGGCTTTTCGACCGCCTTCGCAGAGCCTATCTCAAGGCGCTGCACGGCCCGCTGCACTCCCTGCCGGCCGTGACCGTCTTCACCCTGGGCGTTCTGGCCTCCTGCTACTTTCTGTTCAGCATGGCGGACAAGGAGCTGGCCCCCACGGAAGATAAGGGGCTGATTCTCGTTTTGGCCACGGCCGCGCCCAATGCGGTCATCGATCAGACGGCGCGCTATACGGACGATCTGTATGCCAGGATAGCGGACTTTCCGGAGACGGAGCACGTGTTCATGATCACCGGGTCTTCTGGACGGGGCGCGGTGAGCATCGGCAACACCGCCTTTGCCGGTATGGTCTTTCATCCCTGGAGTGACAGGGAGCGCTCCCAGATGGAGATGCAGCCGCTGGTGCAGCAGGAGGTGCGCCAGATCGCCGGCCTGGACTGCGTGGCCTTCGGGCTGCCGCCGCTTCCCGGGGCAGGGGGAGGGCTTCCGGTGCAGTTCGTCATCAAATCCACGGATCCCCCGGAGCAGATCCAGCGCATAACCCGGGAGCTCATGGACCAGGCCATGCAGAGCGGGCTCTTCGTCTACGCCGACTCCGATCTGAAGTACGATCTCCCCCAGGTGGAGATCGAGGTGGATCGGGACAAGGCGGCCGATCTCGGCCTGAGCATGGCAGATGTGGGCTCCAGCCTGGGCATCATGCTCGGGGACAACTACGTCAACCGCTTCAGCATCCAGGGGCGAAGCTACAAGGTCATACCCCAGGTGAAGCGGGTGAGCCGGCTCAATGCGGATCAGCTCAAGGAGTACAGCATTCGCACCGACAAGGGAGAGCTGGTGACCCTGGATACGCTCCTGCAGCTCAAGCGAACGGTGCAGCCGGAGCAGCTCAACCGCTTCCAGCAGCTGAACTCGGCCACCATTTCCGCAGTGCCGGCGCCGGGAGTGAGCATGGGGCAGGCTCTGGACTTTATGGAGCAAGAGGCGAGCTCCCTGTTTCCCAAGGGATACCTTTCGGACTACGCCGGGCAATCCAGGCAGTACATCCAGGAGGGCAGCGCCCTCATCGTGACCTTTTTCCTGGCCGTGCTCATCATCTTCCTGGTGCTGGCCGCCCAGTACGAGAGCTTCCGGGACCCGCTCATCATTCTGGTCAGCGTTCCCATGTCCATCTCCGGAGCTCTCATCTTTCTCACTCTGGGCTTCGCCAGCGTAAACATCTACACCCAGGTGGGGCTCATCACCCTCATTGGGCTCATCAGCAAGCACGGCATCCTTATCGTGGAGTTCGCCAACCAGCTGCAGCGCCAGGGAAGAAGCAAGCTCCAAGCCATTTCCGAGGCGGCCGGGATCCGGCTGCGCCCTATCCTGATGACCACCTTCTCCACCGTCATGGGCATCGTGCCCCTGCTTATCGCCGCCGGCCCCGGGGCCGTGAGCCGGTTTCACATCGGCCTGGTGATCAGCACCGGGATGCTTATCGGTACCCTGTTCACCCTCTTCGTGCTTCCCCCGATATATCTGCTGGTGGCCAAGGATCACGCAGCTGAAGCTGCAGCAGAATGAGGCCTCCAACCCCCTGGGCTCTAAGAGGAGCCGCTGGGTGCGGAAGCGGGCTGGCGTTTGCGCAAGGCTTCGCGGGAAACGGGCATCAAGGTGACCGTGGCCTTGGCCGCAAGAACGCCGCTGTCCGGATCGCCGTCAAAGACCTGGGATTCGGTGACAAACAGCTTCTTTCCGGACTTGAGCACCTGGGCGGTGCATACCAGCCTGGGGCCCTGGGCCGGGGAGAGAAAGTTGATCTTGAACTCGATGGTCAGGATCTGCTGCTGGGGATCCAGAAGAGTGAAGCTGGCATAGCCGGCGGTGTGGTCGGCCATAGTGGCCAAGACCCCGGCGTGGACGAAGCCGTCCTGCTGCCTGTGAAAAGGGGATACCTGGAGGCTTGATTGCAGGAAGCCGGCTTTGATATGCTCCACCTCAAATTGACAGAAGTCGATGAATCCCTGCTTGAAATCCTGGATGAGGAAACGGGCCCTTTGTTCGTCCAGATCCTTCATGACTGCCCTCCGGGTGTTGCAGAGATCATATGGAAGCAGCAATATCAGGGTTTGCGGTGGAAGCAATTCACCGCAGTCTCTGACAATGCACCCTACTCAACCCTCTAGCCAGAAGCAAGGAGGCGGAGATGAGCCAGCAGAGCCCGAAGCATCTGGTCGTACTCTGGACCAGCGGCGACAGAGAGGCGGCCTTCAAGATGGCCTTCATGTACACCCTCAACTCCAAGAAACGGGGCTGGTGGGAGGAGGTTACCCTGGTGATCTGGGGGCCCTCCTCCAAGCTCATATCTGAGGACCAGGAGCTTCAGGAGGAGCTGGAGAAGATGAAGCAGGCCGGAGTGGAGCTTTTGGCTTGCAAGGCCTGCGCCGACGGATACGGGGTCACGGAATCGCTGGAACGTCTGGGGGTCACGGTGAAGTATATGGGTCAGCCGCTTACCGGCTTCCTCAAAGAGCCGGACTACAGCGTTTTGAGCCTCTAGACCTGTCCAGCGTGAATCGTCAGTTTTTTCTGCTCCAGCAAGCAGGTGCAGGTTTCCTGTTTTAAACGCCAGATTGAGCATCTTTAGAGTTCACGGTTCACAGTTAAGACAAAGAAATCAAAGAGATAAGTCAAAAGCATTCACAGTCAAATCAACTCGTCAATATCAGCAATCACCGCAATATGTTACTCAAAAAGTTTTGACTGTCGAGTGAGCATGACAAGTCACTAGTGCGATCAAGGCAGGGGCTGCCAGAAACACTTTTTGCACCTGCCTTATCCAGGCGGCAGGCGAGGGCGCTAAATCAAGGAGAGAGGTATGGATATACTCCAAGCCATGCGGCAACGCAAAAGCATTCGGGCCTTCAAGCCGGACGCGGTGAAGAAGCGGACCCTGAGGAGCATTCTGGAGATCGCGGTGCGGGCTCCTTCGGCCATGAACTCCCAGCCCTGGGAGTTCAACGTGGTCAGCGGGGAGCCGCTGCAGCGGATCAAGGAGGAGAATGCAGCCAGGTTCCGCTCCGGAGACGAGGGCCAACCGGAGTTCAGCTCCGGGGGATGGCCCAAGGAGAGCGTTTACCGCGGGCGGCAGGTGGACCTGGCCAAAGGGCTTTTCACTCTCATGGATATCAAGCGGGAGGACAAGGAGAGGCGGATGGCCTGGATGGAGCGGGGATTCCGACTCTTTGACGCCCCGGCCGGGATCTTCATCTGCGTGGACCGCTGCTTGCCGGATAGCGATCCCCTGCTGGACATCGGGGCGGTGATGCAGAACATCTGCTTGGCCGCCCTGGATTTCGGACTGGGAACCTGCATCGCCACGCAGGGGGTTACCTATCCGGATGTCATCCGCAAGCACGCCTCCATCGGGCAGGACAAACGGATCATTATCTGCATAGCCATCGGCTTTCCGGATTGGGACTTCCCGGCCAACGCCTACGACAGCCCGCGGGAAGCGGTGGAGCAGGTCACGGACTGGGTCGGTTTCGAGGCCTAGCCGGGGCTAGGGGCACTTACAGATCTTGTTTTTTTGTAGCGACCCTCCCCTGATCTTACGATAAGGGCTTGAGTTCGAAATTGGGCAAAATATCGAAATCCGAAGCACGAAGCTCGAAACAAATTTGTTCTTCGTTCCCAGGGTCCTCCCTGGGAACGTCCTTCTCTTATGGCTCCCGCCATCTTCTTTTCATTCCTGCACAGGTGATCATGAGGCAGGCTCGTATAAGCTGCAGATATGAGCTCGGCCATAGCGGTGTTCAGCGTATAGTTGCTAAAAATCAGGGTCTTGGATTCTTTTTGATCGAATCCAATGAAACCGAGTGATCTTTGATTAACAGGCCTTAGGTCAGGCTGTCTTTTGAACTGAGCTTGTCCTGACTCAGATTCCGCGAAGGGCAGTCCTGGCTGCAGCAGCCGCAACCTCCCTGGGCCGTTCCAGAGCCCTGGGAGCGGAAAAAGCGCCTCCAGACATAGAGCCCGGCCAAGGCTAGAATGATTCCGACCGCGATCTTATCCACAATGGCGTACATGGCCCTTTTTCTCCAAGTCAGCTTTGCCTCCGGCTGCGCTGAGGTCTTGTTAATTTATACGAAGAATGCCTGTCCGGTCTGGAAGATGAGCACCGCCAGAGCATAGGCCAGCAGCGTGTTGAACACGATGCTGAACACCCCCCACCTCCAGGACGACTCCTTGACCATGGTCACTACGCTCACCAGACAGGGCGAATAGAGCAGCACGAAGATCATGAGGCTCAGCCCATTGGCCTTGGACCAGGACGGATCCCGGACCAGACGTTGGGAGAGCGAGCTTGCTGCGGAGGGATCCACCGTGCTCAGGGAGTAGGCCGTTCCCAGGGTGGAGATGATGACCTCCTTGGCGGCCACGCCTCCGATGAGGGAGATGTTCGTCTTCCAGTCGAAGCCGGCCCATTTTGACACCGGCTCCAAGGCGGCTCCGACTCTGCCGGCCACGGAGTAGCGCAGGTCGGCTTGGGCCCGAAGGCTTTTCAGCTCTGCAAGCCGCTGTTGCAGGTCTTGGCGTTGGTCCGTACCTTCAGCCTGTGCAAGCTGCTCGCTTAGGGAGGCCATTTGGGAGTTGATAGGCTGTATCTTTTCCTGCGGCGGTCCGGGAAAGCTCATGGCGGCCCAGATGAGGATGGAGACCGCCAGTATGACCGTCCCGGCCTTGCGGATGTATTGCCAGCCCCGTTCCCAGGTGTGGATGAGCAGGCCTTTGAGCGTGGGCAGCCGGTAAGGGGGCAGCTCCATAACAAAGGGCGTGGGCTCGCCCCGGATCACTGTGGAGCGCAGCAGCTTGGCCACCAAAAGGGCGCACACCCAGCCGCACAGGGTGAGCCAAAAGAGCACCTGGGCCGCGGAGTGGGGGAAGAAGGCCCCGGCCAGGAGGAGGAAGACCGGTACCTTGGCCCCGCAGGAGAGAAAGGGAGCGGTCAGGAGCGTGGCCAGCTTCTCCTTGGGGCTGCGCAGGGTGCGGGTTGCCATGAGCCCCGGCACGGCACATCCCCCCGGGATTCCCCCGGAGATGATGAAGGGCATCACCGAGCAGCCGTGCAGGCCGAAGGCGCGGAAGACACGGTCCAGCATGTAGGCCATGCGGGCCATGTAGCCGGAGTCCTCCAGAAAGGAAAGCCCGAAGAACATAATGAAGATCAGGGGGACAAAGCTGAGCACCCCGCCCACCCCGTCAATGATCCCGGAAACGAGAAGCGAGCGCAGCAGCCCCGGCGGCATGAGGCTGCGCACCGTCTCCCCCAGCCAGCCGAAGAAATGCTGCACCCAGCCAAGCGGGGTTTCGCCCAAGCCGAAGGTAAACTGAAACATGCCGTAGAGCACGCCGAACATGATAAGCGGCCCCAGGACGCGATGGGTCAGGATCCGGTCGGCGTGGTCGGTGAAGTGCAGTCGGTTCATGGAGCTGGAGCGTTGCAGAACGCCCTGTTTGAGCAGCGAGGTGATGAACCCGTAGCGGTAGTCGGCGATGATGGCCTCCGGATGGGTCTTCAGGGTCTGCTCGCAGTGACGGGCCACGTTCTGCACCATGCCTTCCAGCTGCTCCGAGGTGCCCGGATCGGTCCTTTTTCCCAGCCTCAGAATCTCCTCGTCCTCCTCCAGGTACTTGAGGGCCACCCACCTGGAGGGGTAGAGATGGGCCAGGAAGCCTTGCTCCTCGATAAGGCGGCTCATGCTCTCCAGAACCGGATCCAGGTCCGGGCCGTAGGAGATGCGAAGCGGCCGCCAATTGGAGGCCTCCTCGCTTTCTGCCTGCCGGGCGATGACTTCCAGCAGCTCCTGCTTGCCCTGTCCGGTTCGCGCAATGGTCTCCACCACCGGCACCTCCAGCAGCTTGGCCAGCTGGCCGGTATCTATGGTCAGGCCCCTTTTGCGAACCTCGTCCATCATGTTCAGGGCCAGGGCGACCGGGATGCCGAGCTCCATGAACTGCACAGTGAGGTACAGGTTGCGCTCCAGGTTGGTGGCGTCGATGACGTTCACCACCAGCCGCGGCCTGTCTTCGACGAGCACGTTGCGGGCCACCAGCTCTTCCTGGGAGTAGGCGGTCAGGGAGTAGGTCCCGGGAAGGTCCACGAGATGGATCTGTCTTCCTTGGTAAGAGACCATCCCCTCCCGTTTATCCACGGTGATTCCCGGGTAGTTTCCCACCTGCTGGCGGGAGCCGGTGAGCCCGTTGAACAGCGTGCTCTTGCCGGAGTTGGGGTTTCCGGCCAGGGCGATGGGCAGGGTTTTGGATCGGGCGTCTTCTCGAAGCAAGGTTTAGCTCCCCTAACAATGCGCAGCAGTGAAGACGGCCGTCTTCACTGCTGCGCATTGTTCCATACAAATAATAGAAATCGAAGAGAGAGCCCTCAGGGCATGTTCCAGATGGCTTTCCGTGGAACTAGATATAGGAGCGGGAAAGGATCTTGTCAATAAAAAATTAGGCTAGCCTAACTTTTAAGCCAGCGCAGCCGGAGGCTGCGCTCGTATGAAACTCGACTTCCAACCCCTCACTCAGTTTGACCGCATTCTTCTTCCATTTGAGGATGATGACGCTAAA